>CANQYE010000011.1 GCA_947627995.1 uncultured Bacilli bacterium
ATCTAAGTTTTAAAATAAAAAATATGCATTATATAATAGCATATTTTTTTAAATATAATTTTTACTATTTATTTATTATAATACTATAGCAATTAAATTATTTGCTCCTTTATTAACGATTTTAGTAATAGTTTGACCTAATTTAAATCTTGTATTTTCTGGCATTATTGAAAGTTTAGCTTGAATACCTTCTTTAACTATCTCATCTAAACTTCTTCCAAATATTTCACTTTTCCAAATATTATCTGGTTGTACCTCATAATCCTTCATTAGATAATTTATTAATTCTTTACTTTGAAGCTCACTTCCAATAATTGGCTCAAATGTACTTTCTACATCAACTTTAATTAAATGAATCGAACTAGCTAATGCTTTTAATTTAACTCCATATCTATTACCTTGTTTAATAATCTCTGGCGTATCTAATTTCATATCTTTTAAACCTGGGTACACAATTCCATAACCAGTACTTCTAACCATTTTAAGTGCATTTTTAATTTGATCATATTCTTCTTTACCTTCACTAAATTCTGCAAATATTTTTAAAAGCCCTGCTTTAGTTGTAATAGTGGTACCCATAATACTTTGTAAAACATCATTATACAAAGAATCAGGTGCTTCTAAATTTAATGTTACTATTCCTGTTGATGTATCTACATTAGAAATATATGATTTAGCAATATATTCACTATCTTGAAAATGATTCATTATGTTTTCCACATCTTTTATTTTATCTACTTCAATAACACTTTCTCGAATTTTTTCTAAATAATGCTTTTTGACTTCATGTTCATTTGCAAGTACATGAATCCATTCTGGCATTTTAACATTTATTTCTAATACTGGAAATTCATAAAGAGCCGTTTTAAGTATTTCATATATTTCTTTTTCATTCATATTTTCAATACTTATTGGCATTACTGGTACATTATGCATTTCCTTAATTTCCTCTGCTAAAGCCCTAGTATCAGAATTATTTGGATGTGATGTGTTTAAGATTACAATAAATGGTTTACCCATCATTTTAAGTTCGGTTATTACTTTTTCTTCGGCTTCTTCATAATCTCTTCTTCTAAGTTCTCCAAATGATCCATCACTTGTAACAACTATACCAATCGTGGAATGATCTTTAATAACTTTCTCTGTACCAACAGCTGCAGCTTCTACAAATGGAATATCTTCATCAAACCATGGTGTTTTGACCATACGAGGATTACCATTCTCATCTTCATAGCCTGTAGCATTAGGTATAACATATCCAACACAATCTATTAGTCGTATTTTTGATTTAAAATCATCAACTTTAATAGTTGCACCATTTGAAGGAACAAATTTAGGCTCTGTTGTCATTATTCCTTTCCCTTGAGCACTTTGAGGAATCTCATCTAAACATCTCTTTTTTTCATATTCATCCTCAATATTTGGCACTACTAAATTTTCGATAAATCTTTTAATAAAAGTAGATTTACCTGTTCGAACGGCTCCTACTACGCCAAGATAAATTTCGCCATTTCCTCGTTTTGCAATGGATTCAATAATTTCTGTTTTTTCCATTAAAATCCCCCTATCGTTTCTAATTAACAATATGTAATTAAAAAAAATATATGAAAAAAAACATATATTTTTAAAAATCATTCAATTCCTTTTACTATTTCACCATCTATTTTTATTTTTTCATAATTAGGAATTTTAGGAAGACCCGGCATAGTCATAATATCAGCAAGATAAATACAAATATATCCAGCGCCATTATATAATTTAATATTTTTAATTAAAACATTATAATCTTTTGGATTACCTAATTTATTCTTATCATCTGAGATAGAAAATTGAGTTTTGGCGATACAAATAGGATATTTATTTAAGCTATTTTTTTCGATTATTTTTATTGCTTCCAACGCCTCTTTTGTATAATTTATATTTTTACAATTTAAAACTTCTTTCAATATTTTTTCAATTTTTATTTTAATATCGTCTTTTAAAGTATAGATTGGGGGTTTTTTCTTACTATATTTAGAAACAGAAATTATTTTTTTAGCTAAATCAATTGATCCTAAAGATCCATTATCATATGAAGATGATATAGAAAATAAAACATTATTTTTTTGACAATATTTTTCTATAAATTGAATATCTTTTTCTTTATCATTTGGAAATTTATTTAAAGTTACAATAATATTATCTGTAAATTTTTTTAATATTTGAATATGTGCTTCTAAATTTTCTATACCTTTTTCTAAAGAATTATATTTATATGCTTTTCCACTATGATATTTTAATGATGGTATATTAGTAACTAATAATACAGCATCAGGATACATTTTATTTTGCCTAGAAACAATATCAAAAAATTTTATTCCTCCTAAATCGCTCCCAAAACCAGCTTCAGTGACTACATAATCAGCTAAATTTAAGGCTGTGTTTAAAGCGATAACACTATTACATCCATGAGCAATATTTGCAAATGGACCACCATGAATTATCGTTGGAGTCTCTTCTTTTGTTTGAACTAAATTAGGTTTTAACGCCTCAATCAATAATGAAGCCATTGCATTTTCGATTTTTAATTGTTTAGCAAAAATTGCTTCATTATTTTTAGTATAGCCAATTATAATATTCCCACATTTATAAATCAAATCTTTTAAATCTTTAGATAAAGTAAAAATTGCCATTAATTCCGAAGCTGCTGTAATATCAAATGGAGCATTATCTATATTGCGTAATGTTCTATCATTAATATCTATACATCTTTTAATAGTAACTTTATTAATTTTTAATTTATTTCCTTGAAAAATATGATTATCTACAGCCGCACATAATAAATTGTTAGCTGCTGAGATTGCTGCAAAATCACCAGTAAAATTTAAATTTATTGTATCGCTTGGGACAACTATAGACTTTCCCCCACCTGTTGCCCCACCTTTGACACCAAATACTGGTCCTAGTGAAGGCTCTCTTAATGTTAATATAGTTTTTTTATTTAATAATTTTAAAGCGTCAGCAACACCAATACTAACTGTTGTTTTACCTGAACCAATCATTGTACCATTTGTGGCTGTTACTAAAATTAATTTCCCTTTTTTTGATTTATTAATTTTATTATAATCAATTTTAGCAATATGTTTTCCATAAGTTGTAATATATTTTTTTATTTTTAACTTTTGTGCAATTTTTTCTATATTTTTCAAATTAATCACCTATTATTATTATATCATATTATCTAAAACATTTTTTCCACATTTTGAGGAACTTTATCTTGGATAATAGTATTTATAATTTTATCTTCCTTTTCTTTTGGAACCTTTTTCCCAGTTATCGCACTTAAGGTTTGAATAACATATCTTAAATTATTCTCATCTTTAAGATTTCCACTTTGTAATTTTTCGGCAAGAGAAATAATTGTTTTTTTATCAACTTTAGTTTTTTTCTCAACTTTTTTAAAAAAATCATCATTAAATTTCATAAAAAAACCTCCTACATATTTATATGTTAGAGATTTTTTTATGTTAAATATCTTGATAAAAAACTTCATCTGGTTTCAAATTAAAAACATTGCTTATTTTTTTTGCTAAACTATAATATAGATTTCTATAACCATTTTCAATTTGCCAATAATAAGCTTTACTTATTTTTAATTTTTGAGCCATATCATTATATGAATAACCATTTGAAGATCTAAGCCCTTTTAACTTCTTGAGCTTTTGTCCCTTCATAAACATCCCTCTCTATTAAAATAATATCGTATTATTGTATTTTTGTCAATTTTTATCTAGTTATACTGAGGTAGACTTAATAATATTTTACAATTATCATTTAATTGGTAAAATTTGGCAAATGGAGGTATTATGAATTTAAGAAAAATTGTAGCAATTAATTTAAAATATTTCAGATATAAAGCTAAGAAATCACAAGAAAAGTTTTATAATGTAGATGGGCTTAATGCTAAGTACATGTCATCAATTGAAAGAGGCGACTTAAATTTTACAATTGATTTTATTGAAAATGCAGCAAAAATTTTATGCATACCAGTTAACGAATTATTTAATTTTGATGAAAGAAGGATAATAAAAAGAAAACGAATAGATAGCAAAGTTTAATCTATTCATTTTTATTTTTAAATTGAAATAATATCGGCGTACCAACCAAATCAAAATTTTCTCTAATCTTATTTTCTAAATATCTTTCATAACTAAAATGAACTAGTCTTTTGTCATTTACATTGAAGGTAAACTTAGGAGGGTTAGTTGCAGTTTGACTAACAAAGTATATTTTTAGTCTTTTTCCTTTGTATGAAGGCGGAACATGTAAAGTTATAGCATCAGTTATAACGTCATTTAATAATGAAGTCTTAATTTCTTGATGAGAATTTTTATAAGCATTTATTATTTCTGGCATTAATAAATGTAACCTTTTTTTAGTTTTAGCAGATAAAAAAACAGTATTTACATAAGGTATAAATTGAAAATTATTTTTAATATTTTCTTTCCAAATTTTGATATTCTTATCTTGATTATTAATTACATCCCATTTATTAACAACTAATACCATTGGTTTTTTTGCATCAATTGCATAGGATACAATATGTTTATCATGTTCAATTATGCCCGTAAATGCATCAATAACAATAACACAAACATCACTTCTATCAATAGCTTTTAAACTACGAATTAAGCTATACTTTTCTACATTTTCATATATTTTACCCTTTTTACGCATTCCAGCTGTATCTATTACTGTAAATTTTTGTTTGTTATATGTAAATTCTGTATCTATAGCATCTCTAGTAGTTCCGGCGATGTCACTTACTATGCTTCTCTCTTTATCAAGCAAAGCATTTATTAAACTACTTTTTCCTACATTAGGTCGTCCTATAACACAAAACTTTATATTTTCGGTATTTTCTTCTTCTGAAATGACAAAATCTTTAGTTATTTCTTCTAGTAAATCATTTATTCCTAAATTATGTTCAGCACTGATTTTAATAACATTTTCAAAACCAAGTGAATAAAATTCATAAAAATTTTCTTCGCTTTTTTTATTATCTGATTTATTTACAGCAACAATTACTTTTTTTTGACATTTAATCAACATATCCTTTACTAGTAAATCATCACTAGTTATATTTTCTTTACCATCTACAACGAAAACTATTACATCAGATTCATCTATAGCAAGTTCAGCTTGCATTTTAATACTATTATTAAAATCCTCATTACCAAGTTCAATTCCACCAGTATCAATTAAGAAAAAATTATATTCTTTATATGAAACATTACCATAAATTCGGTCACGAGTAACACCTGGTGTATCCATAATAATAGATTTTTTTTCTTTAATTAATCGATTAAACAATGTTGACTTACCAACATTCGGCTTTCCAATTAAACAAACTGTTTTTTTCATCTTGCACCTCTTTTTTTCAAATAAGATATATTATATCACAAAATATTTTTTATTTTCTATAATTTACATTATATTCTTTAGTTTTTCCATTATTTGAGACAGTTATTTTAAATGTTAATGAATTATTTTGCACTTCTCCACCATAACTTGCAAATCCTTTTCCAGAAGAGCATCTAGTATCGCTTCCATGAATACATATTTTTATTTGAGCATTTTCTTTTTTTGCGGTTGCTTTTATTCCTCCACCAGCTAAAGAAGAATTAGTAATTTTTTGATTGTAAGTTGTTACAGAAGGTGAAAAATTTATTTTTTCTAATCCATCGGTAGTTGGTTCTATTGAACTTAAATAAACATCGTCATCAATGATGTCTTCATGTTTAATTGTAATATAAGATGAATCCATTTGGCCATTTAAAGTAATCCTAATATTACCGGATAATTCACTACGTCCATTAAAAGCGTCACCTGAAGTAGCTTGTCCAGTGCCTTTTGAACAATTGCTAGCAATACATACTTCAACTAATGCTTTTGGATCAACTGATGTAGCTGTTATAGAAATTCCACCATCAGATGTATATCGTGTAAAATGAATCCCATCATTATTTTTTACATTTATGTTTTCAAATCCAGTAGCTGTTGAAGTAATACTTTTTAATAATCTACCAATAATACATGAAACATCGGATGCATATACACTGCCTGCTTCATTTTCTTTTATTGTTATCGAAAATTTTATATTATCCAAATATTCGTCATTTAGAAAACCCGCTTCTTCAGATGGGTATGGATTAGTAATATGACTTCCAGTTTCATCTTTTATATCTTCTTTAACATAACCTGAATCTAATAATTCAGTCATTGCTATTGTATAGCTACAACCATTTTCACTATCAAAACCAGAACTGCATTCTTCCTCATTATCTAATGCATATAATTTTACTGCTGATTTTAATGTTTCAATCTTTTTTTCATACATACTTTTTTTAATATTATTACTAATTTTTATAACAGATGGTACAGCAATAGTTAATAATATAGCTAATATTGCAATAACTGCGAGTAATTCAATAAGTGTAAATCCTTTTTTTTTCATATCCTCACCTAGTTTAAATTATATTATATATTGTTTTCAGTTGCAAATTAAAAAAATCATAATTATGATTTTTTTTAAACATTACAATCCGAATCAATTATTGAGTATATTTCTTCTCTTCCTTTTTTAGTTAAAGAAGAAAAATATACTAAAGAATCATTAGATGTAATTTCCATTGTTTCTCTAATTAATTTATCTTGTTTAGCTCTTTTTGATAAACTTACTTTATCATATTTAGTAGCAACAATTGTTACATTAATATTATAAAATTTTAAAAAATTATACATTAATAAATCATCTTCAGTTGGTTTGTGTCGATAATCAATTATCAAAAATGCTCTTTTTAAAATTTTTCGATTTTTTATATAATCTTCAATCATCAATCCAAATTTTTTTTGCACATTTTTTGAAACATTTGCATAACCATAACCAGGAACATCTATTAAATAAAATGAATTATTTACTAAATAAAAATTTAAAACTTGAGTTTTACCAGGTTTAGAACTAGTTCTAGCATAATTTTTGCGACCAATAATAGCATTTATAAAACTACTCTTTCCTACATTACTTCTGCCTACTAATAAAAACTCAGCATACTTTTCTTCTGGGTATTGGCTTACTCTTACAGCAGTTGTATCCAAAATAGCTGATTCTATTTTCATTTATAATCACCTACAATCAATATTATATTAAAAATTTAAAAAAAAATCAAATTAGAAAAGATGGAGTTAAATCCATCTTGTAATTCTTATTTTACGAGTAGTTCCTTCTTCGTATATATCAAATATTTTTAAAATATTTTCAATTATAGCTTTAGCTAAATCAGGAACATTACGATTGATTTTAATTTTAGGAAGACTATTTTTCATTTCACTTCTAAAATAATAATCATCTATATATCGTGCAACAACTTTATCTAAAACTTTTATTCGATTAATATCTTCAATATTATTAATATCAATTCTAAATATATATTCTTGATAAAGCTCAATTAATTTTTCCGATATAAAGTCATTTTCTAAATATTCAAAATTAACTATTTTATAAAAATTAGGACATTGTTTTATTATAAGCTTATTACGTTTCATCCTAAGTCACCTATCCTAATTAAATATTACTACGAAATACTTATTTTGTCAAAACAATTTTAATATATCTTTAATTGTAATTATTACCATTAAAAACATTAATAATATAAAGCAGATTGAGTGGCAAATATTTTCAATTCGAGAATTTATTGGACTTCCTTTAATCTTTTCTATTATCATAAATAAAACTCGTCCGCCATCAAAAGCAGGTATAGGTAATATATTAATAAAGCCTAAATTTATGCTCAATAAAGCTATTAAATAAATTACATTTTCTACCCCATATGAAGCACTTTCATCCACTAATGAATACATCCCAACTGGACCAGATAATGCATTTAAAGATAAATTACCAGTAATTAAATTTACAATGACTAACCACATTTGTTCAATTGTTGCAAAAAATTTTTTAAATGCATATTTTAATGAAGATAAAACCCCTCTTTCATTAGTTGTTTTAACTTTTACTCCAAACACTTTCGTTTCATTACCTTTTTTATCTTTTTTTATTTGAGGCGAAATTACATATTTTTTTTCCAATCCATTTTTATCTTCTACAACAAAATTATATTTATTATCTTTATCCTTTAATTGCAAGACTAGCGCTGCTTTATCCCATGATGATATTTTATAATTATTTATTTTAACAATTTTATCGCCAACTTTAATTCCCGAATTTGCAAATGCACTATCTTTTATAATTTCTGCTACTACTGGTTCAGTATTTTTAGCACCCCAAATTAAGCTCATAGCAAATAGTAAAACTATTGCTAATATGAAATTCATAGTAACGCCAGCTATAATAACTGATAATCTTCTTCCCCAACTTTTATTACACATAAAATCTTCTTTAGGAATTTTGTCATCGTCTTCGTAAACTTCTCCAGCCATTTGAACATAACCACCAATTGGAAAAGCACGAATCGAATATACAATTTTATCTTTGCCTAAATGACTAAATATTTTAGGCCCCATACCTAATGAAAATTCATAAATATGCACATGTGCTTTTTTTGCCATAATAAAATGGCCTAATTCATGAATAAAAATTAATATTCCTAAAATTATTACTAAAAGTATAAAAGTTAACATATAAGCCTCCTATAAAAATCTTGCTAATATCATAAATGCCATTGAAGCAAAAATTAAACTATCTAATCGATCTAAAATCCCACCATGTCCGGGTATAATATTAGAAAAATCTTTTTTATTATGTAATCTTTTGATACTACTAAAAAATAAGTCTCCAATTTGAGCGACAATTGAAATAATTAAAGTAAAAGAACTTAAAAGTAAAATATCTATATTGCTACTTATAAAGAATAAATAGTAAATTGATGCTAAAAGCGTTCCCATAATTGTTCCTCCTATTGACCCTTCAATTGTTTTTTTAGGTGAAATAGAAGTTAATTGATGTTTGCCTATAAACATGCCAATAATTTGAGCAAATGTATCTGTCATAATAGTAATAAATAGCAAATAAATAAAATACTTTAATCCCAAAAATCTTATATTTATCAAAGAATTAAAAGATAATCCTATTAATAATATAAACGCTGTTAAATATAATGCATGTTCTGCACTATAAATATTACGATCATTAATAAATACGACTGGGACTAATAAAGTTAATAACAATATAATTAAACTTATACTTTGATATTTAAAAAATATTAAAAATAAAATATCAATTAGGCCTAAAAATTTAATTATATTAGGCATATACGTATTTTTGAATTTTAAATCAATAATTTCTTTATATGCTAAAACAGATACTATACCTAATGCTACTTTAAAATAAATTCCTCCTAATATTATTAATGGTATAACAATTGCAAGTATAATTAATGCAGTAATTACTTTTTGTTTCATATTTTACTCCTTTTGAACTATCTACTATTAAAGTATACACAAAATTAAATGATTATGCAATTAAATATAAATGGATTTACATATAAAATAAAAAAATTGCAAATTGCAATTTTTAAAAAGAATCAATATTTACTTTAACTTTGTTCATCTTATGTAAATAAGCATAAGCTTGAATAATTGTTCTAATAGATTTTGCCATATTTCCATTTTTACCAATTACTACTCCCATATCTTTTTCTTGAACAATTATTTCTAATATAATTGAATTCTCATCACTAGAAAATTGTTTTACTTTGATCATATCAGGATCACTAACAATTCCTTTAATAAGACTTTCTGCAAACGTTACTAAATCCATAAATTATTTTCCTTCTTTTACTTTAGAATCTGCATATTTTTTCATTATACCATTTTTACTTAAAATATTACGAACAGTTTCAGTTGGTTGAGCACCATTGTTTAACCATTTTATAACTTTTTCCTCTGATATTTTAATTTCAGCTGGCTCAACTATTGGATTATATGTTCCAATAGTCTCAACAAATCTTCCATCTCTTGGACTTCTTGAATCTGCAACAATTATTCTATAAAAAGGTTTCTTTTTTGCTCCCATTCTTTTTAATCTAATTTTTAACATTTGTAAACTCCTTTCTTACAATCAATATATTAACCGAAAATAAAAAAGATGTCAACTATTTTAGGTTAACAATCCATATATGTTCTCATTTTTTTTAAACTTTTTTGTTCAAGCCTTGATACCATAACTTGCGTTAAATTTAATTCATTAGCTATTTCACTTTGGGTTTTATCTTCAAAATATCGCATTTTTATTATTGATTTAGCTGGTTCTTCTAAAGTATCCACTGCATCTTGAACAAATATTTTTTCCAATAAATCTTCCTCTTTACTTGGAATTAAATTTTGTAAATTAATATCATTACAATCATTATCCAAACTTAATGTTTTTTCACAAGCTAGCATAGTTTCATTAATTATATTAACATCAACTTCTAAAAACATAGCTAAATCATAATTAGTAGGATATCTATTTAATTTTTGAGCAAGAATTTCTTTTGTTGAAATCAATTTTTTATACAAATTTAATGTTTCTTTACTAACTTTTATTTCTCTGTTTTTATTTACACAATCGTACATCTCTCCAAAGATGTCATTATATGCGTAACTAGAAAATTTACATTTATCATTTTCTTTATATCTATTGTAAGCCTTTGTTAATCCTAATGCTCCTTGTTGAAATAAATCTTCCTTAGAAAAATTATAAAATTTTGATGCGACTTTATAAATTAAATTTTCATTTTCTTTTAATGTCATCTCTAAACTTTTCATAAATCCTCCTATAATACGATTGTTTTCAAAACTTCTTTTTCACTTTCTAATTTTAATATTGGTAAACTATTGAAATTTTTATATAAATTGAATGGTATATTACAACCACAAAATAAACCTTTATTTTTATTAATTGCTTTAATTTCTTTTAATAAATTTTGTTTAGCAATACTATCTATATAAAATACTTTCGAAAAATTATAAACAAGATATTTAACTTTATAATTAATAATTATTGGTAATAAATAGTTATTTAATTTTTTAGAAGTAACTTTGTCTAAATTGCCTTTTAATCTTACAAAAAGAATACCTTTTTGAAATTCTAAATTAATTTTTAACATTTATTCACCTTCCAAAGATAATATAGCGAAATTAAAAAACAATTTAAACACCTTCGACAAAATTAGCTAAATAATGTAAAAAATATTTAGAATTTTTGTCAAAAAAAAGAAGATTTTAATCTTATAAATTTAATTTTTTCTTAATTTTCTCATTATATAAAAAATAAATTCAAAGATATAAATTTTTTTGTATATAAAAAAATTATTAGCATATTTTTAATTAGGTGAGTTTATGAAAAAAATATTATTTACTTTTCTTATATTAATTACTATTACTAATAATGTTTGGGCACAAGAAAGTTCAAAAAATAAAACAGATATAGTTAATCATGCGAAAAGCGCAATTTTAATAGAAGCTTCAACAGGAAAAGTCTTATATGCCAAAAATGAAAATGAAAAATTAGCTCCCGCATCAATGACTAAAATCATGAGTTTACTACTTATTATGGGAAAAATTGATAATCATGATATTAAATTAACTGATAAAGTCCCTGTATCAGAAAATGCATCTGGTATGGGTGGAAGTCAAATATTTCTAGAAACTGGATCAAATGTAAGTGTTAAAGAAATTCTTAAAGGAATTACTATCGCTTCAGCAAATGATGCAGTAGTAGCTATGGCCGAATATATTGGCGGCACAGAAGATGAATTTGTTAAAATGATGAATAAGAAGGCCAAAGAATTAGGACTTAAAAATACAGAATTTAAAAATTGTCATGGTTTAGATGAAGATAATCATTACTCAAGTGCAAAAGATATGGCAATAATAGCAAAAGAACTTATAAAACATGAAGACATTCTAAATTATTCCAAAATATATGAAGATTATTTTACTAAACCGGATGGAAATAAAATATGGCTTGTAAACACTAATAAATTAGTAAGATTCTATGATGGCGTCGATGGTCTTAAGACTGGCTATACCAGTAAAGCTGGCTATTGCTTAACAGCGACAGCTAAAAAAAATAATTTAAGAGTTATAAGCGTAGTTATGGGATCTGATACATCAGCCAATCGAAATAGTGACACAACAAATTTACTCAATTATGCTTTCAGCAATTACAAAGTTGATACACTTATTTCAAAAAATAAAAATCTTGGAAAAGTAAAAATTAATCGTGGGAAAAAAGAATATGGAAACTTAGTTTTAAAAAATGATGCAACAATTTTACTTAAAAACAGTGAAAAAAGCAAAAAATATACATATAAAATTAAAAAAAATAATATAACCGCCCCAATAAAAAAAGGAGAAAAAGTTGCTACATTACAAATATATTATAAAAATAAGTTGATTAAAGAAGAAGACTTAACAATTAAAGAAGATATTTTAAAAGCTAATTTCTTTGATATTTATTTAAATACATTAAAACAAATATTTGGCGGGAAAAAACTATTTTAAGTCAATAAAAAAAATACTATTAATGTTTGATAGTATTTTTTATTTTTTCCTTTTTTTGCTATTTTGTTTTTTTTCATTATTATCTTTTTTTATAACATCTTTTCGAGATAAGTTTAATCGTCCCTTGTTATCATAACCTAATGATTTTACTATTATTTCGTCTCCAATAGATACTACATCTTCTGTTTTTTCTACTCTTTGATCAGAAAGTTTAGAAATATGAACAAGTCCTTCACAACCTGGCCATAATTCTACAAAACAGCCAAAATTTTCTATCTTAACAACTTTTCCAGTATAAATTTCTCCAGTTTCAACTTCTTTAACGATATTTTCAATCCTTTGATATGTTTTCTCAATAACTTCATCATCCATGTGATAAATAATAACATTGCCATCATCATCAATATCAACTTTTACTGCATCTTTATCATTTACCGATTTAACATTACTTGATTCTAAGATAATTTTTGTAATCATCTCTCCTCCACGGCCGATTACATCTTTGATTTTTTCAGGATCAATTTTCATAGTTTTTACCTTAGGTGCATATGGACTTAGCTCTTTTCTTGGCTCAGGAATAACATCTGCCATTACTTCTAGTATTTGAAAACGAGCTTTTTTGGCTGCCAAAAGTGCTTCCTTTAATATTTTTTCGGTTACTCCTTTAATTTTAATATCCATTTGTAAAGCACATATACCTTTTTTAGTACCAGCTACTTTAAAATCCATATCTCCCATATGATCTTCTAAACCTTGAATATCTGTTAATATAGTATGCTTTTTCCCATTTGCACTAGTGATTAATCCCATTGCTATACCTGCTACAGGAGCTTTTATAGGAACACCTGCTGCCATTAATGATAAACAGCCAGCACAAATACTTGCTTGACTTGATGATCCGTTACTTTCTAAGATTTCTGATACTACTCTTATAGTATAAGGGAATTCTTCTTCACTTGGAATAACTTGTAAAAGTGCTCTTTCCCCTAATGCTCCATGGCCTATTTCACGACGTCCTGGCGCACCATATCTTCCAGTTTCTCCTACTGAAAAAGCTGGAAAATTATAATGTAACATAAATCTTTTGGTATCTTCTAATCCAAGTCCATCTAAAATTTGATGTTCCCCTAAAGCACCTAATGTTGTAATACTTAAACTTTGAGTTTCTCCTCTTGTAAACATAGCACTACCATGAGTTCTTGGAAGTAAATCAATACTTGCACTTAAAGGTCTTATTTCATCCATTGCTCTTCCATCTGGGCGAATTTTTTTCTCAGTAATTAATCTTCTTACTTCATTAGCTTCAATCATGTTTAAAACTTTTGTTACTTGTTTTAATATTTCATCTAAATTTTCGTCTTCTTCATAAATTTTACTAAAGTAATTAATTGCATTTTCTTTAACTTTTTCAATTTCTTCATATTTAGCTAGCTTTTCTTTAATTTGGATAGCTGCTAACATATCTTTTGTAGCATACTCTTCAACTTCTTTTTGTAATTTTTCATCAATTTTGGCTAGTTCAACTTCTACTTTTTTAACACCGATCTCTTTAATGATTTTTTCTTGAAACTTAACTAACTTTTTAATAGCTTCATGCCCTTTCATTAAAGCTTCAAGCATTACTGATTCGCTTACTTCATGCGCACCAGCTTCAACCATATTAATAGCATCTTTTGTTCCAGCTACAGTTAAATTTAATTCACTTTGTTCAAGTTCTTCTGCTGTTGGGTTAATAATATATTCTTTCCCAATTTTACCAACAATAACCCCAGCTACAGGACCATCAAATGGAATTTTACTAATACATAAAGATAAACTTGAACCAAATAACGCTGTCATTTCAGGCGTACAATCTTGATCTACAGATAAAACAGTATTAATTACTTGCACTTCATTTCGAAAATTTTCATCAAATAGTGGTCTTATTGGTCGATCAATTAGTCTAGAAGCTAGAGTTGCATTTTCGCTTGGTCTTCCTTCTCTTTTAATAAATCCACCTGGTATTTTACCAACAGAATATAATCTTTCTTGATAATTTACAGTTAGCGGAAAAAAGTCAGCAGTACTAACATTTTTACTCATCACACAAGTAGATAAAATTACAGTATCTCCATATCTTACCCATATAGAGCCATCAGCTTGCTTTGCCTTTTCACCATGTTCTATAATTAATTTTTTTCCATAAAAATTTAATTCAAATGTTTTTTTCATAATTAACTCCTTTTTATAAAAAAAGACACTAAAAGAATTTAAAAGTGCCTATTTTCTAATATTTAATTTTTTAATTACTTCTCTATATCTTACAACGTCATTTACTTTAAGATAATCTAAAAGATTACGTCTTTTTCCAACCATCTTTTGTAAACCTCTTTTTGAATGATAATCATGAGTATGTTCTTTTAAATGTTCAGTTAACTCATTAATTCTTTTAGTAAGAATAGCAATTTGTACTTCAGATTTACCAGTATCTTTTTCATTACCAGCAAATTCTTTTACTAATTGTGCTTTTACTTCTTTACTTAAAGCCATAATTATTTTCCTCCTTTATTATTTAACCGTTTAATCCTAGTAGAAATCCGGAAGACTATTTCAACCAAGAAAAAACTTTCTAATTAATTATATAAAATTTTTCTAGAAATATCAACTATTATTAGTTTTTTTCATAATTTTTTTATCATTTTTTTTCACTGTTTAACAACTTTTCGTATTCATTAAGCAGTGAATTTAAATATTGCATACTTTCTTCAAAAGTTTTATAATCTGTTAAATCTATGCCAGTAATTTTTAAAGTATCTAAAGTTGGTAAACTACCACCAATTGTTAAGAACTTCAAATATTTATTTAACATATCATCTTTATTATTTTTTATATCATTGGCAATCTTAAGTGCTATTATATGACCAGTGGCGTATTGAAAATTATAAATCCTATATTGATCATAAAATAAATGCAATCTCATTTGCCATAAATATTTTATATTTTCATCTATTTCAATTTCTGAATAAAATTCTTTAATTATATTAAAAAATGTTTCATTAATAATATCATTAGTTAAAACTTTTTTATCATGTATTAGATCATATAATTTCAAATCAAACTCTAGATAAATAGTTTGTATAAAAACAGAGGCAATATATAATTCTATTCTTTGAGTTAATAAGAATTTTTTTTCATCTATAGAATTAGCATTATCAAATAAATAATTATCAAAAATATTTTCATTAACCTTAGAAGCTATTTCTGATAAAAATATAGAATAATGAAAATCTTGATATGTTTGGTTATTTTTAACTAGAAAACAATTAACTGCATGTCCAAGCTCATGAGTAGTAGTATATACATCTTTAAGATTCCCTTTATAATTCATTAAAATCATTGACTTTATATAATTACGAAAATGATAACCACCTAAAAATTTGTTTTTAGCAGGATATATATCTAAACTTCCACTTTCTAGCACTTTATCTAACGACTCATTATACATTGGACCCATAATAGTTAAAGATTTCTTAATTAAATCTAATCCTTCATCAAATGTTATATTTTTATTAAAATCATTTTTTATACTTAAATCATACCAATGAATTTTTTTTAAAGATAAGTCTTCCTTTTTCATGCCCAAATATTTATTTAAAAGGTGTAAATTACTATGAACAGATTTTCGTAAATTTTCAATAATTTTTATATCTAAATCATCTTCATTTATTATTTGCTCGATTACTGAAGAATAACCTTTTTTTAAGGCTATTTCATTACATAAGCTCATTCTTGTATTAAGTAATTTTGAAATGCTTCTATTAACTTTGGCTAAATTATTTGTATAAATATTAAATACTTTTCTTCTAATTTTACCATCTGTTTGAGATATATATTTTTGATAATTTTTATTATCAATAACTACCCTTTCTCCATTAATAATTGTTGGTTTATATTCCATTTCAATATTCTGTATCGTATTGTATAAAGAATTTATTTCTGGAATTAATTTTGATAAAAAACTTTCATCACTATTCATATTAGTTTTTAATCTTAAAACATCATATAAATGCATTTTATATTTTCTTAATCTTTTATCACTTTCAAGCAATTGATCTAAAGATTTATTTTTATCAATAATTTTTTTATTAATTAAAATTTTACAATAATTTTTCCTAGCAATTTCGTTATTTATTAAACTTTTATATTGTAAATATTTTTGATTGGCCATATCTAAATCTGAGTTTAATTCAGCATACACTAATAATTTTTCTATTTTAAAGGATATATCATAATATTTTTCTAACAAAGAAAATATATCAAGATTATTTATTTCATTTGTAAACTCATCTAACTGTTTTTTTACAATATTTAATTGCTTTTCAAAATCTAAATCGGACTCACAAAATTCTTTAAAATTCCAATTATACTTATTTTTCATTTAGTTCACCATAATTATTTTATCATAAAAAAATAAGGAATTCACCTTATTCTGTTCTTAAAGATTCAACTGGATCTTTTTTACTAGCAATTTTTGCAGGTATAAAACCACCTATTAAAGTTAAGATCATACTAATAATTATTAAAATTATTGCATGAATTGGATTTAATTTTGCTACTCCTGCCAATCCTGATAAAGACTCAATAATTGCATTAGCTGGAATAGTAAGAATTAAAGCTATTCCTATTCCCAATAAGCCAGAAAATAAACCAATAATAAATGTTTCAGCATTAAATACACGAGTAATATCTTTTTTACGAGCACCTAAAGCTCTTAAAATTCCAATTTCTTTTGTTCTTTCTAGTACAGAAATATAAGTAATTATTCCTATCATTATTGATGAAACAATTAATGATATTGATGAAAATGCTATTAAAACAATAGTTATTGCACTCATTATATTTCCTGATAAATTTGAAAGTAAACTAGACATATCTGTATATAAAACTTGTTCTGTTTCTACTTTAGATTCATTATAATTATCCAGATATTCTAATACTTTATCTTTAGTATCAAAATCTTTTGGATATATATAAATAGCAACTGGAGTAGATTCGGCGCCTAAATAAGCTAAAGCTAATTTTTTAGTATTAGTGCTTCCCTTACTTTCATCAAATTTTTGATTTGTTAATACATTAAAATCACTTTTACTTTGTGATTCAACTATTTTAGAATCTTTATTTTTTTCAATAATTAAATCAGTTAAGGCTGAAGTATAGACAATACCCGATCCATTAGTTATTATTTCTTTATCTTCTTTTCCGCGAATTATAGCTTTTACTTTTAATGAAATACTATTTTTGCTATTATATAAAGATTCATAATCGTTTGAAGGAATATATCTACCATTATATATTTTATAATAATCATCATTAGCAATTACTTTTAGCTCTTGATTCATTATTTTATTAAAAGAAACTTCATCATCAGTAAAACCTAATTGTTCTAAAACGTTTTTTGAAACTCTATTTTTGCTATCGACTTGTAAAATTAATCCAACTTCATCACTATTTATATTTCCTGCCAAAATATCATAGTTATCTGTTATAATATTAGAAACTTTATTATTTGAGTCTGGTAAAATGGTCCAGCTTCCACCCATTTGATTATTTGTTTCAACAAGTTTATATCCAGTTTCAGGATTATAATTTATAACATTAAAACCAACACTTTTTTGTAATGAGATGCCAGATATTAACGAATTATCCATTTGTTCAATATAATTTACATATTCATCTGTTATATTATTTTCATGAAACATTAATTCTTTCATATCGCTTAAAGCTATAACAGATTCTTTTTTAGGATATTTTTTTAGCGAATCTTCTTGATTTTGCATTTTTGTTATAGTTTCTTCATCCATTTGAATTGATTGTTCCGCTACCATTATTGGCATTTTTGAAAGAGACTCTCTTTCAAAATTATCTACTTCAATTTGAAATCCATTTGATAAAGATAAAATTAAGGCAATACCGATAATACCTATTGAAGAAGCAAATGATGTTAAAATCGTTCTTCCTTTTTTTGTTTTTATATTATTTAACGAAAGCTTAAGAGCTGTTAAAAAGCTCATAGAAGTCTTTTTTATTTTATATTTTTTATCTTCTTTATTTTTGGCTTTTGATTTTGATGAATCTTTTATAATTATTCCATCTTTCATCTCGATAATTCTGTTTGCATAATTTTTTGCTAAATCTGGGTTATGAGTAACCATTATAACAAGTTTATCTTTAGCTATTTTTTTTATTAACTCCATGATTTGAACACTTGTCTTGGAATCTAATGCCCCTGTTGGTTCATCTGCCAAGATAATATCCGGATCATTCGCAAGAGCTCTTGCAATTGCAACTCTTTGCATTTGTCCACCTGAAAGCTGATTTGGTTTTTTATGAATATGTTTTTCCAAACCAACAAGTTTTAATACTTCTAATGCTTTTTTTCTTCTTTGACGCGTGCTAACACCACTTAAAGTCATACCAAGTTCTACATTTGAAAGAATATTAATATGTCCAATTAAATTATAATTTTGAAAAATAAAACCAATACAATTATTTCGATAAGCATCCCATTCATTATTTTTAAATTTCTTCGTAGATTTTTCATTAATTATCAAATCGCCAGAATCATAACGATCTAAGCCTCCTATAATATTTAATAATGTAGTTTTACCACTACCAGAAGGCCCTAATATTGCTACAAATTCATTTTTTTTAAAATTAACACTAATATTTTTTAAAGCATCTTGCTTAAAATTACCTGTAATATAACTTTTGCTAATTTTTTTTAGTTCTAACATTTTTCCCTCCTATAAATAATATGTAATTCAACAAACATATATTTATATTAAGACCAAAATATAGTAAAGTCAATAAAATAATATTGATTTTTTTTTTAATAAATTATATAATTATATTGAATTTTTAATTATGCGCCCATAGCTCAATTGGATAGAGCGTCTGGCTACGGACCAGGAGGTTGGGGGTTCGACTCCCTTTGGGCGTACCAGTTGATACCAAACTCGAACTTTTATGGTTCGAGTTTTAAAATATTTTAATTCATGATATAATTTCTATAGATTTAATTGCTATATAATTAGTTAAGAAAACACACTTGCATATTGGCAAGTTAACAAAAGCAATAGAGGGTAAAAATATGAATTATAATAGTGTTGATATTAAAAATATTGATCTTGAACATTCGTTTTTTCATTACACAAATATTAATAATTTAGAAAGTATTTTTAAAAATGGGCTAGAACCTAGAATTGGTTTAAATTCGTTATAATTGAAAAAACATCTAAAATCTTTTTTGTAAAGGGAGAAAAAGGTATTTTATTAATATAATGGATGTTTGGTTAAAATGGCTAACAGCTAAATGTGGTGTCAATAAATTTATATACTGGCTTGGTACAACATATATGAGATGTCCATTTTGTATTAAATCATTGCCTAATATTATTGTTAAAAAAAATTTAAATAATGAAAGAAAACGTTATAAAATTTATAATAGTATGAAAGATATATTAGATAATAGTGTATTTTTAATATTAAATTTGGAAGAAAACGTTGATTTTGATTACAATGATATTGATGAAGTAAAAGAAAGATATTATGATAGTTTTTTAAAAATGTTATATACCAAAAATAGCAACTTTTTAGATAAAAGAATGGAATATTGGAATATGCATACAATTTCAAATAAATACATTGAAAAAGAAAAAATACAAATTTTATGTAATACTTCTGATTATAAAGCAAGTGTAATATTGAAATATTTGATAGAAAATAATATGGAATATGTAAAAATCAATTGTGATTTTTTAAATGAATATTATAATTATATATATAAATAATAAATTATTGTACTCCTTTTTTAGGCAACAATTGATAAAAACTTCATTTTAAAATGGAGTTCTTTTTTAATTAAATATAAAATTAAACTTCAAAAGTTGTATCATCTATAAATTTAAAATTTGTATAATATTTTAATTGACGTACTAATTTAAATAAAGCCTCGTCTTTTCCTTTGCACTCTAACATTATATCGATATTTTTATTATATTTTTTTATTCTATTTATGAAATTAATAAATGCTTTATAATCAATAAATTCACTATGAGCTCTTCTATTTTTTCTATTCTTTGGAGAAGAAAAATGGATTTTAGGAGGTAATTTTTCCTTATCCCAAGTTGAAAAAATTCGTTCAAAATAATCATCTATATTTTCTTTATTATTATTACAAATATAATGATGATAATCTAGTACCATCGGAGTTTTTAATTCTTCACACAAATTTAAAACATCAATTACGTTATATATTTTATCATCATTTTCTATAATTATTTGTTTTTGAATTTGTCTATCTAATTTTAAAAAGTTTTTTTTAAAGCGTTCTATAGCTTCTATTTTATTGGGAATTGAACTACCAACATGAATAATTATTTTTCCATTTATATTTAATATATTAAATATTTCATTATTGAATTTAAGTATTTTCATACTATTGTTTACTACATCCTTTTTATCACTATTTAAAACACAAAATTGATCTGGATGGATATCGATTCGCATTTTAAATTTTTTTATTATATTTTCAATATCAAGCCATTCTTTTTTAAATGGTCTAATATAATCAAAGATAACTTTTTCATGGGTTGCTAATGGTATCATTGAG
This sequence comes from uncultured Bacilli bacterium, assembly GCA_947627995.1. Classification (GTDB taxonomy): domain Bacteria; phylum Bacillota_I; class Bacilli_A; order RF39; family UBA660; genus CANQYE01. Next base: position 21,194 of record CANQYE010000011.1, read on the forward strand.
TGGGAAAGTCGAAAAAAATGTATATTATTTATACCATTGTATTTTAAAATTTCTTTTAAATTTACTAAGTTTTTCTTAATTATATTATTCAATTTTTCATTTTGGGAATCTACATTTAACTTTTTATAATTTGTAAATGTTAAATTGTGACAATAACTTATATCCTCTATTGTTTTTGATATTGCTACATAACCAAGTCTTACTCTCATTAAAAAAATTCACCATTATTATTATGATGAATTTTTTAATAATTATTTATTTTTAGCAATGCCATAAATATTTTTATTATAATCAAAAAATATCGGAATTTTAATTGGGTTATAAGTTAAATAAATATTAAACAAAATTACTATTAAATATATAATAAAGCCGATTTTTTCTAATTTAGGTTTGTATGTGCTACTTAATAAATATTGGTTTAAAATTTGACTAATAATAATAGCTATTAAAAAAATTATAAAAGTTACAATAATATTGTCTTTAGTATTCAAAATCCAAAAATAAACTGGTGTAAAAATTAGCATTACTAATATGGAACAAAAAATAGCGCTAATACTTGTTGAAAAAATTATATTCTTTTTATTTTTTCGAAAAATAAGCATTGTAATTAATCCCCAAATTAAATATGCTCCTATTATTATCTTATTATGTTCCCATATACTTTCATTTACTGGGAAAAATAAACTGGTTATACAATTTGGAAAAAGCGAATAACCAAAATGTAAAATACCACTTATAATAAATATTAAAAAACTATTTATTATAATTTTCCAAAATCTTTTCAAATAAATCACCAATAAATTATATGTTAATATTTTAAATTAATGTAAAAGAAAAAAACTATTTATTAGTTTTATCTTTATGTAATTCATTAATAATATTTTCTATATTTTCTCCATAAGCGATTGATTTATCGTAAATAAATTTAATTGCAGGGGTATGTCGTAATTCAATTCTTTTAGACAATTCAATTCTTAAAAATTTTGTTGCTTCATTTAATTCTTTTTCTAATTTAGGAATATCCATATTTATTAAACTTGTAAAATAAACTTTTGCAAAAGATAAATCATGAGATACGTCACAACCAGTTATAACTATATTTTTAAGAATTGAGTCCCTAGATTCTTCCAATATAATGCTGGAAAGCTCTCTACTAATTAAAGATCCAACTTTCTTTGTTTTAATACTATTCATGATTAATCCCTTTTAATTTCAACAACTTCATAAGCTTCAATAATATCATTTTGTTTAATATCATCATAATTTTCTAAAGTTATGCCACAATCTAATCCTTTTTTTACCTCTTTAACGCTATCTTTTTCTCTTTGTAAAGAAGATAATGCTCCGTCATAAATTATTTTACCATCGCGAATTACTCTTGCTTTACAATTTTGTTTAACTATTCCTTCAATAACATGACATCCAGCAATTGTTCCTACTTTAGAAAATTTAAATAATTGTCTAACTTCTGCTGACCCAATAATTTTTTCTTCAAATTCAGGATCTAATAAACCTTTCATTGCTAGTTCAATTTCTTCTATTAACTTATAAATAATTGTATATAATCTTATTTCTACATTATATTCCTTAGCCATCTCTTTTGTAGAAGTAGCTGGAGAAACATTAAAACCAATAATAATTGCATCAGAAGCATTTGCTAAAACTATATCACTTTCTGTAATAGTCCCTATTCCACTTCTAATAACTTTTACCTTTACTCCTTCAACATCTATTTTGGTTAAAGCATTTTTAACTGCTTCTTCACTTCCACGTACATCACATTTTAATATAACATTAATTTCTTTAATACCTGACTGAATTTTAGAAAATAAATCATCAAAGTTAACAACTTCTTTTTTAAATTTATTTTCTTTTTCTGCAGCAGCTCTTTTTTCAGCTACTTTCTTTGCTTGCGATTCATTTTCAAAAGCCATAAATCTATCTCCAGCAGCTGGATTAGCTGATAAACCAGTAATTTCTACAGGCAAAGATGGATAAGCTTCTACTATATCTTCACCTAAATCATTTTTCATAGTTCTTACATGACCAAATGCTGTACCGACTACTATTGGATCCCCTAGCCGTAAAGTACCATTTTGAATCAAAATTGAAGCAACACCGCCAATTTTTTTATCGACTTTTGATTCGATCACACTACCTACAGCATAGCGAGATGGATTTGCTTTCAAATTTTCCATTTCTGCAATAGCTAAAATAGTTTCTAATAATAAATCTATTCCTTCACCTGTTTTAGCAGAAATTTTTACAAATGGATATTTACCACCCCATTCTTCTGGTGTGATTCCTTTTTCAGCCATTTCAGACATTATACGATCTGGATTAGCATCAGGTTTATCCATTTTATTAACAGCTACTACAATCGGTACTTTTGCTGATAAAGCGTGATCGATAGCTTCTTCGGTTTGAGGCATTACTCCATCATCGGCCGCTACAATTATAATAACTATGTCAGTTACACTAGCTCCTCTAGCACGCATTTCAGTAAATGCTGCATGTCCTGGTGTATCAATAAAAGTTATCTTTTCATTTTTCCATTGAGTTTGATAAGCACCAATATGTTGTGTTATACCACCAAATTCTCCATTAACAACATGTGAAGATCTAATATAATCTAAAAGTGTTGTTTTTCCATGGTCAACATGGCCCATAATTGTTACAACTGGTGGTCTTTTAACTAAAGAATTTTCATCATCAATTATTTCAAATTCTTCAAAATTAGAAATATCTGTACTTTCTTCTCTTTTTAATGTTTTATTATATTCTGCTGCAATTAACTCAGCTGTATCAAAATCAATTGATTGATTAATAGTTGCCATAACACCTAATGTAATTAATTTTTTTATAACTTCAGTCGGTGAAACGTTCAGTGAATTACTTAAACTTTGAACTGTCATATTTTCATTATATAAAATAATATCTTCATTTTCTAAATCTGTTTCATTACTTTGAAGTTTTTCTTTATTTTTATACATTTCTTTTCTTTTTGTTTTAAATTCTTCCGTATTTCTCTTTTGTTTATTTTTTTTAGGCTTTATTGCAGTATCTTTTTCATCATCTAAAATATTAGATTGTTCCATAATACTTTCTACTTTTGAAACTAACTCTTCTTGTTCTTCATTTGTTGCATCATTTTCTGTACTAATTAGCTCTAAAGTGTTATCTAAAATTATTATATCATCTTCTGAAAGCTCGTCATTTGCACTTTTTACATCAATAGCTAGTTCGTTACATTTTTTTAAAATTTCTGCAACACTTCTTTTAACATCATTGGCATATTCTTTTACTGTCATATAAACACCTCCATTTATTTTATTGTTTCAATTAATTCCTCATATATTTTATCTTCTATTTCCATTTCAAAAACTTTATTTAATATTTTCTTTTTTTTAGCCATTAAAATGGTTTCTTTATTTTTTTTAAGGTATGCTCCTTTACCATTCTGTTTCCCACTAGGATCAACAAATATAATATTATCTTTATTCTTAACTATTCTGATTAAATCATTTTTAGGCAATTTCTCTTTTGTTAATACACATGTTCTTAGTATTTCTTTTCGTTTCATTAAATCACCTTCATTGAATTAATTATTGTTACCCTCTTCGTTTATTTGAGCCATAGTTTTAATTTCTATTTTATATTTTGTTAATCTACTAGCAAGCTTAATATTTAATCCCTTTTTACCAATGGCTAAACTTAAATTTTCATCATTAGCAATTACTAATGCTTCTTTCTTCTTTTCATCTGTAATACTAACAATTAAATCTTTAGCTGGACTTAAAGAATTTTTAATAAATTCTACTGGATCATCATTATACTCAACTAAATCTATTTTCTCACCATTTAATTCTTTTAGAATATTAGCAATTCGATTACCTTTTGCACCAATACAAGAACCAATTGCATCAATATTATTATCTGTAGAATAAACTGCAACTTTACTTCTAACTCCCGCTTCACGTGCTACACCATATAATATAATCGTTCCATCATTTACTTCTGGTATTTCTGATTCAAATAATCTTTTTACAAATCCATAGTGCTTACGTGAAACTAAAATTAATGGTCCTTTAGGAGTAGATTCTACTTTTGTTATATACACTTTAATACTTGAGCCCATTTTAACTACTTCGCCCGGAATCATATCATTTTTAGATAAAATAGCACGTGTTCGTCCTAAATCAACGTAATAATTACGAGCATCTTCCATCGCTAATGTTCCAACCATCATTTCATCTTGTTTATCTTCAAACTCGCTAATAATACTACTTTTTTCAGCTTCTCTAATTTTTTGCATAACTACTTGTTTAGCTGTTCCAGCAGCTACCCTACCAAAATTTGAAGGAGTAACCTCTTTTTCAATAGTTTCACCTACTTTAATATCTGGTACAATTTTTTGAGCATCTTCTAGTAATATTTGAGCATCAATATTAATTTCTGGTTCTACTTTAATTGTATTACCCTCTTCATCTATTTTTTCACTGCCCTCATCAATTTTGTCAACAACTACTAAATATGAGATAACTTTTATATCTCCAGTATCGGGATTAATATCTACCCTAACATTTGTCTTAGAATCAAAATTTTTTTTGTATGCTGTTTGTAAGGCAGAACGCATTGCATCTAATACTACTTCTTTTGATATATTCTTTTCTTCTACTATAAAATCTAAAGCTTTTAAAAATTCTTTACTATTCATTATACATCTCCTCTTTCTTTACTAACTACATCTAAAATATATGAATCATCACAAATATTTAATTTATCCACAATTGGATTAATAATATTAGTTGCTTCAACTATTGAATCTAAATCAATACCATTAACTTTATCAAGAGTTATACGCAAAAAATTATATTGCCCTTCTTTTACAAAGGTAACACTATCAACTATAATTTGTAATTCTTGCATAGGTTTTAATATATTTTCTCGTAGTTTTTTTAATTTATTTTCCATTTTTCACCTCAAATTAATAATAAAAGTGGGTTTATTGCCCACTTGTAATTCATCAGTAATTTAATTATATCATTTTTAAAATATTTTAGCAAGTTTTATTAAAATTATTTAATATTTTAATCAAATTTGATCAAACTTTTTAGCTAAAATTTTAGAAGGATAACTTTTATCTCTCAATAATTCACTAATACTTTGCCCATTATGTAAATTATATATAATTTTAGCTAAATATTGTGAACAATCAACAATATTTAACCATTTTTGTTTTTTATAAGTTTCATTAATATAGCTTAAATTAGTAGTATAAATTCCATCAAATTTACCTTGACTATAATATCGATTAAATTTATCAATACCATTTGTAAAAAGTGCGAAGGTAGTTATTGCATAAATATGTTCTACACCCCTAGTTTTTAATTCATCAATTACATCAAATAATGATGATCCTGAAGCTATCATATCATCTATTATAATAGCAGTAGCGCCTTTTATATTACTGCTGCCAGAATAAGAATGTTCGATGATTGGATTTTTTCCATCTATAATTTTATTATAATCTCTTCTTTTATAAAAACTACCAGCATCTTTTTTTATATAATCACTATTAAAAGAATTTAAATAAAAATTCATTCTTCCAGTAGCTCCGAAATCCGGTGCTACAAATATAATATTTTTTAATATTTCTAAATCAGTATTATTGATAAATTGCTCTAAAATAGCATTAGTTGCAAATATATTATCAAATTCTGTTTGAAATAAAGCCTGTTGAACGCCTTCATCATGCGCATCACATGTTATTAATCTATTAATACGAGAATCAATATCTAATTCATGTAGATAAGTAGCACATGTTAAAGCCTCTCTACCAATTCTTCTATGTTGCCTTCCTGCATATAATAATGGCATTATTATGGATAATCGATTTGCATGGCATTTACAAGCACCAATGGCATCTTTTAATTGAGATGCTAAATCATTTGGTGAGGTATGGTTTATAAAACCATGCATATTGTAAGATATTGAATAATTGCCAATATCAGTAAAAATATAAACATCTTCATCTCGTATTGAATCTAATAATTCCACTTTGCCATGACCATCATTGAACCAAGTTTCTTTAATGGGAACCATAAAACTATTATCACTATCATATAAATGAGTAAGATGTTTATCAACTTTTTCTCCTAATTCCAACGCGCTTTTTAAAACTATTAGCTTTAATTTTTTATCATTATTATTCATTAAATCACTTCCCCTGAAATATACAATTTGATTGTATCAAATAACTATTCCATTTGCAAATAATTTTTTGCATTTTAAAACCCCATTTTAATGGGGTTTGTAATCAATTTGGTGTCCCGCAGGCGATTTGAACGCCTGACCCTTTGATTAAAAGTCAAATGCTCTACCGACTGAGCTAGCGGGACAAATTATATAAAATGGCTGCCTCGGGTGGATTCGAACCACCGGAATGTCAGAGTCAAAGTCTGATGCCTTACCGCTTGGCTACGAGGCAAAGTGGTGGAGGGACATGGATTTGAACCATGGAACCCTAAGGAACAGATTTACAGTCTGCCGCGTTTGACCACTTCGCTATCCCTCCAAAGATGGTGCCGACAGAGGGAGTCGAACCCCCAACCTACTGATTACAAGTCAGTTGCGCTACCAGTTACGCTATGTCGGCAAAAAAAATGGTGGGCGATATAGGACTCGAACCTATGACCCCCTGCTTGTAAGGCAGGTGCTCTAACCAACTGAGCTAATCGCCCAAAAAACTTTTGGACTTAATTAATATATCAAATCCAAAAGTATCTGTCAATAAAAATTTAGTTATAATTAAATATTTTCAGCTATAACAACTTTTCCAGAAAAACTTTTTCCTTGATTATAATTTTGAGGAACGTCTTTATTTTTAAATCCAATTGTTAACTTATAGTATTTACTACCTTTAACTCCTATTGTTTGCCCTGTTACTAAAGACCCAGCTGTAGTTGGAACAGCAGTAGCAGTTTTTACTGAAGTAGTACAAGTTGCATACGTAGAATCTGTACATGAATTAATTACATAGTATAATTCATCGGCAACACTAATATTTCCAGTATTAGCACATGTTGTATCATTTTGATTAGCTACCTTTTGACAGAATCCATTTGTAACCTCAGCTAAATTAATATTTATTGTTCTTTGTGAATTACAAGTAGAAGTAACTCCAAAGTATAAATCTGCGGTAGTATCATTACCATTTTTTGGTGCAGCGATATTTGTTAATGATATACTATTTCCACCAGTTTTATAACTTACTGTCATTCCACAAGTTTCAGTTGTAGCGCTGACATTTTTAGTAGTTGCATTACCAGTAATAGTTGCACTAAAGTATGCATATGTTGCCCCAATAATCGTAAATAATAATACGGCTACACTAATAGTTATTAACAGAATTTCATTTTTATTACTTTTTTTCATATTATTTCCTTTCTATTATCTATAATAATTTTATACTACTATTTTGTTTTTTTCAATATTATTTATAATTTTTACATACAAATTTACAATAAATTTTGTTTTTTTTACTTTTATTAATAAAGTTTTTATAATAAATGTAAAACATGTTATAATATTATAGGTGATAATAAATGCAATTTATTACAGATTTAAACGAAAAAGAATATAGAGATTTTTTTAATGGATGCAAAGATGCCCATTTTCTTCAGTCATATTCTTGGGGACAAGCTAGCAAAAAGAATCGAAATCAAATTCCTTATTATGTTGGAGTTAAAGAAAAAAACAAGTTAATAGCTTGTGCACTATTATTGAAAAAGAAAACTCCGTTAAATATGTGCTATTTCTATGCTCCTCGTGGTTTTGTATTCGATATGAATAACAAAAAATTATTATCTTTTTTTACAGAAAATTTAAAAGATTTTTTAAAAAAAGAAAATGCTATTTATTTGAAAGTAGATCCGGGAATTAAATATCAAACAATTGATAGTAATGCAAATAAAATTGAAGGCAAAAATAATTATAAATTATTTAATGAATTAATAAATTTAGGTTATAAGCACACTGGCTTTTATAAATTATACGAGGGAAATCAACCAAGATATACCATAAGGATTGATTTAACTAAACCAATAGAAGAAATAAATAAAGAAATGTCAAAAAGTTTTTTAAAAACAGTTAAAAAAAGTTATGATTATAATATATTAGTTAGAAATTCCAGTGATATTAAGACTTTCTCTGCTTTAATAAATCTTATTAGCCAAAAGAATGGATTTTCTTCATATTCATTAGATTACTATCAAAACTTTTATGATGAATTTATTAAAAATAATGAAGTAAAAATATTTGAAGCAGTAATTAATCCTAAAAATATAATTAAAGATTTACAAGAAAAAGCAAATAAAATAAAGAATGAATTAAACATAACAACTAAACGAAAACAAGATTTGGAAAATATGTTAAAAAAATATAATAAAGATTTAGATTTATTTAGTAAATTTAAAGAAAATGATAATTTAGTAGTTTGTTCTTTAATTTGTGCATATACTAAATTTGGCTGTTGGACACTTTATATTGGTAATGATAATATTGGGATGCAAATAAATGCAGTAAATAGATTATATTATGAGGCTTTATTAGACGCCAAAAAAAATGGATATATGTTTTATGATTTATTTGGAACAGTTGGAGATCCACATACTAATTATAAAAATTTAGCTGGATTGCATGAATTTAAGAGAAAATTCGGTGGAGAATACTTAGAATTTATTGGTGAATTTGATTTAATTAATAAAAAGTTTTGGTATAAAATACTCCCAATACTTTTAAAAATATATCGTAAATTAAGAAGGTAATATTATGGAATTTTGTGAATTGTCAGAACAAGAATATAATAAATTTATAAAAACTCATCCCCTACTTTCTTCTTATCAAGTTTTAGGATGGGGGAAATTAAAAAAAGATTATGGATGGATTAATCACTTAGTGGGTATTAAAAATAATAACAAAGTTATTGCAGCAACCTTATTGTTACAAAAGCCTACTCCGATTAAAAGAAGCATTTTTTATGCTCCTCGTGGTTTTTTAATTGATTTTGAAGATGAAAAAATATTAAAATTTTTCATAGATAACATAAAAGAATATATAAAAAAACATAAAGGTTTTATGTTAAAAATAGATCCAAATTATATCTATCAAATGCGTAACAACAATGGAATCCCTTTTGGCGAAAAAAAAGATAATGTTATAAATAATCTAAAAAAATTAGGATTTACTCACTTAGGTTTTAATAAAGGCTTTGAAACAATGCAACCAAGATTTCTTTGTCGCTTTAAACTTGCTAAAAATTATAATGACACAATTAATAGTTTTTCAAAAAGTACAAAAAAACATATACAAAATATTGAAGATTCAGGAGTTAACGTAAGATTGGGAACAATAGATGATATTGATATTTTCGAAAAAATGTTAAAATGCACTGCTTCTAGAAATAAAATGGTGGTAAGACCAAGTTCATATTATAAAAAAATGTTTAATTATTTAAATGAGTACTCCAAACTTTTCATTGCGTATATTGATACTAGAAAATTTCTAAACATTATTGAAGATAAAATAGAAAAAGAAAAAATAAATCATGCTAAAATAGCTGAAAAGATGAAAAATGAGAAAGTAGGAAAAAATTTAAAAAATCAATTGGACCTATCTAATAAAAAAAGTCTTAAACTGATAGAAGAGAAAAAATATGCGCAAGAACTTTGTAAAACAAACAAAATAATAAATATTGGTGCTTTATATTCTATTTTTATTAACGATGAAGCTATTACTTTTATGAGTGGAACAGATGATAAATATCGTAAATTTAATCCTAAATATGCTTTATATAATGCTCATATTAAAGAAGCTTTAAAAGATAATTTTAAATACGTTAATTTTTATGGTATTATGGGCGATTTTGATAAACAAAGTCCTAATTATGGAATTTATGAACTCAAAAAAGGATTTAATGTAGAAGTTTTAGAATTAATTGGCGAATTTGATTTAATAATTAATAAATTTTATTTCTTACTATATAAAATAAGTTTTAATATTTATCATAAATTAAAAAAATAAGTTATCAATGATGATAACTTTTTTATTCGCTTATTTTATAAGTAATAACAAATCCTAGAGCCATAAATAAAAGTCCAACAGCAAAGCCTATTAAGGTAAATGAAGTAATATTTATAACAATACTAACAATTGAAGAAAATATAAATCCTAAAATGGCGAAGTATGTAACTTTCTCATGTTTTTTAAGTAAATAATTAATAAGCTTAGATACTAATACTATTCCTATTAAAATACCTATTCCCAAAGGTATTAAAATTAACATATTATGATATAAATGACTAAAGTTGGTTAAATCACTTATTATTTTTATTATAGGTTTATAATATCCTAATAGCATTAGAACAAAAGATCCGCTAATTCCAGGAATAATCATTGTAGCAGCTGCAATAACACCTACAAAAAACAACATTAAAGCATCTAAAGCATTAATTTTATTTAAATCAACATTACTAAATCCATTATTTAAAAATATTAAACTTATAATAAATATAAATGGAACTAAAAAGCTAATAATATATCTTATTTTAATTTTTTTTACTTTTGCTTTTCTAGTTATTAGTGGAATCCCACCAATTATTAAGCCGATAAAAAATAAAATAGTTTGTATTTCAAATTTATTTAAACAATAATTTATTAATTTACTTAGTATTAACAATGATGAAACAGCACCTAAAATAATAGGAATTAAAAACTTTAAATTTTCTTTAAAATCTTGGAATAAATTTGATAATATTTTTATTAATTTTTCATATATTCCTAAAGATATTGCTAAAGTTCCACCACTTACACCCGGTATTATATTTGCAATACCAATAATAAATCCTTTAAAAAATAATTTTATATTGTTAATCATTTTTAACCTTCTTTCTTTTTAATTATAACAATATTAAAAAAAAATAACAACAATATATATAAATGAATATTTTAATATTAAATTATAAATGCTATAATAAAATTGTAGTAGAGGTGCCTATGAAAAAATTAAAATTAAAAAGAAAATATAAAATTTTATTATTTTTTATAACTATATTACTAGCTATTATTTTTATAACTTTAATAATTAAAAATATAATTTATAGAAACTCTGATAAATATAAACTTTTAGAACGTGGATATAGTTATAAAGAAGTTGCTGCCTTTGAAGAAAAATTAAGTAAAAAAAGAATTGAAAAATTAACTACGACCAAAAAAAATGACGTTATTTATAAAATAATAACACAAAAATATTATATTTCTAAAAATCTCGATCGATATTTAGCATACCAAGCTTTAAAACCGGAAACTAAAATTAAGGATGTTATTGCTATTGTTAATGTAAATGCTGATAATGAATGGTATGATAAAAATACTGTTAAAGAAACTGACATGTCTAAAGGAGATTTAATATTAGTTAATAAATTTAATTATTTAAAACCAGATTATATTCCAGATGATCTAGAAACAATATCTATCCAATATGCATATAATGATAATCAAGTTCGAAAACATGTTAACAAAGCTTATATAGAAATGTGGAAGCAAGCAAAAAGTGATGGTGTTTTGATAATTGCTAGTTCCTCTTTTAGAAAATATGAATGGCAAGATACTTTATTTAAAAGATATACAGTTCAAAAAGGAGAAGCCTATGCCGAATCAGTTTCAGCGCGTCCAGGGTATTCTGAACATCAAAGCGGGCTAACAATCGATATATTAACTACTAATACAACAATGGCATCATTTGATCAAACTGATGCATTTAAATGGTTAGAAAAAAATGCTTATAAGTATGGTTTTATAATTAGATATCCAAAAGGCAAAACGTATTTAACTGGCTATAGTTATGAATCTTGGCATTATAGATATGTTGGTAAAGAAGTTGCTTCTAAAATTTATAAAGAAAAAATTACATTTGACGAATACTATGCTTATTATATTGAAAATAAACAAAATTAATAAAAAAAGAATGATTATTTTCATTCTTTTTTTTATTATTTATATTTTAAAAGTTATTTTTTTCGCAATAAATTTATATAATATCAAACAGCCACCCAAAACAAATATTATACTAATTATATTAACTACCCCTGTTTTGGGATTTTCAATTTTTTCGTTTTGTTTATTTTGAGTATTATTTTGGGTATTATTATTTTCATTCTTATTAGTGTTATTATCTTTTACTTCTTCACTATGATTATTTGAAGATTTATAATTTAAAGTTAAATTATATATTTTATTGAAATTACCATTTGTTACTTTTATTGTATATTTAGAATTTTTATCAATTTTCTCTATAGTATATTCAACTGAACCCTTATTACTTTTACATGATTTGTTTTCTTGATCACAAATCATTATAGTAGCATTTGAATCTGTAGCAACAGCCAATATTTTCCCACTATTCTCTAAAGCATCTATAGAATATTCGGTTTTATTTGAATCAAAATTAGGTATTTTAAATAAATTAGTTGGGGACGTTAAACTTTTTAATGTTGTATCTCTTTCCTCTTCTTCTTCAACTATTCTATTTACAACTAAGGTATAATCTTTTTTCTCACTTCCATTTGTTACCATTATGTAAAATGTTATAGAATTAAGATTTCCAAATTGTTCTCCATGAGAAACTGACCCAGTTCCTGATTTGCAATTTGTTTCTTTTCCATTTATACATATTTTTACAGTTGCGCTTGAATCTGTCGATGTTGCTGTTATATCTAATCCTAATGCTACAGTCTGTGCTGTATAATTTGTTTTATCGGATGTTATATTTATATCATTAAATTTTGGGACGATTGATGTTATACTTTTTAATGTTGCATCCTTTTTTTCCTCTTTTTCTACTGTTTTATTTACAACTAAGGTATAATTTTTTTCTTCACTTTCATTTGTTACCGTTATAGAAAATGTTATGGAATCAAGATTAGCAAATTGTTCTCCATGAGAAACTGATCCGGTTCCTGATTTGCAATTTGATTTATTCCCATTTACACATATTTTTACAGTAGCACTTGGATCTGTTGATGTCGCTGTTATACTTAATCCTGGTTGTGTTGTTTCTGCTGTATAATTTGTTTTATCTGATGTTATATTTATATTATTAAAGCCCGGTGCTTCCGATGTTATGCTTTTTAATGTTGCATCCTTTTTTTCCTCTTTTTCTACTGTTTTATTTACAACTAAGGTATAATTTTTTTCTTCACT
>CANQYE010000012.1 GCA_947627995.1 uncultured Bacilli bacterium
ATATAATAAAAGAAGTTTAGAAAATGCAAGTGATACATTAATAGACAAATCAGGAAATAGATATAATGGAAAAGTAGTAGGTGCAACAAGTACAAGTGAAGGTCTTTCATTTGATGGGACAAATGATGGCGTGATAATAGGTGAGCTTAATTATGATTATGTTACTTTGGAAACAGAAGTTAAAATTAATAATTTTTCATCTACTTATATGTGTACTATTGCTAATTTGCAAACAGGTGGATATGCTATAAGATTTTATAAACAACAAGTTCAGTCTATTATTTACGTAGGATCATATCGTAGTTTTAATAGTACATCAAATTTAGCTACAGAAACTAAATATCACCTAGTAACAACATATGATGGAAAGGATATTAAATTATACATTGATGGTAAATTACAATCAACATCTATTCATGTTTCAGATACATTGACACCAGTCGGAAAGCCAGGAAATAAAACAAACTTAGCTTTAGGATGTAATCCTGATGGAGTAAGATGTTATGATGAATATTTTAACGGAACAATATCCAATGTAAAAGTATATAGTAGAGCATTAACAGCCGATGAAGTATTAAAAAATTATAATGCTTTACAAAATTAACTATTTTATTCACAACAAGTTAATTTTAGTAGTTTTTTCTTTTTAAATAACGATTTTTCTTGCATTTATAATTTATTTTTGATATTCTGTAAATGTAAGGATAACAACCTTATAGTACATTTTAATGGGAGGTAAAAAAATGAGTAAAACTGAATTAGTAGAATTTGTTGCAGCTAATGCTGGTTTAACAAAAACTGATGCTTTAAAAGCTGTAGATGCAATGGTAGAAGGAATTACTGAAGGACTAAAAAAATCAGGTAAAGTTGCTTTAGTTGGTTTTGGTACTTTTTCAGCTAAAAAAAGAGCTGCTAGAGATGGAATTAATCCATTAACAAAAGAAGCTTTACATATTCCTGCTAAAGTTGTTGCTTCATTCAAAGCAGGAAGCAAATTAAAAGACGCTTTAAATTAATTTCAAAAAAGACTTCGGTCTTTTTTTTATGCTCATATTATGTTAAAATGATAATAGGTGTTTATATGAATAATATATTTAATTATGACCTCATTGATTTAGAAAATATTTTAATAAATAATAATTATAAAAAATATAATGCAAAACAAATAATGTCTTGGATTTATGACAAAAAAATTTATGATTTTTATAAAATGACTAACATAAGTAAAGAGTTGATTAATTATTTAAATCAAAATTTTAATTTATTTAATATTAAGTTACAAAAAACAGAAAAAAGTAAGGATACTAATAAATATTTGTTTAAATTAAAAGATGGGCATTTTATTGAATCAGTTTTAATGAAACATGATTATGGAAATAGCGTTTGTATCTCTTCTCAGGTTGGATGTAATATGGGATGTGCTTTTTGTGAAAGCGGAAGACTGAAAAAGCAAAGAGATTTATTGCCATATGAAATGGTTGAGCAAATCATTTTAATTCAAAATTCTATAAAAAAAAGAATTGATAGTGTAGTTATTATGGGGATTGGGGAACCTTTTGATAATTATGATAATGTTATGAAATTTATAAAAATAATAAACAACCCACATCTTTTAGCTATAGGTGCTCGTCATATTACAGTTTCAACTTGTGGCCTTGTACCAATGATAGAAAAATTTAGTAATGAAAATTTACAAGTAAACTTAGCAGTTTCTCTACACGCTCCTAATAATGAAATTAGAAATAAAATAATGAAAATAAATAAGGTATATGATATAAACAAACTAATTTCCGCTTTAAAAAAATATATTTCTAAAACTAATCGTCGTGTAACAATTGAGTATATTTTATTAGATAAAATAAATGATAGTGAAAAATGTGCTATAGAATTGGCTAATTTACTTAAGGGAATGAATGTTTATGTGAATTTAATACCTTATAATGAAACATCTCATTTAAATTATAAAAAAACTAAAAAAGTGCAAAGTGATAGGTTTTATGATATACTAAAAAAGAATAAAATTAATGTAACAATAAGAAAAGAATTTGGAAGTGAAATAACGGCGGCTTGTGGTCAACTGCGAGCTTCGGAGGTAGAAAAATGAAATCATTTTATTTAACAGATTGCGGTAAAGTTCGTGATCATAATGAAGATAGTGTAAGTATTATAAAAAATGAATCAAATGAACATTTACTCATTGTAGCAGATGGAATGGGTGGACATCGAGCAGGTGAAGTTGCGAGTTCTATTGCTGTAAGAATATTAGGAAAAAGATTTAGCGAAATAAGTAGCATTGGTAGCAAGCTTGATGCTGCTAATTGGTTAAAAGAAATATTTCAAGAAATTAATACAAGTATTTTAAATTATGCTAAAGAAAATTTTGATTCCACAGGTATGGGAACAACTTTAGTTGTTGCTTTAGTAACTAAAGATTTTTTGATTTTTGCTAATATCGGAGATTCTTCTGGTTTTGTCTTAAAAGATGAAAAATTACATAAAGTAACAAAAGATCATACTCTAGTTAATGTTTTAGTCGATGCTGGTGATTTAACGGAAGAAGAAGCTAAATATCACCCTAAAAAAAATGTTTTAATGAAAGCTTTAGGGGTAAACGAAACTGCCGATCCTGATATTTTTGAAGTAACTGATGAAAATTATAATGGGATTTTATTATGTAGTGATGGGCTTACTAATATGCTTTCAAAAGATCAGATAGAAAAAGTATTGAATGATAGCGAATTAGAAATCGAAGAAAAAGTAATTAAATTAATTAGGAAGTGTAATGCTAGGGGTGGCTTAGATAATATTTCAATTGCTTATATGGTAATGGATGAAGGGTGTGAATAATAAATGGTAATGAAAGGTCAAAAAATTAATGATCGATATCAAATAATAAAAACAATTGGTGAAGGTGGCATGGCAAATGTTTATCTTGCTTATGATACGATACTAGACCGAAATGTCGCAGTTAAAATATTACGCGGGGATCTTTCTAATGACGAAAAATTTTTACGCCGTTTTCAAAGAGAAGCATTATCAGCATCTAGTTTATCTCATCCAAATATCGTTGAAGTTTATGATGTGGGAGAAGATAATGGCCAATATTATATAGTAATGGAGTATATTGAAGGTAAACATTTAAAACAATTAATTAAAAAACGTGGAAAATTAACAATTCCTGAAGTTATAGATATAATGACACAAATAGCTGAAGGAATAGCTCATGCTCATGATTCATATATCATTCATCGAGATATTAAACCTCAAAATATTATGATTTTAGAAAATGGTTTAGTAAAAATAACAGATTTTGGTATCGCTATGGCTATGAATTCAACTCAACTTACTCAAACTAATTCAGTTATGGGCAGTGTTCATTATTTACCACCAGAACAAGCTAGTGGAAAAGGTTCAACTATTCAAAGTGATATTTATTCAATGGGTATTTTAATGTATGAATTATTAACCGGAGCTCTTCCATATAAAGGAGATAATGCTGTTGAGATTGCTTTAAAACATTTAAAAGAACCATTACCAAGTATTAGAGAATATTTACCTAATATTCCCCAAAGTATTGAGAATATAATTTTAAAATCAACCGCAAAAAATCCTAAAAATAGATATACTGATGCAAGAGAAATGTGTGAAGATTTAAAAACAGCTATGGATGAAAGCCGTATTAATGAGCCGAAATATGAATATCAATATAAAGACGGAGAACTTGACGATACTAAAATAATGAAAGCTATTAAAGATGATAAAGAAGAAAAAACAAACACTACAGCTATAGCTAAACAATTAACTAATGGTGATTTAAAAAAACAAAATAAATTATTGATTATTTTGGCAGCTATTTTTACTGGTTTAATTTTAATAACTACTTGTATTATATTTTTACTTCCAGTTATTACTAGTAAACCAAATATTAAAATACCAGATGTTTCAGGTTTAACTATAATTAAAGCCGAAGAAAAATTAGAAAAATTAGGATTAGAAGTGGCAACTAATGTTGAACAAGTAGCAAGTGAAAAAATAAAAAAAGGAAGAGTTGTTAAAACTTCTCCGTCTAAAGGAAGAACCGTTAAAAAAGGAACAACAATAACTTTATATGAATCTATAGGAAATGTCGCATTAACACTAGATGATTATACTGGAGAAAATTATTTAAGTGTTCAGTCGAAATTAGAAACAGCTGGAGTAAATGTTATTATTGAAAAAGTAGAAGTAGATAACGCTAGTAATTACAAAGATAGTCAAATATTAAAGCAAAGTCCTGCTGAAGGGGCAAAAGTAAAAAAAGGAGAGAGTGTTACACTTTATATACCAGATATAATTTCAACTTATCCTAATTTTGTGGAAGAGGGATGGACTGAAGAGGCTGTTAAAAAATTTGCTGATGAATATGGGTTAACGTTGACTGTAGAAACAGAGGAAAGTGATTATTACGATGAGGGTTCAATAATTAGTCAAAGTAGGGCTGCTGGCAGTAAAATAGTTGTGGGGGCAACTTTAAAGATAGTAGTTGCTACTGCCCCTGAGGCTATAGATGAAAACGTCGAAGGAATGTTAGAATGAACGCTCGAATAATTAAAATTATTAGTAACAATTATACAGTTTTTTATAACAATAAACTTTATATTTGCAAAGCTAGAGGGAAATTTCGAAAATTAAATCTTCAACCCGCAGTTGGAGATTTTTGTGATATTGATTTAGAAAACAATTACATATTAAATATTCATGACAGAAAAAATTATTTGCAAAGACCAACAATAGCTAATGTCGATATTGGTTTAATTATAATGAGCGTGAAAGAACCAGATTTATCTTTATATAATTTAGATAAAATTTTAGTTCATATAATTTATAATAAAATTTGTCCAGTTATTGTATTTACTAAAATTGATTTAGTAGAAAATAAAGAAGAGCTCTTTAAAATAAAAAAATATTATGAAAGTTTAAAAATACCAGTTTACTTTAATGATGAACTTGAGAAAATAAAGAAAATTATTAAAAATAAAGTTGTTGTATTAACCGGACAAACTGGTGCTGGCAAATCAACTTTATTAAATAAATTAGATCAAAATTTACATATAAAAACTTCACCAATATCTAAAGCTTTAAATCGTGGTAAACACACTACAACTCATACTGAATTATACAATATATGTTCTTCTTTAATTGCAGATACTCCTGGTTTTTCTTCTTTAAGCTTGTCTTATATTAATAAAGAAGATTTAAAAAATAGTTTTTTAGAATTTTCAAATTTTACATGTCCGTTTAATGATTGCTTACATATAAATGAAAGAAATTGTGCTGTGAAAAATGCAGTTACAAATAATATAATTTTAAAATCTCGATATGAAAATTATTTAAATTTTTCAAAGGAGGTAGGAAAGTGAAAATATCCGTATCTTTTTTAAAAAGTAAATTTAGTATGGAAGAAACAATTGAAAAAATTAATAATTCGAATGCTAATTATTTACATGTAGATATTATGGATGGGAATTTTGTTGATAATAAAAATTTTGATAAAGAAGGGCTTGATTTTTTAAAACAATCAATAAAGCCTTTAGATATTCATTTAATGGTTGATGACCCAATTAATTGGCTTTATTATTTAGAAAGTTTAAATGTTGATTGTATAACTTTTCATAAAGAAGTTTTAAGTCAAAACAAAGGAATAATTGAAAGTATAAAAAAAAGAAATATTAAAGTTGGGTTAGCTTTAAATCCAGAAACACAATTAGATGATTGTTTTAAAGAATTAAAAATAATTGATAGAATTTTAATTTTAACTGTTAAACCTGGAAAAGGTGGGCAAAAGTTTTTAACATCTCAAATTGAAAAAATTGAGCGTTTAAAAAAAATTCAAAAAAAATATAATTTCGAAATAGAAGTTGATGGCGGCCTTAATGATGAGACAATTAAATTACTACCTAAGATAGATATTATAGTTAGTGGATCATTTATATGTAATAGTGATGATTTTAATTTTCAAATAAAAAAATTGCAAAATAAAAACCAAGATTAATCTTGGTTATTTTTATTCATTGATTTTGCTTCTCTAGCGCTAATTCTTACTTTTTTACCATTTACAGTTTTCTTTTGTAAATTTACTTTTTGTTGTTTTTTAGTTGCGTTTAAAGCATGAGAACGACTATTTCCAGTTAAAGGTTTTTTTGCTGTAGCTTTTTTTGCCATATTAATCCCTCCTTTAAATACTTACTAATAAACTTTAACATATTATATTATTTTAGTCAATAAATAATGATTTATGAAAATTTCGTTTAAAGATAGTGTATAATTAATTTTTTTGATATAATTCTTATAGGTGGTGATTTTATGATTCAACTTGGAATTAAAACAGATTATTCACTTTTAAGTAGTTTAATTAAAATTGATGATTTAATTCTGTTTCTTAAGAAAAATAAAATCCCTTGTGCTGGAATAATTGATAGTAATTTATCAAGTAGTGTCGAATTTTATTTTAAATGTATTGATAATGACATTAAACCAGTAATTGGTTTAGAACTTTATTTTAATAAACATAAATTTTATTTATATGCAAAAAATTATAATGGATATAAAAATTTACTTAAAATTAATACGATCATTCAAAAAAGAGATTTGAGTATAACTGATTTGGAAATTCATAATGAAAATCTTATATGTGTTATTCCATGCTTAGAAACATCTAATTATAATGAATTTAAAAATATTTTTAAATTATTATTTGTTAGTTATCAAAATGAATTTGAAAGAAAAAATTCATTAATTATTACAGAAAAAATATTATATTTAAAAGAAATTAAGTCATTAGATCAAAATAATTTGCAAGCATTAGCTTTGCTTGAGAGTATTAAGAGTGGAAACGAATTAGATTACAATATTAATTATTCTGATTTTTTGTATCCGAAAAAAATTTCAAATGAAGATCAAAAAAGTATTGAAAATTTTATTTCTTTAATTGATATAAAATTTGAAACACAAAAAATTTATTTACCTAAATTTGATAAAGATTCAAAAAAATTGTTGTACTCACTATGCAAAAAAGGACTTATTAAAAGATGTAATGGAATTATAGATAAAGTCTATACTAATCGTCTTAAAATGGAATTAGAAGTTATTGAAAAAATGGGGTTTATCGATTACTTTTTAATTGTTTATGATTATGTATTATATGCTAAAACTCATGATATATTAGTAGGACCTGGAAGAGGTAGTGCAGCTGGATCGTTAGTTTCTTATTGTTTAGGAATAACAGATATCGATCCAATAAAATATAATTTGTTATTTGAAAGATTTTTAAATATTGAAAGAATTTCTCTTCCTGATATTGATATTGATTTTGAAGATACTAAAAGGGAAGAAGTAGTAAATTATGTAACACAAAAATATGGCAAAATGAATGTAGCAAAAATTATTACTTATGGTACTTTTGGTTGCAAACAAGCTTTACGCGATGTAGCTAAATGCTTTCAAATAAAATCAGATTTAATAGATGGATTATGTAAAATGATTGACTCTAAAATTTCTTTAAAAGAAAATTTACAAAATCCAAATATTAAAAATTATATTCATAATAATCCAAAACTTCAAAAAACATATGAGTATGCAATAATAATTGAAGGTTTTAAAAGACACACATCTACTCATGCAGCAGGAATAGTTATTTCTAGTGTAAGCATTGATGATTTAATACCTTTAAATATTATTGGTGATCATGTTTTAACTGGAATTACGATGGAATATTTAGAAAAATTTGGCCTTGTTAAAATGGATTTTCTAGCTTTAGAAAATTTAACTACCATAAAAAACACTAAAAATTTAATTGAAACATATACTAATACTAAATTAAATTTAAATGATATACCTTTAGATGATAAACTTACGCTTAAACTATTTTATGATGTAGATACAACTGGAATCTTTCAATATGAAAGTGTTGGAATGAAAAATTTTTTAAAAAAGCTTCATGTTAATAATTTTTCAGATTTAACTTCTGCTATTGCTTTATATCGCCCAGGGCCTATGGAAAATATAGATTGTTTTATCCGCCGTAAAGAAGGAAAAGAAAAAATAACTTATTTAATGCCAGAGTTACAACCAATATTACAAGAAACTTATGGAATAATTGTTTATCAAGAACAAATTATTGAAATTTTAAAAACTATCGGTGGGTATAGCTATTCAGAAGCAGATAATATAAGAAGAGCAATGAGTAAGAAAAAATATGATGTTATGAATAACGAAAGAAAAATATTTATAGAAAAAGCTAAAAAAAATGGCTATGATGAAGAAAAATGTAATAAGTTATACGATTTAATTATTAAGTTTGCCAATTATGGTTTTAATAAATCCCATTCTGTTTCATATGCAATCGTTGCATTTTGGATGGCGTATATAAAAGCACATTATCCTAAAATGTTTATTATTAATATTTTAAACTCTTATATAGGTGATGAAAATAAAACTAAAGAGTATATAAAGGAAGCTAAGATTAAAGGAATAAATGTTCTAAAGCCAATGGTAAATAAAAGTGAAAAAAAATATGTTTTGCATAATAATTCCCTTCTAATGCCTTTATCTATCATAAAGAATGTAGGAATAATAGCTAGTGAAGAAATTTTAAAAAATAGAAATGAAAATTATAAAGATATTTTTGATTTTGTTTCTAGAAATTATAGCGCGAAAGTAAATAAAAAAGTAATAGAAATGTTAATTGATGCTTCAGCATTTCGTGAATTTGGATTAAATAAAGCTACCTTACATAAAAATATCGATAGTGCTCTTAATTACGCAGAAATAACCAAAGATATCGATGAAAGTTTAATTTTAAAACCAGAAATCATCATAGAAGAAGAATATAATAATAATATTTTGCGCGAGAAAGAATTAAAAGCTTTTGGTTTTTATATTTCAAATCATCCAGCTAGTATATATAATTGTTATAAAAGTGATAATATTAAAAATTCACTTGATAAAATTGCTGACTTTATTGTATTAATTGAACAAATTAAAAAAATTAAGACAAAAAATAATGAAGATATGGCTTTTATTTTGGGGAGCGATGAAAATGGCGAAATAGATTTTGTAGTTTTTCCTAAGTTATTTTATTTAGTTAATGAATTAAAAAAATCTTCATTAGTGAAAATAACAGGAAAAATAACAAAAAGGTTTAGTAAATATTCTGTGATTGTAAATAACATAACAATAATAAAGGAAGAAAAAAATGAAAAGTAAAGTAAAGTTATTAATTATTATAATTATTTTTTTAACAATTTTTGTATATATATTTGTAAAACATGTAGAGCATCCAACAAATAAAAAGAGTGTTTCAAAAGAAACATCGTCTGAACAAGAAAAGAAAAAAATTTTGCAATCAGAGACTGCATCTGAAAATAAAACAAAAAAAGGATTTATAATTGAGCAAATTAATGGTGTGACCTATATTGATGATACTTTAATAGTAAATAAAACATATTCATTACCAGATACTTATGGAAATGGTTTAGAAAAAGAAGTTTTAGATGCCTTTGATTTAATGAAAACAGATGCTTCTGCTATTGGATTAAATATTTATATTGCTAGTAGTTTTCGTTCATATGAACAACAAGTTAATTTATATAATAAATATGTATTAAGAGATGGTAAAGATGCGGCTGATACTTATTCTGCACGTCCAGGATACTCAGAACATCAATCTGGCTTGTCTTTTGACCTTAATTCCATTAATTCTTCTTTTACTAATACAGCAGAAGGGAAATGGGTAAATGATAATTGTTATTTATATGGATTTATTATAAGATTTCCAGAAGGTAAAGAAAATGAGACAGGTTATAAATATGAATCTTGGCATTTAAGGTTTGTAGGAAAAGAACTTGCTAAAAAATTATACAATAATGGTGATTGGTTAAGTTTAGAAGGATATTTTGGCATAGATAGTAAATATCAAGATTAATTAAATATTCTTGTTTTGTATTTCAATAAAAACTATTTTATGTTAAAATATTTATTGCTAGGGGAATGTATTATGAATGATGATTTAAAACGATTTTTATTAAAACTTAATATGAAAGATGAATCTTCTTCATTTTTAAAATCTAATGTAGAAAAAGTAGTTTTATATAAGAAAAAAGAAACGATGAAAGTCGTAATAAATATTCTTGATGATATAGATATAAAAATCATCGATAAATTAATTGAAACAGCTAAAAAGGGTTTTGATGAAATTAAAAGTATTGAAATAGAACTTATTTATCCAGAGATAAAAGATAGTTTTATAAATAGTTTAATTACATATATCTTGAAAAAAATTATATCTATCAAACCTAGTCTTAGTAATTTAGAAAATTCTTTAATACAAGTAGAAAATAAAAAAATTAAAATCATTGTAGAATCATCTATGGAAAAAACAATTTTGCAAGATGAAAAAAACAAAATAATTGAAAATTTAAAAACTTTTGGAGTAAATAACGTTAAAATAGAAATTGAAGTCGATAAAAATAAAGAAGAAGAAACAAAAAAATTAATTGAAAGTGAAGAATTAAAAGAAATTAAACCTCAAAAAGAAAGTCCTGTAATTTTTGGAAATAAAAATAATAATCAGCCAGTTTCTATTGAAAATATAATCGGAGAAGAAAAAAATTTAACTTTTGAAGCTTACGTATTCGGAATAGAATTATTTGAAAATGAAAAAATTTGCATAATTACTTTAAAAATTAGTGATAAAACTAATAGTATATTAGCTAAATTAAAATTTTTTAAAAAATCTTTTGACGAATATAACCGAGTAAAAAAAATAATTAAAGAAAATGAGTGGTATAAATTTTTTGGACATATTGAAAATGATCCTTTTGCTAGAGATTTAGTTTTAAATGTTTTAAGCATGGAAAAAATTGATTCAAAAGATATTTCAGTTACTGATAACGAAGAAGAAAAAAGAGTTGAACTTCATGCTCATACAATGATGAGTCAAATGGATGGAGTTATTAAAGTAACAGATCTTATTGCTCAAGCTAAAAAGTTTGGGCATAAAGCTATTGCGATAACAGATCATAATTCTCTTCAAGCTTTTCCAGATGCTTATAATTATCGTAATAAAGATGGAATTAAAATTATTTATGGTTGTGAGCTAAATGTAATTAATGATGAGATAGATATTGTCTTAAACAAGAAAAATTACAATTTGTTAAATGATGAATTTGTAGTTTTTGATATTGAAACGACTGGGTTCAATGCTTCTTTAGACTCTATTATTGAAATTGGTGCGGTTAAAATTAAAGATGGAGAAATCAATGATCGCTTTGATATGTTAATAGATCCTAAAAGAAAACTGCCAACTAAAATAACGGAATTAACACATATAACTGATGAAATGTTAAAAAATCAAAAAAGTGAAGAAGAAGTTGTTAAAGAATTTATGGATTGGGTAAAAGATGCTCCAATGGTAGCTCATAATGCTAAATTTGATGTATCTTTTATAAGACGAGCATGCACTCAATATAACATATGTGATTTTAATAATACTGTATGTGATACGATGGAATTTTCTCGCATTTTAAACCCAGAGCTTAATCGTCATAGTCTTTCTGCTTTAACTAAAAGATATGGAATTTCTTTTGCCGAAGATTCTCATCACCGAGCAGATTATGATGCGGAAGGTACTGCTAAAGCATTTTACAAAATGTCTACTATATTAAATGATCGTAATATTGAAACAATTGATGATTTATATAGAGATGTAGATACATCAGAATTACAAAAATTCAGTAAGCATTTTCATATTACAATATTAGCTAAGAATCAAGCTGGACTTAAAAATTTATTTAAACTTATTTCTTTAGCCAATACAAAATATTTATTTAAAGAGCCAAAAGTTCCAAAAAGTGAAGTTATTAAATATAAAGAGGGACTTTTAATTGGTAGTGGTTGTGTTAATGGAGAAATATTTAACAAAGCTTTATCGGTAAGTGATGAAGAATTATCAAATTTAATGTCTTTTTATGATTTTATTGAAGTTAATCCACCAAGTATTATTGAATACTTGATGGAAAAAAATGTAATAAATAGTAAACAAGAAATATATAATACATTAAATAAAATCATTAATGTTGCAACTGAGGCGGGTAAAATTGTTTGTGCTACAGGAGATGTTCATAATCTTACGAAAGAAGATAAAATATACAGAGATATTATAGTTTACCAAAAAGTTCCTAATTTAGGTTTTCATCCGTTATATAAAGATAAAATTAAAAATATACCTAATGCTTACTTTATGACAACTAAAGAAATGAAAGAAGAATTTTCATTTTTAAATGATGAACAAAAAATACATGAGATTGTAGTAAAAAATCCTAACAAAATAGCTGATTTAATAGAGGAAATTGAAATTATTAAAAATAAACTTTATACTCCAGTAATGGAAAATTCTGATAATATTACAAAAGATATGGTTTATAAAAAAGCTCATGAACTATATGGAGAAAATCTGCCAAAAATAGTTGAAGATCGAATAGAAGCAGAACTTAATGGTATTATAAGTAATGGATATTCAGTTTTATATTTAATTGCACAAAAATTAGTTGAAAAAAGTAATAAGGATGGTTACTTTGTTGGTTCTCGTGGTAGTGTAGGAAGTTCTTTTGTTGCAACTATGATGGGGATTACAGAAGTAAATGGATTGCCTGCTCATTATTTATGTCCAAATTGTAAAAAATCTGTTTTTGAAGTTGATGGCGAACCATTAAGTTTGCATTACGCTAGTGGTTATGATCTTCCGGATAAGATATGTGAATGTGGAACAAAATTTAATAAAGAAGGACAAGATATGCCATTTGCTACATTTTTAGGATTTAAAGCTGAAAAAGTACCAGATATAGATTTAAATTTTTCAGGAGAAAATCAAGCAGATGCTCATAATTATACCAAAGTATTATTTGGTGAAAAGAATGTATATCGTGCTGGGACAATATCTACTGTTGCCGAAAAAACTGCATATGGATTTGTAAAAGGTTACCTAGAGGATAAAGGAGTTAATTTAAGAAGTATTGAAATTGAACGTTTAGCTAAGGGAGTAACTGGGGTAAAAAGGACAACTGGCCAACATCCAGGTGGTATAATTGTAATTCCAGATTACATGGATGTTTTTGATTTTACATCATATCAATATCCAGCTGATGATACTACATCAGCTTGGTATACAACACATTTTGATTTCCATGCTATTCATGATAATATTTTAAAATTGGATATTTTAGGACACGATGATCCTACAATGCTTAAGTACTTAAAAGATTCTACAGGAGTTGATTTCATGACAATTCCTTTTGATGATAAAAAAGTAATCAGTCTTTTTAATTCTTGTAAAGCTTTAGGAGTTAAAAAAGAAGATATAAATTGTACGACTGGAACTTTAGGAATTCCTGAATTTGGAACAAATTTTGTTATTAAAATGTTAGAAGAAACTAAACCAACAACTTTTGCTGAACTTGTAAAAATTTCTGGTTTATCTCATGGAACAGATGTTTGGAATGGTAATGCTAGAGATTTAATTATTAATAATGTAGTACCATTTAAAGATATTATTGGCTGTCGTGATGACATTATGGTAAATCTAATAAATTATGGAATGGATTCTTCTAGATCATTTAAAATTTCAGAATTTGTCCGTAAAGGTCGTGCTTCAAAAGAACCAGAAACTTGGAATGAAATGGAAAGAGAAATGCGTGAAAATAACATTCCTGAATGGTTTATTGGAAGCTGTAAAAAAATAAAATATATGTTTCCTAAAGCGCATGCCACAGCTTATGTTATGATGGGATATCGTGTAGCTTGGTATAAAGTTTATTATCCGCTTTATTATTATATGAATTACTTTTCAATTCGTTGTGATGATTTCGATATTAATGCGATGATTGGTGGAAAAGAGGGAATTAAAAGAAGAATTGCTGAAATTCAAGCAAAAGGTTTTGAGGCGACAAATAAAGAAAAAAATACATTAGATGTTTTAAATGTAGCTTTAGAAATGGTAGAACGTGGCTTTGGGTTTAAAAATATTAATTTAGAAAAGTCTGATGGTACTTTCTTTACAATGGATGAAGATAAGAAAAATATATATTTTCCATTTAGAGCATTAGATGGATTAGGAGATTCTGTTGCTTATAAAATCATTGAAGAAAGAAAGATTAAACCATTTTTAAGTATAGAAGATTTTCAATTTAGATGTAAAGTTAATAATACAACAATCGATAAGTTAAAAGCTTTAGGCGTATTAGATAATTTAAATGAATCTAATCAATTAAGTTTATTTTAAAAGAGGTGAATAAAATGAAAATACCTGTTGGCGTAAGTGCTCATCATGTACATTTAACGAAAGAAACATATAAATTGTTATTTGGTGAAGAAATATTACCAAAAAGAAATGATTTAATCCAAACCGGTGAATTTGCAAGTGATAGGACAGTAACTTTAAAAAATGCTAATCAAGAAATCACTAATGTTCGAATTTTAGGCCCTTTTAGAACTTATAATCAAGTAGAATTATCCGTAACAGAAATGTATAAAATGAAGATAAATCCAATTGTTAGAAATAGTGGCGATATTGCAAATACACCTGGGATTACTATTGTAGGTCCTAAGGGACAAATAATATTAGAACATGGCGTTATTGTAGCAACTAGACACATACATATGGATCCTAAAATGGCTACTACTTATGGAATTAGTAATAATGATATTATTTTGGTCAAAATAGATAAAGAAAAAAAAGCCACTTTAGAATGTATTGCTAAAGTTGTGGAAAATGGGGTGTTAGAACTGCACTTAGATACCGATGATGCAAACTCTAATTTGCTAAAAAGTGGTGATCAAGTAGAAACACTTAACATTTAAAAAAAATGTGCTATTATTCTTTGGAAAACTTAAATAATAAAAATGATTGAATAAGAATAGTTTTACATTAAAAATAAGAAATTAAAATCATGTTATATTCAATTTTTATTAAAGGATATTCAAAAAATTCAAATTAATTTAAAAAGTAAGTAATATAAATTTATTTGAAGAACCAGCTAATAAAAAAAATAAATAATTTTGGAATCCATTTATACCAAAATTATTTTTATTTTTTAAGATATTTATAGAAAAGAGGTTTTATAATGTTTAAAATAGGCGATATTAAAATAAAAAATAATGTTGTTTTAGCACCAATGGCTGGAATATCAAATACTAGTTTTCGTAAAATCATTAAAGATATGGGAGCTGGTTTAATATATTGTGAAATGGTTTCTGATAAAGCGATTGTCTTTGGTAATGAAAAAACTTTACAAATGCTTAAAATGGATAATAAAGAACGACCAATTGCTCAACAGATATTTGGGAGTGATGTAGAAAGCTTTGTTAATGCTGCAAAAATTGTTGAAAAAACTATGAAGCCAGATATTATTGATATTAATATGGGGTGTCCGGTCCCAAAAGTTGCTTTAAAAAATCAAGCTGGAAGTGCTTTATTAAAGAACCCCAAAAAAATTTATGAGATAGTATCTTCTGTTGTAAAAGCTGTTTCAGTTCCAATAACAGTTAAAATAAGAAGCGGATGGGATAATACAAGCATTAATGCTGTAGAAGTAGCTAAAATTTGTGAACAAGCAGGGGCTAAAGCAATAGCAATACATGGAAGAACTAGATCACAAGGATATAGTGGAAAAGTAAATTTAGATATTATTAAAGAAGTGAAAGAAAATGTAAAGATACCTGTAATAGGTAATGGAGATATTAAAACGATTTATGATGCCGAAAAAATGCTTAAATATACTAAATGTGATGCTATTATGATTGGTCGAGGTGTATTAGGAAATCCTTGGCTTATAAAAGACATTCTTGCTTATTTTAAAAATAAAACTTTACCTAAAAAAATTACAAAAAAAGAAAAAATAGAAATGTTAAAATATCATTATGAATTATTAAAAAAAGATAAAAATGAAAAATTAGCCCTTTTAGAAATTCGATTTTTTGCTTCGTATTATTTAAAAGGAATTGAAGGTAATAAAGTAATTAAACAAAAGCTGTGCCAAGTAAAAACGGATGAAGAATTTTATCAAATATTGAATAACTTTTAAATAAAAAAAACTTTAATATTTTTATTGACAATAATTTTAAGTTTATATAAAATATATTCCCAAAAGGAAGTGGTTTTATGGAAAAATTAAATTTGACACTGCCAAATGTTAGTCAAATAAAAGAATCAGAAATTATTTCTACTTGGGGTAAAGAAGCAGATGTATCAGATTTTGCTGTATTACAAGGAGCAAGTCTAAATAGATCACGTGGTACAGGCGATTATTGGTTAAAAGATATTTATGATTATAGTCATAATTATTCTAATGGTATAAATTGTGATGGTATTTTTACTAAATACTCCATTTATTCCACTTATGCTGGAATTCGTCCGGTAACATCATATTCTTCAATAAAAAAATATTTTTTAAAAGAATTTAAAGGGAAAAATAATATAACTGAAGGGGAATTTGGTTTATTCCCTCAATATGCTCCTTCTAAAGAATTGCAAGAAGAAATAATAGGAAGAATAGAACATAATGAACTTGAAAGATCATTGTTAAAAGTACCAATTAATTCAACATTAAACAAACTTGAACGATTAAATTCTTATAAATATAATGGGAAAATATACACATTATGCACAGCAAATTTATATAATGGTAAATATGACGAATATTTAGCAACAAATGGAGTAATATATCATACCGGAGACAAAGTAGTAACAGAAATGTCTCCGATAAAAACATTAAATTCTGAAAAAGAAAATTTAACCATTTTTGAAAATATAATTATGAGTGGAATTTCTTATAACAATACAAGGAGTTGCTCTAAAGCATTTTCTAAAACTCATTTATATTATTATATTTACAAATATTTGGCTCCATTCATTATGCAAAGTATTGAATTTATTACTGAAAATGATGAAGATGAAAATAAATTGCAACAAAATGTTAAAAGACTAATGAAATAGTCTTTTTTTTAAAATAAAAATCATAATATTTATTATGAATTATGAAGATGTCGAAAAAATAGAAGAAATAAGAATTGAGGATTTTATCTGGATTATTTATTTTTTTATTGCCATATTTGCACTTATTTCTGATCAATTAGAATTAGATGATATTTATAAACATAGTAATAAAAATAATCCAAA
This sequence comes from uncultured Bacilli bacterium, assembly GCA_947627995.1. Classification (GTDB taxonomy): domain Bacteria; phylum Bacillota_I; class Bacilli_A; order RF39; family UBA660; genus CANQYE01. The sequence continues at coordinate 17,210 of CANQYE010000012.1, forward strand.
AATTAAAGGAATAAATTTAACCATTTTAATTATTGCATTTATTATATATGTGTATTTTGTCTTTAGATCTTATAAAAGGATTAAAAATTTAAAAAAAGTTGCCTCTCAAAAAGAAGTATTGGCGGCTCATGCTTCTTTAATATCTAGTTTATTATTTTTAGCAGCTGGTATTTTTGCAATATATGCAGAATATAATAGTGGACCTAATCAAGATGAATTATTAATTTTTTAAAAAAATTAATAATTCATTTTTTTTTTTTAATATTTGACATTTAAAAAAAGATAATTTAATATAATAAAAAATTTAAGGAGCAAAAAAAAATGGAAAATTTTAATCTAAAAAAATTAACAATTGAACAATTAAAGATTCTAGTTGAAGCGATTAAAAATAACATTAATATTCAACCTTTAATTCAATGCTCATCAGCATTGGATCAATTAGATTCAGATACATTAGCATTATTTATAAGCTTAAAGGAAATACCTATTATTTATTTTGATTTTGATGAATTAAAAATATCATTTACTCCAAGTTCGTTTAATGAATTAGTTGAATTAAGAAAGAAAGTTAATATAAATAGTTCTAAAGAAAAAATGAGATTATTATATAGAGCCAAACAAGATGGAATAGATATAGAATATTTAAATAATCCATTTTTATCTGTAAATTTATTAAAAAAGATTTTAAGCTGTTTAAAAAAGAATAGTGTAGATTTTCTAGAATTATTATGTTTATCTGAGCAATACACAATAGAAATTGCAAATTGTATAATAAATAAAATTCATCCTTATGATTTACATAAAGATGCGATTATAGCACGTGAAGTTTTAAAAGAAGAGTATATAGCTTATATAAAATCTAATTTAAAAAACAATTCAAATATTATTAAAAAAAATCATTAATAATTATTTCAAATTTGTTATAAATTATGCAAAATTTAGGCTTGATTTTCATAACATTATAGTGTAAAATTAAATTCGTATGACTGCTTTGAAGCGTGAGGTTGCTGATACACTAGGTAGCGTTGTACAATGTTTGCTTATAAATCAGGTAATTTGCGTGGAGCAAGTCTATACTAGATATAGACGAAAGGAGACAATTAAGAAATGGCAAATGAAAAGATAAGAATTAGATTAAAGGCTTATGATCATAGATCTTTAGATTTGGCAGCATCTAAAATTGTTGAAACAGTAAAAAGAATAGGTGGGGAAGTTTCTGGACCAATTCCACTTCCTACAGAAATCGAAAAATTTACAGTTTTACGTGCGGTTCATAAATATAAAGATTCTCGTGAACAATTTGAAATGAGAACGCATAAGAGATTAATCGATATTAAAAAACCAAGTAAAGAAACAATTGATGCATTAACTCATTTGGATGTACCAAGTGGTGTTGACATTGAAATAAAATTATAAGAAAGAAGGAAAAAATAATGAAAGGAATCTTAGGGCGTAAACGTGGAATGACTCAAGTGTTTACGCAAGAAGGAAAATTAATTCCAGTTACAGTTGTTGAAATCGAACCAAATATTGTAACACAAGTTAAAACAATTGATAAAGATGGTTATGAAGCAATTCAAATTGGTGTAACTGAGAAAAAAGAATCAAAAGCTTCAAAAGCATCTTTAGGACATACTAAAAAAGCTAATACTACTCCTAAGCGCTTCTTAAAGGAAATAAGAAATGTGTCTGGATATAACTTAGGAGATGAAATTAAAGCTGATATATTTGCAATTGGCGAAATTGTTGATGTAACAGGAACTAGTAAAGGAAAAGGTTTCCAAGGTGTAATTAAAAGACACAATCAATCTAGAGGACCTATGAGTCATGGCTCTCATTATCACAGAGGACCAGGATCAATGGGTACAATGTTACCAAAAAGAGTATTAAAAGGAAAAAATTTACCTGGACATATGGGATTTGAAACAGTTACTATTCAAAACTTAGAGATAATCGATATTAATACTACTGACAATTATATTTTAGTAAGTGGTAATATCCCAGGTGCTAAAAATTCATTAGTTTTAATTAAATCAGCAGTTAAAAATAATAAAAAGACAAATCCTAAAACACTTCTAAGTTATGAAAATAATACAGTAGTTGATGAAGTTATTGAAGAACCAGTAGAAAATATTAAAACAGATGAAAATGAAGTTAAAGAAGGTGAAAACTAATGGCAAAAACTAAAGTATTAAACATTAATGGTGAAAAAGTTAAAGATTTAACCATTGCTGATAATGTTTGGAATATTGAAATTAATGAAATCGTATTAAAAAAAGCTATTGATTTATCACTTGCTTCATTACGTCAAGGAACTCATAAAACCAAAACTCGTGCAGAAGTTGCTGGTGGTGGTAAAAAGCCATGGCGTCAAAAAGGAACAGGACGTGCTCGTCAAGGATCTATTCGTGCTCCTCATTTTAGAGGCGGTGGAGTAGCATTCGGTGTTAATCCTCGTTCATATACTTTTAAAATGAATAAGAAAGAAAGAGTTTTAGCATTAAAAAGTGCTTTATCTAACAAATTTAAAAATAAAGAATTAATAGTTATCGATAATATAGAGCTAAAAACTTTAAAAACAAAAGAAGCTTTAGATATCCTTAATAATTTAAAATTAAATAATAAAGTTTTATTTGTTACAAGTGAAGATAATGAAAATTTATATATGGCAACAAGAAATTTACCAAATGTATATGCAACTTTAGCTGAAGACGTTAGTATATTAGATTTAATGTACACTGATATGCTTGTCTGCGATGAAGCTGCTATTAAAGATATTGAGGAGGTGCTTAAATAATGAAAGATTATACAGATATCATTATTGCGCCAGTAATCACTGAGAAAGCTAGCAATATTGCTGGTAGTGGAAAAAATTATGTATTTAAAGTTAGTAAGAATGCTAATAAAATTCAAATAAAAAAAGCGTTTGAAAAAGCTTTTGGAGTACATGTAACTAAAATTAATACATTAAATACAAATCCTAAAGACAAAAGAGTAGGTAGATATACAGGAAAAACTAAAACATATAAGAAAGCTATCATTACTTTAAAAGATGGCGAAAGCATTGAAATATAGGAAAGGATAATTATTATGCCAATAAGAAAGTATAAACCTACGACAAATGGTCGTAGAGGTATGAGTACTTTAGTAAATACTGAAATTACTACTTCTAATCCTTTGAAAAGTTTATTAAAAACAAAGAAAAAAAGTGGTGGAAGAAATAATCAAGGTAAAATCACTGTTAGACATATTGGTGGTGGCGCTAAAAGAAAATATCGCGTAATTGATTTTAAAAGAAATAAATTTAATATTCCTGGTAGAGTAATTTCTATAGAATATGATCCAAATAGAAATTCTAATATTGCATTAATTGCTTATAAAGATGGTGAAAAAAGATATATACTTGCACCTAAAAATTTAGAAGTAAATGCTATTATAATAAGTGGGGAAGATGTAGATATTCAAATCGGTAATGCTTTACCACTTGCAAAAATTCCAGTTGGTACAGTTGTTCATAATATCGAACTTCGTCCTGGAAAAGGTGGATCTTTATGTAGAAGTGCCGGTTCTTCTGCTCAAATATTAGGCAGAGAAGATAAATATGTAATGGTACGTTTACAAAGTGGTGAAACTAGAAAAATATTAGGAACATGTATGGCTACTATTGGAGAAGTTGGAAATGAAGATTTTGAACTTGTTAAAATAGGAAAAGCTGGACGTAAACGTCATATGGGAATTAAACCAACAAATAGAGGATCAGTAATGAACCCTAATGACCATCCACATGGTGGTGGTGAAGGTCGTACACCAGTAGGACGTAAGAGTCCAATGACTCCTTGGGGTAAACCAGCACTTGGTTATAAAACTCGTAAAAATAAGAAAGCTTCTAGCAAATTAATTGTTAGTCGTAAGAAAAAATAGGAGGGTATCATGGCAAGAAGTTTAAAAAAAGGACCTTATGTTAGCAAAAGATTACTCGATAAGGTAGAAAATTTAAATAAAGAAAACAAAAAAGAAGTTATAAAAACTTGGTCTCGTAGATCGACAATTTTTCCTGCATTTATTGGACACACATTTGCTGTTCATAATGGAAAAGAATTTATACCAGTTTATGTAACTGAGGACATGGTTGGACATAAATTAGGAGAGTTTTCAATGACTCGTAAATTTGGTGGCCATGCTGGAAATAAATAGGAAGGTGATTATATGGAAACTTATGCTATTCATAAAAATGCTATGATCGCCCCAAGAAAAGCAAGAATGACACTTGATTTAATTCGTGGAAAAAAAGTTAATGTTGCTTTAGGAATTTTAGAAAATACTAATACAAAATCTAGTAGATTAATTAAAAAAGTATTAAATTCTGCAATTGCTAATGCAGTTAATAACTTTGAAATGAAAGAAGAAAATTTATCTGTTTCAGAATGTTTTATTAATCCTGGAACAGTTTATAAAAGGGTTAAATTTGCATCACGTGGAAATGTTGATCGTAGAGATAAAAGAACTAGTCACATTACTATAAAAGTAAGTGATGGGAAAAAGGAGGCTTAAATTATGGGCCAAAAAGTAAATCCAATAGGATATAGAATAGGTGTAAATAAAGATTGGACATCAAAATGGTATGCATCAAATAAAGATTTTGGTGAAACTTTAAATAAAGATATTAAAATTAGAAAATTTTTAAATAAGAAACTAAAAGATGCTGCTGTAAGTTCTATCATTATTGAAAGAAATAAAAAAAGAACAGATATAACTATTAATACTGCTAAACCAGGTGTTGTAATTGGCCGTGGTGGAGAAGATATTGAAAAATTACGTAAAGAAATTAAAAATTTAGTTAATGAAGATGTTTATGTTTCAATCGTTGAAATAAAAAAAGCTGATTTAGATGCTAAATTAGTTGCAGATAACATTGCTAGTCAAATTTCTAATCGTGCACCATTTAGAAGTGCTCAAAAAAGAGCTATTCGAAATACTATGAAAGCAGGAGCTAAAGGAGTTAAAACATTAGTTTCTGGACGTTTAGGTGGAGCAGAAATGGCTAGAAGTGAGGGATATACTGAGGGAACAGTTCCTTTACATACAATTAGAGCTGATATCGATTATGCTATAAGTGAAGCAGACACTACATATGGTAAAATTGGAGTTAAGGTATGGATATATAAAGGAGAAATACTTCCTTCTAAGAAAAATGTAAAGGAGGATGCTATAAATGTTAATACCAAAAAGAACTAAATATAGAAAGCCTCATCGTTTAACTTATGAAGGTCATGCTAAAGGAAATACTGAACTTCATTTTGGCGAATTTGGACTTAAAGCAAGCGAAGGAGCTTGGATTACAGCAAGACAAATTGAAGCAGCTAGAATTGCAATGACACGTTATATGAAACGTGGTGGAAAAGTATGGATTAATATTTTCCCTCATTTAGCAAGAACTCGTAAACCTTTAGAAACTCGTATGGGTAAAGGTAAAGGTAATGTTGAAGAATGGGTAGCAGTTGTAAAAACAGGTAAAATAATGTTTGAAATTGGAGGAGTAAGTGAAGATATTGCTCGTGAAGCTTTAAGACTTGCTTCTCATAAGTTGCCTATAAAATGTAAATTTGTAAAAAAGGAAGAAAAGGCGGGTGTTTAATATGAAGGTTGAAGAAATTAGAAAATTAACAGATGAAGAAATTATAAAAAAGATCAGTGAAACAAAAGAAGAATTATTTTCTTTACGTTTAAAACAAGCTACTGGATCTTTAGAAAAACCTTCTAAATTAAATAGCTTAAGAAAAGATGTTGCTAGAATGAAAACGGTTTTAAATGAAAGAAAAAGAGGTGTAAACGATGGAAAATAATAAACAAAGTTATCTTGTTGGAAAAGTTATAAGTGCCAAAAATGATAAAACAATTACGGTTTTAATTGAAACACATCGTAAACATCCATTATATGGAAAAAGAATTAAATCTTCAAAAAAATATACTGCGCATGATGAAAAAAATATAGCAAAAATAGGAGATACAGTTAAAATTAGAAGCACAAGGCCATTATCTAAAACTAAGAGATATGAACTTGTAGAAATTCTAACTGAATCTGTAATACTATAGGAGGTTATTATGGTAGCGCAAGAAAGTAGATTAAAAGTAGTAGATAACACTGGAGCTCGTGAACTTTTAGTTATTAGATGCTTAGGTGGAAGTCATAAAAAAACTGCTAATATTGGTGATATTGTTGTTGGTACAGTAAAAAAGGCAATACCAAATAGTAATTTACCAAAAGGTAAAGTAGTTAAAGCAGTAGTAGTTAGAACTGTACAAGGCGTAAGACGTAATGATGGTTCTTATATTAAATTTGAAGATAATGCTTGTGTCATAATTAAGGATGATAAAACACCTGTTGGTACAAGAGTTTTAGGACCAGTTGCTCGTGAACTACGTGATAAAGATTTTATGAAAATAGTTTCACTAGCACCTGAAGTATTATAGGAGGGCTTATGAAGATTAAAGTTGGAGATAATGTTTTAGTAATTGCTGGTTCTAATAAAGGTAAAGAAGGCAAAGTTATTAAAACTTTAAAAAAAGAAAATCGTGTTGTAATTGAAGGCGTAAATATTCGAAAAAAACACGTAAAACCAAATGGTATGAATGAATCAGGCGGAATTATGGATATCGAAGCGCCTATTCATGTTTCAAATGTAAAAAAGATAGAAAAAAAAGCTGCCAAAAAAGAAACAAAAAAAGAAACGAAGGCAGTAAAAGAAAAGAAAGTTAGTTAGAAGGTGACGAGTTGAATAGTTTAAAAGAAAAATATGTAAAGGAAATTGTTCCTGCATTATATAAAGAAAATAATTACAAATCTATTATGGAAGTTCCTAAATTAGAAAAAATTGTTGTTAATATGGGTGTTGGAGAAGCTGCTCATGATGCTAAATTCCTAGATGCTGCTATTAAAGATTTAGAAGCTATCACTGGTCAAAAAGCTATTAAAACAAAAGCTAAGAAGTCAATTGCTGCTTTTAAATTAAGAGAAGGAGCTACAATTGGTGCTAAAGTTACTTTAAGAGGAGAAAAAATGTATATTTTCTTAGAGAAACTTATAAAAATTGCTTTACCTCGTGTAAGAGATTTTAGAGGTTTGAATAAACATGCATTTGATGGTTTTGGAAATTATACTTTAGGTATTAAAGAACAATTAATTTTCCCAGAAATAGAATATGACAATATATTAAAAATAAGAGGAATGGATATTGTTTTTGTAACTACTGCAAAAACAAATGAAGAAGGATTAAAATTATTACAATCTTTCGGATTACCATTTAGAAAGTAAGGTGTAACATTATGGCAAAAAAAAGTATGATCGCAAAAAATAAAAGAGGATCAAAATTTATGACTCGTAATTACACAAGATGTGAAAGATGTGGACGTCCTCATGGTGTTTTACGTAAATTTAAATTATGTCGTATTTGTTTCAGAGAACTTGCATCTCGTGGAGAAATCCCTGGTGTTAAGAAATCTAGTTGGTAGGAAGGAAAGTATTATATGACAAATGATATTATAGCAGATATGCTAACAAGAATTAGAAATGCAAATCAAATGAAATATGAGACTGTAGAAGTTCTTGCTTCAAAAATGACTAAAGGTATTGCAGAAATTTTAAAACAAGAAGGTTATATTGCTGATTATAAATATGAAGAAAATTCAAAAGGCGATAGAATTACTTTAACTTTAAAATATGGTGAAAAAAAAGAACATGTTATTGTTGGACTTAAAAGAATTAGCAAACCAGGACTTAGAGTTTATGCAAAGGCTGATGAATTACCTAGAGTTTTAAATGGACTTGGTATAGCTATTATTTCAACTTCAAAAGGCTTAATGACTGATAAAAAAGCTCGTGAAAATAAACTGGGAGGAGAAGTACTTGCCTATATTTGGTAAGGAAAAAATCTTATGAGTAGAATTGGAAAAAGAGAATTAGTTATTCCAGAAGGCGTAACTATTGAAGTTGAAAATAATAATGCTATTGTTAAAAGTAATAAAGGTAGTTTAAGTTTAGAAATTCCAAAATGTTTATCAATTGAAGTTAAAGAAAATAAAGCTTTAGTAAAAATGAATGAAGAAACTAAAGATGCTAATATGTTACAAGGAACAATTAATTCTTTACTTAACAATATGTTAAAAGGAGTTAGTGAAGGATATAAAGTTGAGCTTGAAGCTGTTGGAGTAGGATATAGATTTGGTCTTAAAGGTAATACAATTGTTATTAATGCTGGTTATTCTCATCCAGTAGAAATTGAACTTCCTGAAGGAATAAAAGCAGAATCTAATAGTAATACAGAATTAACTTTAAGCGGAATAGATAAACAAAAAATAACTGAATTTGCAGCGAATGTAAGAAAAGTTCGTGAACCAGAACCTTATAAAGGTAAAGGTATTAGATATAAAGGCGAACATATTCGTCGTAAAGAAGGAAAGAAAGCGGCATAGAAGGAGTGAGTATATGACAAATTCAAATAATAAAATGAGAATGAAAAGACATTCTCGTATTAGAAACAATATAAATGGTACTAAAGAAGTTCCAAGATTAAATGTATTTCGTTCAAATAATCATATTTTTGCCCAAATCATTGATGATGATGCAAAAACTACATTGATTAGTTCTTCTTCCGTTGCTTTAAAATTAAAAAATGGTGGAAATATCGAAGGGGCAAGTGCTGTTGGTAAAGATTTAGCTATTAAAGCGAAAAAAGCTAAAATCAATAAAGTAGTATTTGATCGTGGAGGATATTTATATCATGGTCGAGTTAAAGCTTTAGCAGATGCTGCTAGAGAAAATGGATTAGAGTTTTAGGAGGATATTATGGCAAGAATAGATAATAAAAAGAAAAAACTTTTAGAAGAGAATGTTATTTCTATTTCTCGTGTTACAAAAGTAACAAAAGGTGGAAGACATTTTAGATTTTCTGCAACTGTTGTTGTAGGTAATAGAAAAGGACTTGTTGGATTAGGAACTGGAAAAGCTAACGAAGTTCCTGAAGCTATTAATAAAGCCATTCAAGCAGCTAACAAGAATGTAACTAAAATTGCTTTAATTGATAATCGTACTATTCCTCATGAAGCTATTGGAAAAGTAGGTCGTGCTCGTGTAATGATTAAACCAGCTAAAGAAGGTACAGGAATTATTGCTGGTGGTGCTGTTCGTGCTGTTGTTGAACTTGCAGGAATTCATGATATTGTATCTAAATCTCTTGGTTCAAATACAAAAGTAAATATGGCAAAAGCTACAATAGAAGCTTTAAAATCTCAAAGAACTCCAGAACATATTGCTGCTCTTCGTGGTATTTCGAAGGAGGAATTATAATGAAATTACATGAATTAAACAAAAATCCAGAAGTAAAAAATCGTAAAAGAGTTGGACGCGGACCTGGAAGTGGGACTGGAAAAACATCTGGACATGGAGAAAAAGGACAAAAAGCTAGAAGCGGTGTAAGTATCTCTGCTTGGTTCCAAGGTGGACAAACACCACTTTATAGAAGACTTCCTAAAAGAGGATTTAACAATAAAAGATTTACAAAAAGATACGCTATTATTAATTTATCAGATTTAAATAGATTTAATGATGGAGATGTAATTACTCCAGAATTATTAAAAGAAACTGGAATAATTAAGAAAGAATTATGTGGAGTTAAAGTACTTGGAACTGGAACTTTAGAAAAGAAAGTAACAATTAAAGCTCATAGATTTTCATCTAATGCTGTAACTAAAATAGAAGAATTTGGTGGAAAAGCAGAGGTGATTTAATGTTTGCAAAATTTAAGCAAATATTTATGCCCCATAATAAAGATTTAAGACGAAGAATCGTTTTTACTCTTGCTTGTCTTGCCTTATTTGCTTTAGGAACAAATATCACTGTTCCAGGGGCATCACAAATAACTCGTGAACTTGGTTTTTTACAATTACTTGATTTAATGTCAGGTGGCGGATTAAAACAATTTTCAATTTTTGCTTTAGGTGTAACCCCATATATTACAGCATCTATTATTACACAATTATTGCAAGCAGATATTATTCCTTATTTTAAAGAATTAAAAGAAGAAGGATACACTGGTAGACAAAAAATTAATAAGATAACAAGATATTTAGGGATTGCTTTTGCTTTTATCCAAGGTTACTTTTTTTCATTAATGTTTCTTGGATCAGATAGTGGCTTAATGATTTTAAAAACCACTATTATTCTAACTGCTGGCACATCATTTTTACTTTGGTTAGGTGATCAAATAACAGAAAAAGGAATTGGTAATGGGACTTCTCTTATAATTATGGCCGGGATAATCCAAACAATACCATCTACATTTATTACTGCATTTAAATCTTTGATTACTAATGGATCAAATTTAGGAATTGGAATATTATTATTTAGTTTATTTGTTTTAGTTTATCTAATTATATTGATTGGTATAATATTTGTTCAAGAAGCACAAAGAGAGATTCCAATTCAATATTCTAATAGAACAAATAGTTCTTATAATGCTAAACAATCAGTATTACCAATTAAGTTAAATAGTGCAGGAGTAATGCCAGTAATATTTGCTTCTATGATTCAAGCAGTACCAGTAACTATTGCTGGATTTGTGAAAAATGAAGGATTTAAAAATTTTGTTAATAATTATATAAGTTATACTACACCAGTAGGATGTTTAATTTATATTATATTAATTATTCTCTTTGGATATTTTTATACATATATGCAAATGAACCCTGAAGAAATGAGTGAAAATTTAAATAAAAGTGGAGCTTATATACCTAATGTAAGACCAGGTAATGATACTACTAAATATATTAAAAATGTTTTGTCTAAATTAATTATAGTTGGATCAGTATTTTTAGTTATAATTGCAATTTTACCTATTATTTTTTCTAATGTTTCTACTTTGCCTAGTTCAGTTACTATCGGAGGAACAGGTTTGTTAATTGTAGTAGGAGTAGCTTTAGAAACTTATAAACAAATGGAAAGTAGCATGTTAACAAGAGAATATAAAAGGAGACTAAAAAAATAATGAAAAATATAATTTTTATCGCCCCACCTGCTGCAGGAAAGGGGACTCAAAGTAATACCTTACAAGAAAAATATGGTTATACTCATATTTCTACTGGTGATTTACTTCGTAATGTTTCAGAAGATACTGATTTAGGAAAAAAGATTCGAGAAATAATGAATAATGGAGACCTAGTCAGCGATGAATTGGTTACAGAATTATTAAAAGAAAAATTAGAAAACACTACAGGGAATTTTATTTTAGATGGTTATCCAAGAAATGTTATTCAAGCTAAAATACTAGATGAATTGCTTTCTTCAATTAATAGAAATGATTATATTGTAATATATTTAAATATTAAAGAAGAATTAGCAATGAGAAGGGCTTTAAGTAGAATTACATGCAGTGATTGTGGTCATATTTATAATAGATACACACCGGGAATGCAACCAAAAATTGAAGGCATATGTGATAAATGTGGAGGTAAAATTATTGCTCGAGATGATGATACTGAAGAAGCATTTAAAAAAAGATTTCAAAATTATATAGAAAATACTGAACCAGTTATTGATTATTATAAGAATAAAAATATTTTAAAAATAGTTGATGTTTGCGATGATAAGAATCAAACATTCGAAAAAATATTAAAAATTTTAGAAGAGGATTAAGATGGTCGCTGTAAGATCAAATTCCGAAATAAAAAAGATGCAAAAAGCTGGCTCAATAAATTATCAAACACATAAATTATTATCAAAATATATTAAGCCAGGTATCACAACAAAAGAACTTGATAATATCGCATATGAGTTTATTAAAAGTAAAGGTGGAATCCCATCTTTCTTAGGATATGATGGTTTTCCAGCATCTATATGTACATCTATAAATGACGAAGTTGTACATGGTATTCCAAGTTTGAGAAAACTTAAAAAAGGTGATATAATATCTATTGACATTGGTGTTATTTATCAAGGATATCATTCTGATTCAGCTTGGACGTATCCTGTTGGAGAAATCGATGAGAAAAAAAAGCTACTTTTAGAAGAAACAAAAAATGCTTTATTCGCTGGGCTTTCTAAAATTAAAAATGGTGCTTATCTAGGTGATGTATCTGCTGCTATAGAAAAACATGCAAAAAAATATAACTTAGGAGTAATTAGAGAACTTGTTGGGCATGGAGTAGGAAAAAATTTACATGAAGATCCTGATATTCCGAATTATGGGAAAGAACATACTGGTATTAAACTTAGAACAGGTATGACTTTAGCAATCGAACCAATGTTAACATTGGGAAAAAGAAATATATGGATGCTTGATGATGATTGGACAATTGTAACCCAAGATGAGAGTCCATCAGCTCATTTTGAACACACTGTACTTGTTACAGATGATGGATATATTATATTGACAGGAGAGATATAATTTGGTAAAAAAGAATAATAAAAATATTGTTAAAAGTGATAATTCTTTAAAAAAAGAAAAAACATCAAATAAAAATAATGATAAAATTGAAGTAGAGGGTAAAGTTATAGAAATATTACCTGGTAGCAAATATCGTGTAGAACTTCAAAATAAACATATCGTAATCGCTCATGTTTCTGGAAAAATACGTATGAACATGATACGTATTCTTGCAGGGGATACAGTCGTAATAGAATTATCTCCTTACGATTTAACACAAGGGCGTATAATATATAGAAAGTAATGGAGGAAATAAATATGAAAGTAAGACCATCAGTTAAACCAATTTGTGCAAAATGTAAAGTTATTAAAAGAAAAGGTCGTGTTATGGTAATATGTGAAAATCCAAAACACAAACAAAAACAAGGTTAAGGAGGATTTATGGCAAGAATTAAAAATATCGAATTACCTAAAGAAAAAAGAACAGTAATTGGACTAACTTATATTTATGGTATCGGTAAAAGTACTGCAGAAAAAATTTGTGATGCTGCAAAAGTATCACAAGATACAAGAATAAAAGATTTAACAAATGATGAAGTTAATGCTTTAAGAAAAGAAGTAGATAATTATTTAGTTGAAGGTGACCTTCGTCGTGAAGTTCAAATGAATATTAAAAATAAAATGGAAATAAATAGTTACGAAGGAACTCGCCACAAAAAAGGACTACCAGTTAGAGGTCAAAGAACATCAAGAAATGCGAAAACTAGAAAAGGCCGTGGAAAAGTAGTTGCAAATAAGAAAAAGGTAGGTAAATAGGAGGTTATTATGGCTTATAATAGTAGAAAAAGAAAAGTTAAGAAAAATATTCCTGAAGCTGTAGCACATATTCATTGTACTTATAATAATACAGTTGTTTCAATAACTGATAATGATGGAAATGTTATATCTTGGGCATCATCTGGAACTATTGGATATAAAGGAAGCAAAAAGAAAACTCCATTTGCTGCTGGCCTTGCTGCTGAAGCTGCGGCTACTAAAGCTATGGAAAATGGAGTAAAAAAAGTATCAGTAAAAGTTAAAGGTTTAGGACCAGGAAGAGAAAATGCAATTAGATCTTTAACATCAGTTGGCTTAGAGGTAACTAGCATAGCTGATGAAACACCAATTCCTCATAATGGATGTCGTCCACCTAAAAGACCAAGAAATTAATAAGGAGGGTAATAATGTTAAGATTTGAAAAACCAGTATATAAAATTAAAGAATCAAATGAAAGTAATCATTATGGAAAGTTTGAACTAGAACCACTTGAACGTGGATTTGGAACTACTATTGGTAACGCTTTAAGACGTATTATGTTATCTAGTTTACCAGGATGTGCAATAACATCTGTAAAAATAGATGGAGTTTTACATGAATTTCAAAAAATAGATGGGGTAGTTGAAGATGTAACATCTATTGTTTTAGCCCTAAAAAGTGTAGTTATTAAAAATCATTCAGAAGATGATAATAAAATACTTAGAATTTCTGCTAGTAAAGAAGGACCTGTAACAGCTGGAGATATTGAAAAAGATGCAGATATTGAAATTGTTAATCCTGATTTAGTAATTTGTAATTTAGTTAAAGGTGGAAAAATCGACATGGAAATGACAATTGGAAATGATCGTGGATATGTTGATGCAAAAACTAATCAAAAATTATTGGGAGATAATAAAGTTGGTGTAATTGCAATTGATTCAATTTATTCACCTGTTGAAAGAGTTAGTTATGAAGTAGAAAGTGCCAGAGTAGGTCAAAATGAAAATTTTGATAAATTAATTTTAAATATTTGGACAAATGGTAGCATTACACCACAAGAATCTATTGCATTAGCTGCAAGAATATTAATTGAGCATTTAAATATAATAACTGATTTGAATGCATTAGGTAGTGTTTCAGGCTTAATGGCTGAAAAAGTAGAAGATACAACAGCTAAAACATTAGAAACACCAATTGAAGAAATTGAATTCTCAGTTCGTGCATATAATTGCTTAAAAAGAGCTGGAATTCATACAATACAAGATTTAATTTCTAAAAAAGAAATTGAAGTTACAAAAATACGTAATTTAGGAAAAAAATCTTTAAAAGAAGTATTGGATAAAGTAAAAGAAATGGGACTTAAGTTCCGTGATTAGGAGGTAAATTATGTTATATCGTAAACTGGGAAGAAATAATAAAATCAGAAGAAGTATCTTAGCGGGACTTACAAAAGATGTTATTATGAAAGAAAGTATTGTAACAACTATATCTCGAGCTAAAGAAGTTAGAAAATTTGTTGATAAAATGATTACATATGGAAAAAACGGCAGTCTAGTATCTAGACGTAAAGCGTTAGCTTTCTTACATAATGATAATAATGTTGTATCAAAAATATTTAATGAACTTGCTCCACGTTATAAAGATCGTAATGGCGGATACACTAGAATAATTAAACTTAAAGAACGTGTTGGAGACGATGCTTTAACTGTAAAATTAGAATTAGTTAAATAAAACTGCTATGCAGTTTTTTTATTTTATAATTTCTTGACCGAGGAGGGAATAATTTTATATAATCTTACTAGAAAGTAAGGTTTTTAAAATGAGTAAAAAAAGGATGGTAGCATTAATAATAATAGGAATAATGATAGTAGTGCTAACAATAGGGGGAACATATGCATACTTTAGTGCAGTAGTAAAAGGGAATGCAGAGAATAAAAATGCAGAAGTAAGCACAGGAACATTATCATTAAGTTTTGCAGATAAAACAGGGAATATAAATATTGATAATATGCAACCTGGAACTTGGTGGGAAAAAAGAGTAATAGTAAAAAATACTGGTACCATACCTGTAAATTTTGATCTACTTTTTTTAAAATTAAATAATCAAATAGAAAATGGTGAATTAAGAATTTCTATATATTGTACAAAAGGTGTTGAATTAGAAAATAATGACTATAGCTATAAAAATTTAAATGATAAAAAATATTTTTGTAATAATTTTTCTTCAACTTATGTTTTAAATGAAAGATCTATTCCTAAACAAGATGGAGAAAATATAAAACTTGTTAATAATATAAATATAAATCCACAAGATACTTATACTTTTTATATAAATTTTTTATTTAAGGAAACAAAAGAAAATCAAGATTATAATCAAGGAAAAGTATTTAATGGAAATATTGGAATAAAAGAAAGTGGAACATATGAAATAAATTACTTTAATGAAGTAATAGATGGAAATATAACAATAACAAATAACAAAAATGATATAATATCGAAAAATTTGTTATTATACAATTTAATGAAACCAAACACTAGATATAGATTATCGTGTGAAATTGAAGCGACAGATGCATTATTTAATACTCATAGTACGTCAGCAAATGCTTTTTCAAGATATGGTTGTTATGTCCATACAATAGCAAATCATAATGATTATTGGTATGGGGATTCTGTGAAATATTTAAATAGTAATAATACATCTGCTAATAGAAATGCTTCTAAACAAAGATTATATTCAGAGTTTACAACTAATGAATATGAAATAAGTCAATCAACAGTTATTATGCAAATTATCGTTGATGGAATAAATGAAAATGTAAAAGTAGGCAATGTAATTTTAGAAGAAATTGATTAAAATTATATAATCTTAAATTTATTCACAACTTCTTGACCGAGGAGGGAATAATTTTATATAATCTTACTAGAAAGTAAGGTTTTTAAAATGGGTAAAAAAAGGATGGTAGCATTAATAA
>CANQYE010000013.1 GCA_947627995.1 uncultured Bacilli bacterium
TAAAAAATTATAATGCTTTACAAAATTAAGTTACTAAAAAGTAACTTTTTTAATTTAACTAATTTTACTTTGATTTCTATACAATGAATTTTAGTTTTATATTTTATTAAAATTTTAATTAGTGAATTCAATTGAAAAGGAATAGATTTATCAATTTTTTTATATTATAATTGAATAGGTGATTATATGTTTGAATACATGGGAGATAGATTAAATAATGCAATAAAAAATATTAGAGGAATGGGAAAAATTACAGAAAACAATATAAGTGATGCCATGAAAGAAATACGTCTTGCTTTACTAGAAGCCGATGTTAATTATCAAGTGGTTAAAGAATTTGTTGCTACTGTTAAAGAAAAAGCTTTGGGACAAGAAGTTGCCAAAAGTTTAAAACCAGATGAATTATTTATCAAAATAGTAAAAGATGAATTAATCAGATTATTAGGTGAAAATTATATTCCATTAGAAACATCAAAAAATCCTACCGTTTTAATGTTAGTTGGACTTCAAGGTAGTGGGAAAACAACTGCTGCGGGTAAACTTGCTTGTTTTTTAAGAAAAAAATATCATAAAAAACCATTATTAGTTGCTTGTGATATTTATCGACCTGCAGCTGTAGATCAATTAAAACAAATTGGAAAGAGTACAGATATTACAGTCTATAGTGAAGAAAATAAAAATGTAGGTAATATTGTAAAAAATTCTTTAGATTATGCTAAAGAAAATAAATATGATTATGTAATAATTGATACTGCTGGTCGTTTACATATTGATAATTCTTTGATGGATGAATTAAAAAATATAAGTGATTTAAATGAGATACATGAAACGCTTTTGGTAATAGATGCCATGATGGGACAAGATGCAATTAATGTTATAAAAGGTTTTAATAGTACTCTTAAATTAACAGGAACAATTTTAACCAAAATGGATGGTGATACAAAAGGTGGAGTTGCCTTATCACTTAAGCATTTAACTAATGTACCTATTAAGTTTGTAGGTGATTCTGAAAAAATGGATGGTTTATCAGAATTTTATCCTGAAAGAATGGCTGAACGTATATTAGGCATGGGAGATATTTTAGCAATTGCTGAAAAAGTTGAAAGCGTTATTGATGAGGATGAAGCCATAGAACAAGCTCGTAAAATGAAAAAAGGAAAATTTGATTTAGAAGATTTTTTAAAAACTTTTAAACAAATAAAAAAATTAGGACCATTAGAAAAAATCATTAAATTATTACCACAAGCTAGAAATTTAGGTTTGAATAATATTAATATTGATCCTAAAGATATTGCTCATATTGAAGCTATAATTTTATCAATGACAAAAGAAGAAAGACAAAATCCAAATATTATAAAAGCAAAAAGAAAAATTAGAATTGCAAAGGGAAGCGGAAGAAGTGTTGAAGAGGTAAATAGGTTATTAAAACAATTTGAATCTATGAAAGCCATGATGAAACAATTTTCAAATGGGAATATGAAATTACCATTCTGAATAAAAACCTAGTCAATAAATAAAAAGATACATAAAATACACTAGAAAGGAAAGTGTGTTTATGTTTAATAAAAATCGTTGCATGGATATGAGTATGAACATGGATATGGGAAAAGATATGAATTATCCTAAAGCAGGTAGTGATTGTATGACATCAACAAAAATGGAGGGAGAAATGATTCCGGGAGTTGTGTGTGCACCAATTTATGAATGCCCTGTTGAAAGAGTATGTCATAGACAAATAGTACACGAAGTTCCTCATGTATGTCCATGCAATACAAGAATAGTAAATCATCATATTTATCGTCATACTTATAGTCCTTGTTATACTTGTTGTGAAGAAAATGAAGTTTGTAATGTTTATGAAAATAAATGTTGTTATTAAAAAAATCTCTTCGGAGATTTTTTTTAATACTTTAATTAGCACTCGTATTGACAAGTGCTAATTAAAACATTATAATTATTACTGAATGTTTAAAATATTTTTAACTATTAAAACATAAATTTTATAGATTGGAGAAAAAAAGATGAGAGAAATATTTAAAACCTTAAAAAAATCTTTATTTGCAATAATATTAGTTATTCTTTTATTAGTTTTACAAGCTAGATGTGATTTGTCATTGCCAGATTATACAGCTAATATTGTCAATGTTGGAATTCAACAAAATGGAATCGATTCATCTGTTTTAAAAGTTTTAAGAAAAACAACAATGGAGAAATTATTGTTATTTACTACTTCTAAACAAGATGAAGAAATATTAAGTAATTATAAATTAATAAATAAATATTCTAAAAATTATTCGGAATATAAAATACTTAAAAAAGAAGAAGTCTATGTATTAAAAGATGAAAAAAAATTAAAAGATAAAGATTTACAAAAAACTATGGCAAAATCTATTGTTCTTTATTCATTTTTAAGCAATAAAGATAATGTAGAAAAATTAATAAAAGACAATAATACTGGATTAACTTTGCCAAATAATATTGATGTTTTTTCTGCATTAAGCTATTTAAATGATGAGCAAATTGAGAAAATTACTTCTAAATTTGATAAATCATATAATAAAATGGGAGATAGTCTTATAATTCAATCTGCAATTCCAACTATTCAAAAAGAATATAAAGAGGTTGGAGTGGATATTAATAAATTACAAATAAATTATATAATAATTGCTGGAGCAAAAATGATATTTATTGCTTTAATTGGTATGATAGTAACTATTTTAACAATATTTTTATCTAGTAGAATTGCAGCTAAATTTGGAAGAGATATTAGAAATAAAGTTGTAACAAAAATTATTTCATTTTCCAATAAAGAATTTGAAGATTTTTCAACTGCTTCGTTAATCACTAGAAGTACTAACGATATCCAACAAATTCAAATGTTTATTGTAATGTTTTTTAGAATAGTTGTCTTTGCACCAATTTTAGGATTAGGAGCTTTATCAAAGGTATCAGGTAGTAGTTTATCTTGGATTATTGGTCTTGCTGTAAGTATTATATTTATTTTAGTTATAACATTATTTAGTATTGCATTACCGAAATTTAAATTAGTTCAAAAATTAATTGATAAATTAAATTTAATCTCTAGAGAAACTCTAACAGGGTTGCCAGTAATAAGAGCTTTTGCAAATGAAAAGCATGAAGAACAAAGATTTGATAAGGCAAATAAAGATTTAATGAATGTTAATTTATTTGTAAATAAAATAATGATGATTTTAATGCCAAGTATGACATTTGTTATGAATGGAGTTTCAATTCTTATTATTTGGGTCGGAGCTTCTAAAGTAGATGTTGGTACTTTGCAAGTCGGTAATTTAATTGCATTTATCACATATTCTATGCAAATAATCATGTCATTTTTAATGTTAGCGATGATTTCAATAATGATTCCAAGAGCTATTATTTCAATAAAACGTATTAAGGAAATTTTTAATAAAGAAATAAGTATCAAAGAAAAAGAAAATGTTAAGGATTTTGACAGAAAACAAAAAGGAATAATAGAGTTTAAAGATGTTTATTTCCGTTACCCTGATGCATCAGAAGATGTATTACAAAATATTAATTTCAAAACGAAAGCAGGGACTACAACTGCAATTATTGGGTCTACTGGTAGTGGGAAAAGTACGCTTATTAACTTAATTCCAAGATTTTTCGATGTTACAAGTGGGAAAATACTAATAGATGGTGTAAATATTAAAGATGTTTCTTTGAAAAATTTGCGTTCTAAAATAGGATACGTTCCTCAAAAAGGAATATTATTCAGTGGGACAATTAAATCAAATATAGCGTTTGGTAAGAAAATAAATGATAAGAAAATTCAGGAAGCTATTGAGATTGCCCAAGCTAAGGAATTTGTATTAGAAAAAGAAAAAGGTTTAGATAGTAAAATATCTCAAGGCGGTACAAATGTTTCTGGTGGTCAGAAACAAAGATTATCTATTGCTAGAGCATTAGCAAGAGAACCAGAAATTTTAATCTTTGATGATAGTTTTTCAGCATTGGATTTTAAAACAGATGCAAAATTGCGTAAAGCATTAAAAAACAAGACTAAAAATCAAACGATAATTATAGTAGCTCAAAGAATATCTACTGTTTTAAATGCTGAGCAAATCATAGTTTTAAATGAAGGACATATTGTAGGTGTTGGTACTCACAAAGAATTATTAAAAAATTGTGAAGTATATAAGGAAATAGCATTATCACAACTAGGAAGTGAGGAATTAGGTATATGAGCAAAAAAAACGTATCAAGAGGTCCGATGAGAGTTGCAGAAAAACCAAAAGATTTTAAAAAATCTATAAAAAAATTGTTAAAATATTTAAAAACTTATAAAATATCTTTAATTATAGTTTTAATATTTGCAATTTTTAGTACAATTTTTACTATTGTAGGTCCCAAAATTTTAGGTAATGCAACAACAGAATTATTTAATGGGATAATAAATAAAATAAATGGCGGAACAGGAATTAATTTTTCATTAATTGCCAAGATACTAATTACTTTATTAATTTTATACATTATCAGTGCAATTTTTAGTTACATTCAAGGATTATTAATGACAAATGTAAGCCAAAAAATAACTTATAAATTGCGTAAAGATATTAATGAAAAAATTGATAGAATGCCAATGAAATATTTTGAAAGTAAAACACATGGAGAAGTTCTTTCTATAATTACCAATGATGTTGATACATTATCTTTTAGTTTAAATCAAACTGCTACCGAAGTTATTACGGCAATTGTAACATTAATTGGGATATTAATTATGATGTTTTCTATTAATTTAATAATGACTTTAATCGCTGTTTTAATATTACCTTTTTCAATCATTTTCATAATGATTATTGCAAAAAGAAGTCAAAAATATTTTAAAAATCAACAATTATATTTAGCAAATGTAAATGGTAAAGTTGAAGAAATGTTTTCAGGACATAGAGTTATAAAAGCTTTTAATGCTAGTGAAGATATGTTAAATAAATTTCGTAAAGATAATAATAATTTGTATAATTCAGCATGGAAAAGTCAATTTTTGTCTGGATTAATGATGCCTATAATGAATTTCGTAGGAAATTTAGGATATGCATTTGTTGGAGTAGTCGGTGGATATTTAGCAATAAAGGGAAAAATTCAAGTTGGAAATATTCAATCTTTTATTCAATATACTAAGCAATTTAATAGACCATTAGGTTCGATTTCACAAGTATCAAGTATGTTACAATCGATGGTAGCAGCATCTGAAAGAATATTTGAATTTTTGGAAAATGAAGAAGAAAAAATAAATACTAAAACACATAAACTAAATAAAGTTGAAGGAAACGTGGAATTTAAAAATGTTAAATTTGGTTATAATGAAGATAAAATGATAATTCATAATTTTAGTGCTAAAATAAAAAGTGGTCAAAAAATAGCTATTGTTGGTCCAACTGGTGCTGGCAAAACGACCTTAGTAAAATTATTAATGCATTTTTATGAAATAAATGATGGTGAAATTTTAATTGATAATAGAAATATTAATGATTACAAACGTAGTGATTTAAGAAAAATATTTGGTATGGTATTGCAAGATACTTGGCTATTTAATGGTACAATAATGGAAAATTTAAGATATGGAAAACTTAATGCAACTGATGATGAAGTTATATCAGCTGCTAAAACTGCTCATGTTCACCATTTTATTCAAACGTTACCTGATAGTTATAATATGATGCTAAATGAGGAGACAAATAATATATCTGGTGGACAAAAACAATTGCTTACAATTGCCCGAGCTATATTAGCTGATCCTAAAATATTAATATTAGATGAAGCAACTAGTAGCGTTGATACTAGAACAGAATTAATTTTACAAAAGGCAATGGATAAATTAATGGAAGGAAGAACTAGTTTTATAATAGCTCATAGGTTATCAACGATTAAAGATGCTGATTTAATTATCGTAATGAATGAAGGAGATATTGTGGAAATAGGTAATCATAAAGATTTACTTTCTAAAAAAGGATTTTATTTCAAGCTTTATAATTCACAATTTGAAAACTAATGAAAATAAAAACACTAATTAATGGATTATATCAAGAAAATTGTTATATTTTAATTAAAAATAAAAGTGCGATTATTATTGATCCAGGTAGTGATGCAAACAAAGTAATTAATGAAATTAAAGATTACGATTTAAAATTTATTCTTATAACACATAATCATTTGGATCATGTATCATGTTTAAAGGATATATTAAAAAATAAAAATGTTAAAGTTTATAGTAGAAATAATTTAAAAGAAAAAAAATATAATTTTGATAATTTTGATTTTGAAGTTGTATACACACCAGGACATACAAGCGATAGTATTAGTTTTATATTTGATAATATAATGTTTTCTGGTGATTTTATATTCAAAGGCACTATTGGTAGATGTGATTTAGGTGGGAATGAAAAAGAAATGAAGCTATCTTTAGAAAAAATAAAAAAATTTCCTTTAAATCTTTACTTGTACCCGGGCCATGGTGATAAAACAACTTTAAAAGATGAATTAGAAAATAATCCTTATTTATAATTTAAATAACTATAATTTACAATAGTAATTTAAAATGCTATAATTTATATAGGATGTGGTATTAATGAAAAAAAATGGTTACACTTTAGTTGAACTTTTAGTTGTTATTCTTCTTTTGGGGATTGCAACTGCTATTGCTGTTAATAAAATGTCATATGCCTTTGATAATAATAGTGAAAAATTAATTAAGCAAGAAAATGAATATATTTTAGCTGAAGCAAAAATATATGGTGAAACAATTAAAGATGAAATTAAAAATAAAACTTCGTTGACAATAAAAATAAATGATTTAGTAGAAAAAAATTATTTAAAAGCTGATGACAAAAAGGGAAACTTTTTTTCTGCTACTGACAAATCTAAAGTATTAAATAATAAAAAAATAATTTTACAAATAGATAAAAACAATAATGTTATTGCTAAATTTGAGGAATAAAGATGGCGATTACTAAAACTGATTTTATTAATTATACCAGATGTTCTAGATTTTCAGCTTTAAATGAAGTCTATAAAGAAAAATTGGATGCTGATATTAGTTATGAAGATTATAAGAATGCAGAAGAAAGAGAAATAATTGAAGAACTATTATCTAGTATGTATGAGGAAAATGAAGATAATTTAATTGATTTAGTTAATATAAAAAATGCTCAATTAGAAGCTATGCTTCCATATTATAAGCAAGTGGAAATTGAAGCTGGAAAATTTGTTGAAAAATATTTTAAAGGAAAAACAATTTACTCAGAAAATACTAAAAGGCAAGAATGTTTTGATTTTTCTTTAAATGGAATTTTGTATAAATGTTATGTGGATATTTATAACGAATCAAATAATAATATAAATATAATCGAAGTAAAATCAACAACCTCTAAAAAATTTTGGAATTTAAAAAGTAAAAATGGCGAAATATACAATTCGATATTTGTAAAAAAAGATAATATATATTATTTAAAAGACGAAGTTATGAAAAATCTAGATATTGATGAAAAAAAATATTATTCTTTACGAAATAAGCTTTTTGATCGATATGGAGTAGGAAAATATGTATACGATTTAGCTGTACAAAGATATTTTATTGAAGGAGAATATAAATCATCGCATAATGAAAAAAAATTAAATAACTTCAAATATTATCTTGCTGTTTTAAATCATGAATATATTTTTGATGGAACATATCATCATGAAAAACCTTTATATAATAAAGATGAAAATGGAAACGAACTAATAGTTTTATTTGATTTAACTAAAATAACTCAAGAATATATGCAAATAATTGATAAGGATCGCATTTTTTTAGAAAACTATCTTAAAAATAATAATGCTTCTGTATGTAAATTAGGAAAATATTGCGAACGAAATAAACCAGGTTGTTGTAAATTTTTTAATCCAGTGTGTAGTAAAATCATACCTAAAAAAAATTCTAGTTTAAATTATATTATGAATGGTCAAGGATTTAAAAATGAATATGGGGATCGTATAAAAGGATTAGATCTTATTAATGAAGGATATATAAATTTACTTGATGTGCCTGAAAGTTTTATTACAAGAGAAATACATCATATTCAAAGAGATTGTTTAACTTTTAATAAAGAGTATATAGATAAAGAAAAAATTATTGCTGGTTTAAAAGAATTAAAATATCCTATCTATCATTTGGATTTTGAAACTTTTCCTTGTCCATTACCAAGATTTAAAGGAGAATTCCCATATATTCAATCACCTTTTGAATTCAGCTTGCATATTGAAAGAGCTCCGGGAGTCTGCGATAAGGATAAAGATAACTATGTCTTTTTAGCTAAAACAATGAATGATGAAAGAGAAGAATTAGTGAAAGCTATGCTTAAATATATGGATCCTAATCAAGGAACTTTATTTGCCCAAAATGTTGCATTTGAAAAAGGCCGAATAAAAGAATTAGCAAATATTTTCCCAGAATATAAAAAAGATTTAATGAAATTATATGATCGTGGTTTTGACTTATTATGGTTAATTAATACTAATTCTAAATTATATCAAAGCTTAGGGTTTGATGAAAATAGATCAAAAATAATGAACTATTATAATAATGCTTTAAGTGGCTCTTTTTCGATAAAAAAAACTTTACCAGTATTTAGTAATTTAAAATATGATGATTTAGATGTTAAAAATGGAACAGAAGCAATTGTAGCTTATGCAAATTATAAAAATATGTCTAAAGAAGAATACGAATTAAAGTATCAAGCTTTAATAACTTATTGTAAACAAGATACTTGGGCGATGGTGGTTATTTTAAATGCTTTAAGAAAACTGGTTGAAACTAAACATCAAATATAAATAAAAATAAATAAGCAAAGTAATTCCTTGAATATTGCTTATTTTTATTTTTTAATTATTATTTTCAAACTATTAAAATTTAATTTATTAAAATAGGAAAATATTTTTTTCAACAATCATTTGAATTATGATATATATTTACTTTCACTTGCGTAAAACGGATGTAAAAAGTTCACATTAAAGTTGTATATTTAACATCTTTTTTAGTAAAATATTAGTGTAAGGACGTGATAAAATGATTTACCCATCAATAGACAAGTTATTAAATATTGTTGATTCAAAATATAAACTTGTTCATGTAGCTGCGAAAAGAAGTAAAGATATGTTACAAACTAAACATTTTCAAGAACCGGTTACTGAATATGTTAATAAAAAAGAATTAGGTAGGGCACTTGAAGAAATTGAAAAAGGTTTAATAACTATAAAAAATTAATCAATGAATAAAAAAATCTTCTTTTATACAACATATGTATGAAAGGAGATTTTTTTTTATGGCATTGCACAAAGTAGAAATAACTGGAATTAACACAAGTGAAATAAAAGTATTAAAACATGAAGAAAATATGAAATTATTTAAAAAATTAAAAGAGGGAGATAAAACAGCAAAGGATAAATTAGTTAATGGCAATTTGAAATTAGTTTTAAGTATTATTCAAAAATTTAATAATAGTAAATTTAATATGGATGATTTATTTCAAATAGGGACAGTCGGGCTTATAAAAGCGGTAGATAATTTTGATTTATCGCATGGAGTTCGTTTTAGTACATATGCTGTTCCCTTAATTTTAGGAGAAGTAAAAAGATATATTAGAGATAATAATCCTATTAGAGTTAGTAGAAGTTTAAAAGATTTAGCATACAAAATTTTGCAATATAAAGAACAATATACTTTACTATATGGAATTCCACCAAAAGATGCTGATATTGCCAAAGAACTTAATATAGAAGAATATGAAATTCCTTATGCTTTGGATTCATTAAAAGATCCAATGAGTATTTTTGAACCTATTTATAATGACGGAGGGGATCCGATTTATTTAATGGATCAAATTGCAGACAAAAAAGAAAAAAATATGGATAAAGATGCTTTAATATCAATCCGTAAGGCTTTTAATAAAATTAAAGAACGAGAAAAAAATGTTTTAATTAGTCGATTTATTGTTGGAAGAACTCAAATGGAAATAGCAAATGATTTAGGAATTTCTCAAGCTCAAGTATCAAGAATAGAAAAAAGTGCTATTAATAATGTAAAAAAATTAATAAAATAATTATAAATATATTTAAAAAATTGTTTTTTATTGTTCTTTATGATACTATATTAATAGTAAAGGTAGGAATCTATGGAAGAAAAATTTATTTTTTGTAAATTATTTTTTGAAGTTTATAAAGATTTAACAAGTTTTGTAAATAAAAATAAAAGATTAGTTATTGATGATATTAATTTGCTTGAAGATGCTTTAAAAAATTATTTAATAAATGTTGCAGGAATATCTATAGTATTTCGCTATAAAGAATATTATCGTGAAATCAAAAAATATTTCGAAAATATAATTAACAATTCAGTATATGAAAATAATAATATCATTAATAATATAAAAGATTATGGCGAAGATTATAATCATAAAATTCATTCCAATTACTATACTAATCTTTTCATTGAAGCTATGAAAAAAATTTATTCAGATGATGATCCAATAGGTACTACAATATCTAATTTAGGTAATTCGTTTATTATATCTAGAATGGCTAGAAAAAATGAGGAAGCAATGCCTGCCACATATATAGAAGATATTAATGAATTTGAAAAAATATTAAATAATTTTATAAGATCAATTTTACTAAGTAATACTTTCTTTAAAAAAACATTTGATAATTTAGAATTTAGTGAAGCCGTATCTTATACATTTAGTTGGGTTATAAAAAATGCTAGTTGTAATGATTTATTAAATGTTGGAAAATTTTTCGTAAAATATACTAACTTTATTAACGATGATACATTTGATGCATTTGCTCATCCACAAGAAATCGGGGGGGGTATATTAAACAGCAAATTATTTTTGATGCGTAAAAGATCAACAGTAGCATATGAAACACCTTATTATTTAGCTTATATGTTAGTCGATGAAAATAATCAAAAAATGGAACTTCCAAATATTAGGTTAGGAATAGAAAAAAAAGATAATGAAAAAATTGCTCATATTATTGCTATTCAATCTTCACAAGCTGATAATGATATAAATAAGGAAGAAAATGTTATAAAAGAAATTACTAAGTCAATACCTAGAAGTTCAAAATTTCGTTTTTCAAACCCAACTCATATGGTATCTTTGATTTTAACAATAGGTTTGCTAAAAAGTTTAAATATAAATAAAATTGAAATAATAGATTATCTACCATTAAGATATCAAAGATTAATTTATGAAAAAAGAAAAAGCGAAGAAGAATTGACTTCATATCAAACACGTTTAACTAATCAAAATATTTTTACCTACATGCGAATGCTTGAAAATTCTAAAGGAATAAAAATTCTTAACTATCCGGAAATGGATCAATGTTTAAAATTAGAACTATCAGACGATATATGTTTTGTGACAAACGGACAACCAAATGAGTTTTTACAAAATTTATTTGATTTAGGATATAATGCAGGGCTTAATAGCTTACAAAAATCAAGCTATGGTAAATAAAAGTAATATTTATTACTTTTTTTTAATTTGAAAAATAATTTTATTAATTGTTAACGTAATATTTATTTGTTATAATTAAACTGAGAGTGATAATATGAAAAACGATAAATTTTTAATAATTGTTTTTTTAATAATAATATTTGGGGTTTTAATTTTTTTCCCTATTAAACATATTTTAATTTCTACTGGTAAAATTGAACTTCAAATGACTGATAATTGGAAATTTTATGAAAATACTGGAACAAATTTTATAGGAAAAATAGAAGATAATATTAAATCAAAGATAAATTCACTTGAAAATAGAGTAACAAATTATTTTCCAATGTATTTAAAAATTAATAATTTATATCAAAATATTAATTATGCTACTAATAAAATAACTTCAAATAATATCATTCCAATTGGTAAGAATAGCGATGATGAATATATTTTTTATGATAGCAAAGACAAATTTTATTTTTTAGAAACTAAATTAACTAAAAAGGATTTAGATAACAGATTAAAAAAGCAAGTTACTTTTTTTAATAATTTAAATGAACAACTTGATAAAGAAATTTATATCTACTTACCTACAAGATATGAACTTACTAATATAAAAGAAAATAATTTAAATTATTATATTGACAAATTCAAGGAAAATTTAAATCCCAATATCAAAGTAAGCACTATGCAAATAAATTCTAAGAAAGAATATCTTAAATATTTTTATAAGACTGATCATCATTGGAATATATATGGTGCACTTAATGGATATGAAAGTATAATGGATTTATTAAATAAATCAAAAATTCCAAATTTACAAGTAAAAAAAGTAATGGATAGAAAATACTATGGTTCTATTGCAAAAAGTGCAATGAGTACGAGAATTGGTGATGAATTATTAGATATCGACTATAAAAGTAATTTAAAAGTTTTAGTTAATGGAAGTAATAATAAAAAATATAAACCTCGAAAAATTAATTATAACAAAAATAATATTTATTTCGATTATTATATTCATTATTTTAATGGACAATTTGGAAATGTAGTTTATGATAACAATGATAGCAGAAAAGAAAATTTGCTTATATTATCTGATTCATACGCATGGCAGATAGATTATTTAATAGCCGAATCTTTTAATAAAACACATGTTATTAATTTAAGATATGATGATTATAAAAATGGTGTTTTCGATATTAAAAATTATATCGAAATAAATAATATCGATAAAGTATTATTTTTATATGAAGGTGGCTCAACTTTGTTTGATATGTTTGATTATAATTTTGTAGAGAAGGTGAAGTAATGGTTTTTTCTAGTTTAGTTTTTCTTTTTGTGTTTTTACCATTATTTTTGTTTTGTTATTTTATAACTAAAAAAAGAAAAATAAGAAATTTAACATTATTAATATTTTCTTTATTATTTTATGCATATGGGGAACCAATATATATATTATTAATGATTTTATCAATTTTTGTAAATTATATTTTAGCAATTATAATGTCGAAAAATAATAATAAGTTTTTATTTATTTTAGCTATTATTTTTAATTTAGGATTACTAGGATTTTTTAAATATACAAATTTCTTTTTAGATAATATTATTAATATTTTTAATTTAAATTTCAAATTTTTAAGTATTACATTACCTATAGGTATAAGTTTTTATACTTTTCAAATTTTAAGCTATATAATTGATGTATATAGAAAAAAAGTTCCAATTCAAAAAAATATACTATTATTGGGATGCTATATAAGTGCATTTCCTCAATTAATAGCAGGCCCTATTGTAAGATATTCAACAATTAATGAAGAACTTCAAAATAGAAAAGAAACGATAAAAGATTTCGCAATAGGATTACGCCGCTTTATTATTGGTCTTGCAAAAAAAGTAATAATTGCTAATGAAATGGCTTATGTAGCTGATACTTTATTTGCAGCAGATATTCCAAATATAGGATTTATTGGTATATTTATTGCTGCTATTGCATTTACTTTGCAAATATATTTTGATTTTTCAGGTTATAGTGATATGGCAATAGGATTAGGAAGAATGCTGGGATTTCATTATTTAGAAAATTTCAATTATCCTTATATTGCCAAAAGTATTACTGATTTTTGGCGTAGATGGCATATATCATTATCAAGCTTTTTTAGAGATTATATTTATATTCCATTAGGAGGCAATAGAGTAAGTATTTTTAAAAATATTTTAAATATTTTAATAGTTTGGTCCCTTACTGGGCTTTGGCATGGTGCAAGTTGGAACTTTGTTATATGGGGACTTTATTATGGAATTATTTTAATAATTGAAAAATTTGTTTTAAAAAAGTTTTTGGAAAAATTGCCTAATATTTTTAAGCATTTATACACATTGATTTTAGTGACTTTTGGTTGGATAATATTTTATTGTACAGATTTTACAATGTTAAAAGAATCGTTTTTAGCTTTGCTTTTTAAATATGGTTTTGGTAATACAAGTCTTTTATGGCATTATCAATTATTAAGCCCAAAAATTATTGTTGCTTTTATTTTAGGAATAATATTTTCTATGCCAACCTTCCAAATTATTAAAAACAAATTTAAAAATTCAAAATTAGTGTTAGATTTTATCTTAATAATTTTATTTTTAATAAGTATTTTATTTATTTTAGTAGCAAGTTATAATCCGTTTATATATTTTAGATTTTAACTTGTTATTGATTTTATGATATGCTATATTTAATATGAAAGTAGTTGGTGAGGTTTTGGAAGTGAAAGAAGTAATTCCAGTCGAGAAGATTGTTTTATATTTATTGTATCAATTTGAAACAATTGATTGTTTAGATATTCAATTAATTTTAGAATATTTAAGTAATTATAATAATGTAAATATTATTAATGAAAAAAAGTATTTTGATTTTCATAATTTATATTCAGAAATTGATGGAAGTATAATTTTAGATAGAAATATAATTTTAAAAAAAGAATATTGGAATTTACCAGAATATTCAAATAGTGATTATGGAACAATCGATAATTTAATTAGTAAAATCGATATGAAATATTTTTTATTAAAAAAAATTAAAATATTAAATGGTTGTAGTATAAATATGGCCGATAAGTTTAATATTTTTGAAAGAAATTATCTTTGTTTTTTGTTAAAATATGGTTATTTAATTGAAAATAATGATAAAATCAGTATTTCAAAATATGGTGAAAAATACATATTTGAAAAGTCATATAAAAAAGAATTATTAGAATTTAAAAATAAACTGAAATTAATGAGATGGCGAACTGATTTATTAGATAAATATCTTATTTCTACTGAATTAGAAAAAGATTTAAAAGTAATTTTAAGTCTCAATAGTTATATGAATTATTGCGAAGATATAGGAGTTTCGTGTTATACAAACAACAAAAAGTTACTCTATTTACCAGAAAGCATATCTTAGTATGTTTTTTTCTATAACAGATTAATTAAAAAAATTAATTCTTTTTATTTTAACTTTAAATACGAACAAATATATGCTATGATTAAGATAGGTGGTAAGAATGTATAATTATTTTAAAGGGATAGTTACGGATATAGAAACCAATTATATCGTAATTGATTGTAATGGCGTTGGATATCAAATATTTGTAGTGAATCCTTATATTTATGAAGTTAATAAGCCATATATTATTTATGTTTATAATCATATAAAAGAAGATGAATATAGCTTATATGGATTTAAAACAAAAGAAGAAAAAGATTTATTTTTAAGATTAATAAATGTAAAAGGATTAGGGCCTAAAATGGCGCTACCAATGGTAGAATCTAGTAATATTAACGGAATAATGGACGCAATTGAAAGAGAAAATATTTTATATTTAACAAAATTCCCTAAAATTGGAGAAAAATTAGCTCGTCAAATTATTTTGGATTTAAAAGGAAAATTAGTTAAAAAGACTGAGATTATTAACAATGAAGATTTTAATGAATTAATAAGTGTATTAGAAAATCTTGGTTATAAACAAGCTGATATTAAAAAAATACTTCCAAAAATTTCAAAGGATTTGACTTTAGAAATGCAAATTAAAGAAGCTTTAAAGTTAATGTTAAAATAAGGAGAAAAAGTTTATGGATGACAGAATAATTGATGGTAAAAAAAAATTAAAAGAAGATGAATTTGATAAAAATATTCGGCCTGAAAGTCTTTTGGAATATGTAGGTCAAGAAGAAATAAAAAAAAATTTAGAAGTTTTTATTAAAGCTTGCAAAATTCGTGATGAAGTTTTAGATCATGTATTATTGTATGGTCCTCCAGGCCTTGGTAAAACAACCTTAGCACATATTATAGCTAATGAACTTGGGACAAACATTAAAACAGCTAGTGGGCCATCTATCGAAAAAAGTGGCGATTTAGCGGCAATTTTATCTACTCTTGAACCAGGGGATGTTTTATTTATTGATGAAATTCATCGTATGCCAAAATATATTGAAGAAATTTTGTATCCAGCAATGGAAGATTTTGAATTAGATATAATAGTTGGTAGCGAAGGATCTTCTAGAAGTATTAAAATTGATCTACCTCCTTTTACCTTAGTGGGTGCGACAACTAGAGCTGGAGATATTTCTAGCCCTTTAAGAGATAGATTTGGAATAGTTTGTAAATTAGAATATTATAGCAATGACGAACTTTTAAAAATAGTTAAAAGAACAAGTAGAGTTTTAGATTGTGAAATCGAAGATGCTGCTGGTTTGGAAATAGCATCAAGAAGCCGTAAAACTCCCCGTATTGTTAATAGATTATTTAAAAGAGTTAGAGATTTTGCTTTAGTTTGTGGAGATGGTATAATTACTAAAGAAATTACTATGGAATCTTTAGATAAATTAAAAGTAGATGAACTAGGTTTAGATTCTATTGATCATGAATATTTAAATAGTTTAATTAAAAAATTTAATGGCGGACCAGTAGGGATTGAAACAATTGCAGCTTCTATCGGCGAAGAAGTAAGTACAATACAAGATGTCGTAGAACCATTTTTAATGCAAGAAGGGTTTATTAAAAGAACTCAAAGGGGAAGAATCGCTACTTCAAAAGCATACGATCATTTAAAAATTGAACATAATACCAGCTTATTTTAAAGTTGAAGAAAGGAAATTTATGACTACAGAAGATTTTAATTATAATTTACCAAAAGAATTAATTGCTCAAACACCTCTTAAAAATAGAAGTGATTCAAAATTATTGGTATTAGATAGAAAAACTGGGGAAATTGATCATCAACGATTTAAAGATATAACATCTTATTTAAAAAAAGGGGATGTTTTAGTTATTAATGATACTAAAGTCATTCCAGCAAGAATAATTGGTGAAAAAATTGATACGAAAGCTGTTATTGAATTACTTTTATTAAAAGATTTAGGTAATGATATTTGGGAATGTCTAGCAAAACCTTTTAAAAGACTTCATATAGGAACAAAAATAAATTTTGCAAATCTTTTAGAAGGGGAAGTAGTTTTAAAAAAAGAAGAGGGAATAGTACATGTCAAATTGATTTATAAAGGTATTTTAATGGAGATTTTAGATCAATTAGGAACAATGCCACTACCGCCTTATATTCATGAAAAATTACAAGATAAAAATCGTTATCAAACTGTATATGCAAAAGTATTAGGTAGTGCTGCTGCCCCTACCGCTGGATTGCATTTTACAAATAAATTATTAGAAGAAATAAAAAAAATAGGTGTTATCATAACTAATGTAACTTTACATGTAGGCTTAGGAACATTCCGACCTGTAGAAGTTAGTGATATTACAAAACATCATATGCATAGTGAATATTATGAGATGAGCGAAAAAACTGCCAAAATTTTAAATAAAGCTAAAAAGGAAGGCAGAAGAATTATAGCTGTGGGAACAACTTCAACTAGAACTTTAGAATCAGTAATAAAAAAATATCATACATTTAAAGAATGTAAAGATAATACAGATATTTTTATTTATCCTGGATATACTTTTGAAGCAATTGATGGTTTAATTACAAATTTTCATTTACCGAAAAGTACTTTATTAATGCTTGTGAGTGCTTTTTCTAGTAAAGATATTATCATGAGAGCTTATAATGAAGCTATAAAAAAAAGATATCGTTTTTTCTCCTTTGGAGATGCAATGTTTATCAAATAATTAATTATTTTTTTAAAAAAGTTACGACATCTTTTTTAAATTTTTCTGAATAACGTTTTTCGAAATTTATCAAATTTATATCAAAAAAGCCAAATTTATTAAATATTTTGCTTTTTATAGCATTAATATTACATTCCCATTCATATATTTGTAAAATTTCTAAATCCGGATCAATACATTCAATTAAGAAAATAATTTTTTCATCAGTATTTAAAGGAAAATCTTTATTAAGACGATTATTGTTATTATTTAGAAAGAATAATAAATAAAAATAAAGATCGTTAGGATTTACTATTTGAATTATTCTAGGATATTTTTTGTTTTTAAAATCTATAATTTCTTGTCTTCTTTCATCAGTAATATTTTCAAAATTTTGAAATTTTTCCAAATTCATATTAAGATGAAATTTTTCTTTTGCATATTTTTTTTCATATTCATTAAGTCGTATTTTCATATTAAAATTCCTTTCTAGAAATAATATTATATTAAATATATAATAATTTAACAATAGTTTTTTTAATTATGGTATAATATTTTATTATTAGGAGAAATTATTATGAAATTGAAATTTGAATTAGTAAAAACAGAAAAAAATACAAAAGCTCGCCATGGAATAATACATACTAATTATGGTAGTTATAAAACACCTATGTTTATGCCTGTTGGTACGCAAGCAACAGTTAAAACTTTATCACCAGAAGAATTAAAGGATATCAATTCTGGAATAATTTTAGCTAATACCTATCATTTATGGCTAAGGCCTGGAGAAGATATAATTAAAATGGCTGGGGGATTGCATAAATTTATGAATTATGACCAACCGATATTGACTGATTCTGGCGGATTTCAAGTTTTTTCATTAGCAAAGCCAAAAGATATATCTGAAGAAGGAGTTAAATTTAAAAACCA
Organism: uncultured Bacilli bacterium; assembly: GCA_947627995.1. Taxonomy (GTDB): domain Bacteria; phylum Bacillota_I; class Bacilli_A; order RF39; family UBA660; genus CANQYE01. The sequence goes on from CANQYE010000013.1 coordinate 18,583, forward strand.
TTTAAATGGTGATAATTTATTTTTAACTCCAGAAAAGTCAATTGAAATTCAAAATAAATTAGATAGTGATATTGCTATGAGTTTTGATGAATGTCCACCAGCTAGTGCTAGTTATAAATATTTAAAAAATAGTTTAGAAAGAACCTTACGTTGGGCAAAAAGAGGGAAGCAAGTTCATAATAATTCAAATCAAGCATTATTTGGAATTGTCCAAGGAGGTCCATATAAAGATTTAAGAAAATATTCTGCTATAGAAACTGTAAAATTAGATTTTGATGGTTATAGTATTGGAGGAGTAGCCAATGATGGTGAATCTAAGGCTGATATGTATAATGCCGTAGATTATTCTATTCCCTATCTTCCTGAAAATAAGATTAGATATTTAATGGGAGTAGGAGAACCTATAGATATTATAGAAGGAGTTATACGAGGAATAGATATTTTTGATTGCGTTTTACCAACAAGACTTGCACGACACGGACATGCTTTTACAAAATATGGAAAGATTAATATAAAAAATAGTAAATATAAAACGGATTTTTCTAGTATTGATAATAATTGTGATTGTTATACGTGTAAAAATTATTCGAAGGCATATATAAGGCACTTAATAATTTCAAATGAAACGTTTGGAGCAAGATTACTTTCTATTCATAATATAAGATTTTTAACTAAATTAACGGAAGACTTAAGAGAAAGTATTGAAAAAGATAATATTTTAAATTTTAAAGAAGAGTTTTTAAATAATTATTGTGGAGGACAAAATGAGTAGTAATAAAATAATTATATATATATCATTAATTGCTATAATTTTAATAATTGCTGTACCAACAATACTTAAAGTTATAGATTATCATAATGAAAAACTTTATGATACAATGGAAAGTAAAATAATCGAAAAAACAAAGATATGTTTTTTAGAAGAAAAATGTAGTGAAGATAAAGTTTCATTAAAAAAATTGTATTCATTAGGATATCTTGAAAAAATTGAAGATCCAGTCAAACATATTTATGTTAATGAAAATTCATATGTTATTAAAAAAAATGAGAAATATATATTCGTTTTAAAATAATTTGTATTTCATATAATTTAATAGGTGGTAAATATGCGTTTAGCTGATTTACAAATGAAAGATATTATTAGTACTATTAATGGTAGAAAAGTTGGAAGAATTATCGATGCCGAAATTGATAATAATGGTCAAATAAAATATTTAATTGTTGAACCCAAGAAAATGTTAAAAAATTTTTTTTCTAATAGTAAAGAGGCAATGATAGCATTTAATCAGATTAATAAAATAGGGGAAGATGTAATTTTAGTTGATATACCATAAAAATTGAATATTTCAATTTTTTTTAATTTCATGCTATAATTACAAAGAAAACCATAGAGGTGAATAAAAATGAATAAAAAAATTTTAATTATTGCTTTATTTGTAATAATAATAGATCAGCTTAGTAAATATTTTGTAGAAAGGTTTATTGATTTAAATCAAAGTATTATAATTATTAAAAATTTTTTTAATTTAACGTATATTCATAATTCTGGTGCAGCTTGGGGGATGCTTAAAAATAGTGCTATTTTATTAATATTAATATCAATAATTATTTTAATAATAATTATTACCCAACTAAATAAGTTTAAAAAAAATGTTAAAAATATTATGGCATTGGGATTACTTATTGGAGGATTATTAGGAAATTTAATTGATAGAATATTTTTTTCTTACGTAAAAGATTTTTTTGATTTTAATATATTTGGATATAATTATCCAATATTTAATATAGCAGATATAGCAGTTGTTATAGGTGTGATTTTATTAAATATTGCAGTATTTAGAGGTGAAGATAATGATAGTTGAAAATAATGAAGGCCTAAGAATAGATAAATTTTTAAGCCTTAATACTAATTATACTCGCAGTTATATTGCTAAACTTATTGCTAATAAAGATATTTTAGTTAATAATAAAGAAGTAACTGCTAGTTATAAAGTTTGCTTAAATGATAATATTTTAATCAATGATACTCTAACTCCGAATGAAGTTTTAAGTGAAAATATAAAATTAGACATTGTTTATGAAGATGAATATTTGTTAGTATTGAATAAAGCTTCTGGTTTAGTTGTTCATCCTGGTAATGGAAATAAAGAACATACTTTAGTTAATGCATTAATGTATTATACAAAAAATTTAAGTACGATTGGCGGCGATAATCGTTTAGGAATAGTGCATCGTTTGGATAAAGATACATCAGGTTTAATGCTTGTTGCCAAAAATAACGAAGTACATTCTAAGCTTTCTGCAATGTTTGCTAATAAAGAGATAAAAAGAGAATATACTGCTTTGCTTGAAGGTGTTTTTCCTCATGATTCTGCTTATATTGATGCGCCAATTGGTAGAGATGTTAATAATCGAAAAAAAATGATTGTAACTGATAAAAATTCTAAAGAAGCTAGAAGTCATTTAAAAGTTATAAAAAGATATAAAAATAAAACTTTAGTTAATTTCATTTTGGAAACTGGAAGAACTCATCAAATAAGAGTTCACGCTTTATATATCGGCTATCCTGTTTTTAATGATCCTGTTTATTTTCATGAAGAAATAAAAGGATTTGGCCAATTTTTACATTCGTCAAAAATTACTTTTATTCATCCAATTACAAAAAAAAGTCTGGAGTTTTCATCACCTTTGCCAAAAATTTTTGCAGATTATTTAAAATTGTTAAATTAACATTTTAAAATAAACTAATATACACCATAAAATATAAGGAAGTAGATAAATAAAACATTTATCTATTCTTTTAATTTTAAAAAATAAAATAATAGTAGATATAGTTAATAGTAAAATAACTATATTGGCAATAAAAAAATCATGGAAGAAAAACAAGAAAATAAATAAACTTTGATTTAAAATATAATTAGTACTAATATGACAAAATAAATCGCTAGTTATTTTATTTTTGATTGCTAACACAGATAAAGAAAAAGTTATTAAGATATAAACAAATAAAGATAAAATTATAAATTTATAATAATTCATATCTAAAAATAAATTAAAATATAATGGGTATTTACTATTAAATAATATTATTGATAAACCTAAAAGCCATGGGAAAATTAATAAAATAGGAATTAATCTGCGCATTAAGCACCTCTTTATCTTAAATGATATTTATGTTATAATAATATTCACAAGGAGGAATTATGAGTACTATTTTAATGTCAAATAAAGATAAAATTATCATGCAACTTACGCATTATTTTATTACTAAAGAAAATTATTCTCCTGTAGTAGTAAAAGGAGTTAATAACGAAATATGGTTAGAAAATGATCTTGGACCATACAAAATTATTCGTATAAATGCTAATCATATACATAATATTGAACAATACCAATTTGATGTATTTAAAACAAAAAACGTTATGAAACAAATAAAAAGAAAAACATTATCTTTAAAAATGAATATTTTAAATATTTTCTTAGATGTTGATGAGAGTGTTGACTTAGAAGATACTAAAAATATTGCTAATATAAAATTAGATAATGCTAATGATATAAAGTCAAAAGAATCTATTGTGAAAACTTTCCCAAAATTAGAGAAAAGTATGTTAGAAGCTAGTAATGATATTGATTTTATAGTAAATGTGACTAAAGAATTAAATGAAAAAAATGAAAAAGAAAATAAAAAATACTTTAATTTATTTAAAAAGAAGAATATTGTTATTACAAATATATTAATTGCTATAAACATTGTATTATTTATTTTAATGTATCTCTTTGGCCGAGGCAGTACAGATATAATAACATTATTAAAATTTGGGGCAAATTATGGACCATTGGTTAGAGAAGGGGAAGTTTACCGATTAATAACATGTGCATTTTTGCATATAGGTTTAATTCATTTATTAGTAAATATGTATGCTTTATATATAATTGGTCCACAAATTGAAGGATTTGTTGGTAAATGGAAATATATTTTAATTTATTTAATTAGTGCATTAATTGGATCTTTAACATCAATTATATTTAATAATTCAGTTTCAGCTGGTGCTTCGGGTGCAATTTTTGGCTTGATGGGATCACTTTTATATTTTGGCTATCATTATCGAGTTTATTTAGGTAGTGTATTAAAAACACAAATTATCCCACTAATAATTATAAATCTTTTTCTAGGTTTTGTTCTAAGTGGCATTGATAATTATGCACATATCGGCGGACTTGTAGGAGGAGTAATTACTACAATGGCTTTAGGACTTAAAGATAAAACAAGTGTTAGTGAAAGAATTAATGGAATAATTGTTTTAGCAATTCTTTTAGCATTTTTAAACTATATGGTTTTTGTTGGAATTTAAAAAATAAATCCACTGATGTGGATTATTTTTTATGTTAATTTTTTAATTTTTAGCTATAACTCTTGATTAATATATTTTTAAAATTTTATTTATTATTTATAGCTCTTTTAATTATTATAGTATATTTTATTTAAATTCGTAATTTAATTTGTTATAATTAAATAAGAGTGGTGATTAAAATGATAATAGGAAGTCATGTTCATTTTACAAGCGATGAACAATTAGTAAAAAGTGTAGAAGAAGCAATTAGTTATGGGGCAAATACATTTATGTTTTATACAGGTGCTCCACAAAATACTATTAGAAAAAATATTAATAATGATTTAACTAAAAAAGCTATTCAAATGATGAAAGAAAACAATATTGAAATAGATAATGTTGTTTGTCATGCTCCATATATAGTTAATTTAGCAACCAATGATGCTGATAAACATAATTTTAGTATTAATTTTATTAAAAATGAAATTAATAGGTGTGAGGAACTTAAAATAACAAAATTAGTTTTACATCCTGGTAGTGCTGTTCATATTACTAAAGAAGAAGGATTAAATAATATTATTAATGGCTTAAATAGAATTTTAAAACCAAATTCTAATGTTATTTTGCTTTTAGAAACAATGGCAGGAAAAGGTAATGAATGTGGTTCTACGTTAGAGGAAATGAAATATATTTATGATAATATAAAATGTAAAGAAAGCATGGGCTTTTGTTTAGATACTTGTCATCTTAATGATTCAGGTATTGATATTTCTAAATTTGATGAATATTTAAATTTATTTGATGAACTAATTAGTATTGATAAAATTGGTTGTATCCATATAAATGATAGTAAAAATGCTTTGTTATCTCATAAAGATCGTCATGAAAATATTGGATGTGGAACTATTGGCTTTGAAAATTTAATAAATGTTGTTTATAATTCTAAATTAAAAAATGTTCCTAAAATTTTAGAAACACCTTATGTTGGCAAAAATGATAATGATAAAGAAAGACTTTTTCCACCATATAAATATGAAATAGAAATGATTAAAAATAAAGAGTATAATCCTAATTTATTAAATGATATAAGAAATTTTTATAATAAGTGTTGAAATTTATTATAATATTCATTAAATAAAGCTTCAATTTTTGGAAAATTTTCTTTAGAAAACTTATTTTGATATTTTGTAATATCAAAATTTTCTTTATTTGCTAGAATGTTTTTATAATTATTTTTTATAAAATCATAAACAAAAAATAATTCATCATCACTTAAATTAATATTTTTGCTTTTGGCAAAATTATTAATTTGTTGAATAGATAAATTATTAATATATAAAGATATTAAATTATTCATTAAAATCACCTAATTAATTATATGTAAAAGTATAAAGTTTAGTTCTTTAATCATAATAAAAATGGTGGTATTATGAAAAAAAAGCGAATCATTACTTTCGTTTTACTTATATTTTTTTTCAGTATTTTAGTAGTTTATACTATGTATAATTTAATGATAAAAAAACAAGACTATTATACAAAACTTTTAAATAAAAAAGTAAATATTATAATTGAAGGAAATAGTGCCCCTAGAGGAAGAATTTTAGATCGTAATGGTAATATCCTAGTGGATAATATAGGTGTTAAAGAAATTGTATATACTAAAATTAGAGGAATAACAACCCAAGAAGAAATAGATATTGCTTATAAATTAGCAGAAAATATTAATATTATAAATCGAATAAAGCCTAATGAATTAAAAAAATTTTGGATGCTTTTGAATAAAGATAGAGCAAATAATCTTATAAAAAAAGAAGAATATGAACTGCAAAAGCAAAGGAAGCTAAATAGTAAAGATATAGAAAATTTAAAATACGAAAGAATTACTGAAGAAATGTTAAAAGAGTTAACAGAAAAAGATCGTACAGCAGCTTACATATACAAATTAATGAATACAGGATATTCTTATCAAGAAAAAGTTATTAAAAATAAAGATGTTACAGAAAGTGAATATGCAATTATAAACGAGCTTAATTTAAAGGGAGTAAGAGGAGATATAACATGGGAAAGAACTTATCCATACAAGGAAGTATTTAAAACAATTTTAGGAACAATATCTTCAAGTAGTTCAGGAGTGCCAAGTGAACTTAAAAATGAATATTTAAAAAAAGGATATTCTTTAACAGATCGTGTTGGTATATCTTATTTAGAAAAAGAATATGAAGATTATCTTAAAGGAACTAAAGCCACATATAAAGTTAATAAAGATAATACTTTAACCCTTTTAACTGAAGCAAAAAAAGGAAATGATTTAGTTTTATCAATTGATATTAATTTACAACAAGAAATAGAAAATATATTATATGAACAAATAAAGGCGGGACAAAAATTAAAAAATACAGAATATTATAATCACTCCTATGTAATTGTTGGTAATCCAACAACTGGGGAAATATTAGCGATGAGCGGTAAACAAATATTAAATGATAATAATATAGAAAAAAAACTTGATTTAACTACTGGTATTATTACTTCTTCTTATACTATGGGTTCTGTAGTTAAAGGAGCAACAATGGCAGTAGGTTTTAAAAATAATGTTATTGAGGCAGGCGATAGTGTTATTGATGGCTGCGTTAAATTATATTTAAATCCAGCAAAATGTTCTTTTAAAAGATTAGGTAGAGTAAATGATGTGAAGGCTTTGGCTATGTCATCAAATTATTATCAATATTTAATAGCAATAAAATTAACTGGCCAAAAATATCGTTATAATATGAAAATTAATGCAAATATTGATCATTTTAATTTATATCGAACTATGCTTGATGAATTTGGGCTAGGAGTAAAGACTCAAATAGATTTACCAAATGAAAAAATTGGAATAAAGGGTTCCAAAATATCAGATGATTTACTTTTAAATTTAGCCATTGGGCAATATGATACGTATACGCCAATTGAACTTTTTCAATATATTAATTCAATAGCTACGGGACAACGAGTAGCCCCAACTTTAATGAAAGAAATTAAAAATAATGAAGGTAAAGTTATAAAAAAACAAGAAGTAAAAGTTTTAAATAAAATATCTTTAGATGAAAAATATCTGGAAAGAATAAGATTAGGTTTTCAAAATGTTTTAAAAATAGGAACAGGAAGAGGCTATACGAATGTGAATTATAAACCAGCTGGGAAAACCGGAACTAGTGAATCTTTTTATGATGCAGATAATGATGGAATTGCTGAAATTGAAACTATATCTAGTTCTTATGCTATGTATGCGCCATATGATAATCCTACTTTATCATTAGTTGTTGTTTCGCCAAATGTGTCTCATAAAAACGGGAAAAGTGAATATATGGCATTTATAAATCGTAATATTAGTAAAGAAGTTTCACAAAAACTATTTGAAAATTAAAAAATATCTGGTATAATACTGATAGCTTTAAAGGAGGAAAAAGAATGGCAAAGAAAAATGACAACAGAGGATTTATTGATTTAAAATGTAGTGAGTGTAATACGATTACAGGTCGTAAAACCGAAAAAAACAAAAAAAATACTACAGAAAAATTAGAATTAAATATGTATTGTAAAAATTGTCGTAAACACACAAAACATATTGAAACAAAGTCAAAATAGGTGATAAGTATGAATATAAATATAAATGATATAAAAAATGGTATGACTATTATAATGGATGGTAAACTTTGTTTAATTCAAGATTTTCAACATGTAAAGCCAGGTAAGGGTCCAGCATTTGTTCGTATTAAATTAAAAAATTTAAGAACGGGAGCAATTGTCGAGGATACATATAATACTAATATTAAAGTTGAAAAGGCTCATATTGATAAAAAGCCAATGCAATATTTATATAGTACTGGTGATAATTATGTATTTATGGATACTAATACTTACGAACAAATTGAAATTCCTGAATCTACTTTAAAAGATGAAATAAAATTTTTAAAAGAAAATTTAGAAATAGTTATTAATTTTTATAATGGTGAAATTATCGGTATAGAATTACCAGAAAAAATTGAATTTGAAATTATAGATACTGAACCAGCAGTTAAAGGAAATACTACAAATAATGCGATGAAAGATGCAACAATTGAAACTGGTCATATAGTTAAAGTTCCATTATTTATTTCTCAAGGAGAAAAAATTATTATTTCTACTAAAGATGGAAAATATTCTGGGAGAGCTTAACTAATAAAAAAAGGACGTTAGTCCTTTTTAATTGGTTTATTTTTTCTTTCAAACTCTAATACATTTTGTTTAGTAATTAAATTATATAAAAATGCACTTCTTCGTTCATAATTTAAAACAATATCATCATTGTCTATTTTTTTATTAAGCAAGCACTCCTTATTATTTTTTAAAGTTCTTAAATATAAACGGCCTTTTTTATTAAAACCTAATATTTTTATATAAGTTGGATTTATTATTTTATTTCGATCATCTTTAGTAAATAAAGAAATAATATGGATAAACATCCGTCTTATTTTATTATAAGTATATCTTTTTGTTTTAATTAGATTAATATAATCTTCTAAATTTTTTGCATCATTTATTTTTTTTGTAAGTAAATTTTCAATTCCTTCATCAACAGTTAATATATTTTCTAATTTACTATTCATATTAATAGAATATTTTAATATAGTGAAAAAAATTTTTTCGTCGATTGTATTAATATATTTTTCATAATCTTTAGGAATAAATTTTGTAATATTTTCTTTTTGTTTAATTTTATTTCGAATATTAGAAGCACTAATTATAAAATCATTACTTTCAATATCATGATAATTATTTGTACGTTGTATTGATTCGTAACTAATATTATAATTATTTTTTAAAATTGACTTGATATAAGCAATACCTAAAATATCATTTGGATTATTTAAATCGATATTACTTTTAACTAATCCGGATAATGCAGTTGGGTAATTATTTCCTTTTTTAATTTCTTTTTTTATTTTATCCTGTAAATCATTTTTTATTTGAAAAACAGCGATTTTTTTAAGCTCTTCTATATTATTAGATTCACTACCAAATATTATTCTATTTACTTTTAATTCATTAAGTAAAAATAATGCACTATCGGCAAAAAAATCAGCTGATTGACTACTAAAAAAAAATGGATGTTCGATGACGATATCTATATTATTTTCTAAGCATATTTTAGTTTTTTCTTCCTTAGTTATTATGCTAGGTGTTCCTCTTTGAGTAAAATAGCCATTGAGTATACAAACAATTAATGAATCAGGATATTTTTCTTTAATTTTATTAATATGATATAAATGGCCATTATGAAAAGGGTTGTATTCAGCAACAATTCCAATAATCTCCATAAATATCACCTCATGTTTATTTTACCATACAACTCTTAAAAAAACTATTGCAGAAAAAAATTATTTGTGTTATTATTAAGAGGTCATGGACCTCTAGCTCAGTCGGTTAGAGCATCCGGCTCATAACCGGGCGGTCGTAGGTTCGAGCCCTACGAGGTCCACCAATTGCAGGTATGGCGGAATTGGTAGACGCACTAGACTTAGGATCTAGCGGAGCAATCCATGGGGGTTCAAGTCCCTTTACCTGCACCAATATGATAGGAAACTCGAACTTTTGAGATTTCGAGAGTAATAAATGCTAACAGAAATGTTAGTTTTTTTGTTATTTAAGAAAGGATAAGTGATTAGAGTATGACAATAGAAACTAAAGAATTAGAAATAAGTAAAGAATTAAGAAGAAAGGTTGAAATGATATGTAAGTTTGCTTGTGCTAAACCTACTATCACAAATGGAAATATCAAAAGTATTAAAGAAACAAATATTGCTTATGTAATGCCACATATTATTAAAATTAATAATATTGATTATTTAATGTTTGACGA
>CANQYE010000014.1 GCA_947627995.1 uncultured Bacilli bacterium
ATAGACAAATCAGGAAATAGATATAATGGAAAAGTAGAAGGTGCAACAAGTACAAGTGAAGGACTTTCATTTGATGGGACAAATGATTATGCAATGATAGGTGAACTTAATTATGATTATGTTACTTTGGAATTAGAATTTTTTGTTAATAATATAGTAAATAGCGACATTATAGCTAATTTTGAAAATGGTGGCTATGGTTTATTTTTGTATCAAGGACAATTTGGCTTCCAACCTTATGTTGGAGGATATAAAACTAAGTTAGTAACAATTACTTCTAATACTAAATATCATGCAGTTGGAACATACGATGGATTTGATTCAAAAATATATATTAATGGAAAAGAACAAACACCAAGTTTACATATTACAGATATCTTAACACCAGTTGGAAAGCCAGGAAATAAAACTAATTTAGCTTTAGGGTGTAATCCAGGAGGAGTAAGATGTTATGGTGAATATTTTAACGGAACAATATCCAATGTAAAAGTATATAACAGAGCATTAACAGCCGATGAAGTATTAAAAAATTATAATGCTTTACAAAATTAAGTTACAAAAAGTAACTTTTTTTTGTAAAAATATTGTCAAAGGAAAAGTAAAAAGAATAAAAATATTTACTGATGAAAGTAAAATTGTTATATTTTAATATAGAAAGTAGGTATAATTATGGAAGAAGAAAAAAGAAAAAGTAAAGGGAAAATAGTTACAATAGTAATTCTAGTAATTTTATTAATTGGTAGCTTAAGCTATATAGCTTATGATTTATATTTTTATAAATATTTTAAAAAAGAAGTAAAAGTGGAAGAAAAAAAGAAAGAAACTAAAAAAGACGAAGTAAAAGAAGTAGAAATGGATATTGATGATTCTAAAACAATAGATAGATTAAAAATGATTATTCCTCATGATGATTCAGGAAAAGATGCTTATCAAAGTAAAAAAGTCACTTATAAAGACATTTCTAATAAAGTAATACTAGGGTCAGTTGGCAAATTTTTATATAATAATCAAAATGATTATAAACCGGATGGAGTATATGGCCAAGCTAAAAGTCAAAATGAGTGTTTAGATACTTTAAATCATGGTAGCTGTTATAAAAAAACTAACGATTTAACTTCTGGAGATAATATGGATGGTTATTATTGGACTGCTTATAAAAAAGAAACAATTGCTGATATCGTTAAAGAATCATTTGGTGATATAAATTATACCGATGAAACAATAGAAATATATAAAAATTTGGGTATTTGTAATTTTAAAGATAATATATATTTTTGTACTTATGGTGGCGGAGATACAGGCTGTATTGATGTTTATAAAGAAGGCGAATTTACTAAGGCTACTAAAAAAGGCGATGAAATATATTTATACGAAAAATATATTTTATATACCTCTACAGAAGTTGATAAAAATGGCGATTTATATTGTAAAACAAATATTTATAAATATGGAGATAAAACAAATATTTTAGTTGAAAATAAAGAATATAATTATGATGCTTTTTCTACTTGGGATGAAAATACACAAAAAGAAATAAAATCTAAAGTTTTTGAAGACTATGAAAAAGATGGAACGGTATATAAACATACATTTAAAGACGATGGAACTGGAAATTATATTTGGGTAAGTACTGAGCCTACAAATTAAAAAAATATTGCATAAAATTATTTGATATGTTATCATTTAATAGTATAGAGTAGAGGGTGTGTATATGGCTAAGGTAATACCGATTCAAGGTTTGGATGGAGATTTAGACAAAATAATATTAGAGTTAAGAAAGGCGACTGAAAAGCGTAATGATTTAAATAATTTTATAGATATTTTAACTCAAATAAGAGATATTTATATGCAAATTAAAGTTTTAGCTGCAACAACTGGTTTTGCAGTTAAGGAAATAGAATTTAGTGAAAAAACTATCTCTAATTTAGATATACTATTTAATAATACTAGACTCAATGATGAAGATAAAATTCGTTTTGAAGATGAAAAATCATTATACGTAAATAAAAAAAGAAATGCTCAAAGGAGTGTTATAAGCAAAACAAAAGAATTAGAGGTACAATTAGATGCGTTAGAACAAATTAATAAGGAATATAATAGTTATTTAAAAGATAAAGATATTATTACGATAGAACGTATTATTAATTCATTGACTTCATTTATGGAAGCTTTAGAATTAAAATCAATATGTGAAAAAGCAATGAATGAAGTTGATTATGAAGAACCTAGAAGAGATGTATATAATAATGAATTTGATAGTTTAAATAACATGGTTTCTAATGATATGCCAATTAATGATATTTCTGTCAATGAAATTAAGATAGATCAAATTACTAATAATGATGAGGAAACAGAAAGTTCTAACCAAACCCAAGCATCTAATAATACACCAAATTTATTTGAACAAAACCCAGCGGTTGATTTTTCTAAAGCACCTTCAATAGATCAAATTACTCCAATTGAGCCATTATATCAAATCAATAATAATCCAGAACCAGAAGTTCCTAATTATAATATAGGGACAACAGAAAACATTTTTGATAGCCAAACAGAAAATATTCAACCAACAATAAATCCAGAACTTAGTCAACAAAATCTTACTCAACCATTTGTTGAACCTTCACAAAATTATGCAGTAGGTGATACTGTAAACGTTCCAGGATTAAATGTAAATCCTGCAATGATTCAAGATGCAAATGAAATGTTTGATACTGCTAATGCAGGAGTTATTGTTAATCAATAAAAATCACAATTGAATTAGTCAATTGTTTTTTTATTAAAATTTGTTTTTTTTATTGAAATAATTAAGTCATGATGATAAAATATTTGTATAAGAAAACGATGAATATGTCAAAAGTTAAATTAAGTTCCTAAAAAAGAGAAAAAGTATTTAAAGCTGAAAGTACTTTTGGATAAATAATTTAATTAATTTCAACATATGAGTTTTTAATAGTAATTAGTGCTATAAACTAATAAGAGCTAGGATTCTAGAAAATGGGTGGTACCGCGGGTTATCTCGTCCCATTAGATAGGATTTTTTTTATGGGAGGAAAATATGAAAGAAAAATTAAAAAAAATTGTAGCAGATGCTATAAAAGAAGTAAATAGTGCTTTAAAAGAGGCCGATGTTTTAAATGTAAAATCTAAATTCTTAGGAAAGAAAAGCGAATTATCTTTACTTATGAAAGATATAAAAAATATGTCAGTTGAAGATAAAAAGATTTATGGCCCATTATTTAATAAAATAAAAACAGATTTAGAGTTAAAGATTAATGAAAAATTAGAAGAAATTCAAAGTAAAATAGATATTCATTTAGATGAAACATTACCTACGGATGAAGAAATTGGTTCATTACATCCAATTTCAATTGTTGCCAAGGATGTTACTGATATATTAAAAAGAATGGGATTTACCATTGTAAATGGTCCTGAAATGGAAAAAGAATATTACAATTTTGAGGCATTGAATATTCCTAAAACACATCCGGCACGTGATATGCAAGATACATACTGGCTTTCTAATAATGATTTATTAAGAACTCATACCTCACCTAATCAAGTAAGAGCAATGCAAAAATTTAATGCGCCTTTAAGAATCTGTGCTCCTGGAAGATGTTTCCGTAATGAAGATATGGACCACTCTCATGAAACAACTTTCTTTCAATTGGAAGGTATGGTAATTGATAAAAATGTTTCAATAAGTAATCTTATTTATGTAATGGAAGGAATGTTAAAAGAAATATTTAAAAGTGATGTTAAAGTACGTCTTCGTCCAGGTTTCTTCCCATTTGTGGAGCCAGGTTTTGAACTAGATTGCTCATGTTTAATTTGTGGTGGAAAAGGGTGCTCAACTTGTAAAAATTCAGGCTGGATAGAGCTTTGTCCTTGTGGAATGATTCATCCAAATGTTTTAAAAGAGAGTAATATTGATCCTGAAATTTATAGTGGATTTGCTTTCGGTTTAGGACTTACTAGATTAGCAATGATGAAATATAAAATAAGTGATATAAGAATTTTAAATTCTGGCGATTTAAGAAAATTATCAGAATTTAATATAGAGTAGGAGGATATTATGTTAATTTCTTGTAATAAATTAAAAACTCATATAAAAAATAGTGAAGATATAGATTGGCTAAGCATATGGGATAAATTTACAATCCGTACAGCGGAAGTAGAGGGGATTTATCAAAAAGGTAAAGATTTAAAAGATGTTGTTGTAGCTGAAATTGTTGAATGTGAAAACCATCCTAAAAAAGAAAAATATCATATTTTAAAAGTTAATAATGGCAAAAAGATTGTTGACATTTTATGTGGAGCTCCTAATGTTCGAGTTGGTTTGAAAACAGCATTAGTTAATGTTTCTGGAATGGTATCAGGAATAACAATTGAGGAGAAAAAAATTGCTGGAGTTGTTTCTCAAGGAATGTTATGTAGTGAATTAGAACTTGGAATTGGAAATGATCACTCAGGAATTATCGAGCTGCCTGATAATGCAGTAGTAGGAACAAATATTAAAGATTATCTACCAATTGAAGATATTATAGTAGAAATTGATAATAAATCTTTAACTAATCGTCCTGATCTTTGGGGACATTATGGCATTGCTAGAGAAATTGCAGCTATAACTAAACATGAGTTATTGCCATTAGAAATAGAAGAAGTAAAAAATGATAAAAAAGATTTAGATATAAAAATAACTGATAATAATTTGTGTTCAAGATATTGTGGTTTAACAATAGACAATATTTCTAACAATAAAACTCCTTTTGAGATAAAAATATTTTTATATTATACAGGAATGAGAAGTATTTCTTTAATTGTTGATTTAACTAATTATTTAATGTTAGAACTTGGACAACCTATGCATGCTTTTGATTCAAGAATCGTTAAAAAAATTGAAGTTTCTAAAGGAAAAGATAATACTTTATTTACAACTTTAGATAATGAAACAAGAAAAATTAATAATGAAAACTTAATGATTAAAAATAATAATGAATATTTTGCTATTGCAGGTGTTATGGGCGGACTTGATAGTGAAATAAAAGAAGATACAACATCTATATTTTTAGAAAGTGCTACATTTGATGCGACTAGTATAAGAAAAACTGCAACTAGTCTAGGATTACGTACTGAAGCATCAGCGCGTTATGAAAAATCACTAGATCCAAATATGACAGATATAGCTATAAAAAGATATTTGAAACTTTTGAAAGATTATAATGAGGATTTAGAAGTTTCCTCTAATTTAACAGATATCTATCCTAATCCATTAAATCCAATAACTGTAAAACTTTATAAAACTACTTTATATAAATATTTAGGTTTTAATATAGATAGTAGTAAAGTAATTGAAATATTAGAATCTTTATCTTTTAAAGTAGAAGAACAAAAAGATTATTTTAACGTACTAGTTCCTACATTTAGAGCAACTAAAGATATTTCTTTAGAAGCTGATTTAATTGAAGAAATAGCAAGGCTTTATGGCTATGAAAAATTTAAAGTTGAACCATTAAAATTAGATTTAACTTTCAAATCACTAGATAATTCATATGATGAAATATATAAATTAAAAAGACATTTAGCAACTAAATTTAATTTACATGAAGTACATAGTTATTTATGGTACAAAACAAATTTTTTAAATAAATATAACATTATTAAAGAAAATACCTATTTGTTAGGCAAGAAAAAAGATAATATTTTAAGAGATGATTTAAATTTATCTTTATTAGAAATAGCAAATGAAAATGCTAGTAATTATGATAAATTTGGAATATTTGAAGTTGGAACAATAATCAATCAGAATGAAAACATAGAAAAACTTTCTGTTTTACTTGTTGATAATATAAATAATATAGAAAAAATTTATATGCATGCTAAAAATATTGTGAGTAATATTTTTAAAACATTTAAAAATATTAAAGTACAATTTAAAAATAGTAAGTCTCAAGAATATTATAATAAGGAATATTGCTTAGGAATTATTGTAAATAAGCAAGAATTAGGACAAATAAAAATATTTCAAAATAAAATATCTCCTAAGAAAAAAGTTGTAGTAGTCATAGAATTAGATATTAATATGTATTTAAATTTAGATAAAATGATAACTACGTATTCAGAAATTAGTAAATTTCAAAATGTTAATTTAGATTATACTATTATTCTTGATAACGAAGAAAAATATTGTACTATAGAAAATGTTTTATCTTCTTTTAGAAATAAACTAATTAAAAATTATCAATTAATTGACATATATACCCAAGAAAAGGAAACTAGATATACAATAAGGGTAACATTATCATCTTTTGATAGAACTTTAAATCAAGAAGATTTGCAAAATTTTAAAACTGAATTTATAAGTTATATTAAAGAAAAAGGATTAAGTATTGTAGAATAAAAAAAAGATTTTTATAAAAATCTTTTTTTTATAAGAAAGTTTTTAATTTTTCAACTGCTTTTTCTTGCATTGTAACATATTCTTCTACTAATTTATTAACTTCTTCATTAGAGTTTTTATTATTAAGTAACTTTCTACCTTCAATAATTCCCATATTAGTTCCTTGTAATAAAAGCTCAGCAATTTTAGAATTACTTTGATCTGTCATGGTTTTCATAGTTATACCATACCATGTCATTGCTTTATTCATTGCATTAGTTTCATGTGGCTTTTTTTCGCTATATTCTGGATATAATTCTTTAATTTTATTAGAAATTGTTTGATATTCATTATATTGGTTTTCTAGAATTTCTTTAAAATGATTATCTTTAACTTTATCTAAAATAAAATGAATAGCATCCATACCCATGCAAGCACCTTTGTTTAATTCATCTAAAACATTTATTTCTTTTTCCATATTATTCCTCCTAATATTAAATTGGATATAATTTTAAAATTTATGCAAAAAAAAAGCATAATTGCTTTTTTTATTAAACACCTTTATATGATTTTATAGTCATAAATATTAAATAAGTAAAGCCAATTATTACAAATGAGAATAATATAATATCCATTATAGACATTTTTCCATTTAGAATGTCTGTATTAGGAGTTTCAACATTATCATATACATCTTTAGAAACTTGTCTAGTATTTCCAGTAAATTCCCAACCATCTAAGGTTTTATTATTACTCCATGTATATTTATATGTTGTATTATTATCTTCGTTTTTAATAGCATCAATTATCTTATTTTCAGTTTTATAACAATATTTACCATCACGTGAATATCCATCTGGACAAGTATATCCAATAACATCACCTTTTGTTTTTTTGTAACATTTATCTCCTTTTAAAGTTGCTTCTGCATCAGCACAATAATATGTTTTATTTCCTGTTACAATTTTTGAACAAATGGTATCTTTTCCACTGCCAGTAGCTTTATAACCATCTGGACAAGTATATTTAATATTAATATCAGGATCTATTTCGACTTGATTATAACAAGATTTATCTTTTAATGTAGAATTACTATTAGAACATTTATAAGAAGTGTTTACTATAGTTTTTAATAATGTTTTTTTATAACACTTCAAATTCTTGCCGCTACCTTCTTTTTGAGCGTATCCAACAGGGCAGTTATATTCTATATTTTTTGCTTCGTATTTTTTACATGTGTAATTACTTGTTACTTTCTTTTTGATTGGATTTTTATAACTATAGCATTTTCCATTAATATTAGTTCCAGTTGTACACTTAGTGTTTGTTTTTAATTTATATACTTTATATTTATATTCTGATACAATTCCTGGACAATTATTTTTAGTGCAAACGTATTTAGTTGTACGACCACCTACAGCTTCATATTTAATAGAACTAGTACTATAAAGTGGTTTGTTTGAAGTTGTAGTATATGAATAATTCCAAGTAGAAGTAGTTTTAGCTTTTCCAACATATACTTTACAAACGCCATTAACTAAGTCTCCTTCTTGACAAACAGTTTTATATTCAGTTTTTTGACAATTAAGTTTTTTATAACATTTTAGATTTTCGCCACTGCCTTCTTTAAAATAACCATTTGGACATGTGTAATCTATAATTTTATTTTTATAATCTTTATCATAGCATTTTAATGATGCATTACTTCCAGTTTTGATATCTGTACCACTTGGACAAGAATAAGTATTAATTGTTATAGCAGGAGTTTGCTCCATTTTTTGACATTTAACATTATTTCCAGAGCCAATTTTAGTATAACCATTTGGACAACTATATGATTCAAAATCTTTAACTTCGATTGGATCAGCATATACAGTGTAATTGCCTGAGTCATTAATAAGAGCATCAGTTATTAATTCTTTATCTTCGCCATAAATCTCAGTAGCATTTATTTTTGATGAAACTATACTTTTAGCACAAGATGTTCCATTTAATGAATATCCGGCAGGACAACTATAAGTTGTATTGGTATTTGTTTCAGCCTTTCTAAATTCATATTGAGTATAATATTCTGTTCTTTTATAAGTTTGTGTATTATTTTCATTTTCTTGTTTAGAATCATTAACATTATTATTTACATCAGTACTTTTTTTATTAGAATTTTGATTATTATTATCTGTTTTATTTTCATTTTCTTTAGATGTAGTTTTTTCTTCTTTATCTTCTTTTTCTTCTTTTGTAACGCTATTTAATGATTCAACGATATAATCCGTTTGATCTTCACAAGATAATAACACTTTTAATTGATATTCATTATCACCAGTTTTCGTAACTTGTGAATAACTATTATCTACATCACAATAATGACCATTTTTATCAGTAAACTTAACAATTAATTTTTTATTTAACATTTCTTGTAAAGTAATTCTAACTCTTTCACCAGTTTTGCTTGGCAATATAGTTTGATCATTAAAATACTTTTTAGCAGCACTTTTCATATTAGTAATATTTTTATTGAAAGTTTTATCATCATTATTTTCTTTTTTGTCTTTTCTAGGTGTAAATAGCCAGAATATTGCAAAAAATATTAATGCTAATAATAAAAGTTTTAATATTAATGATTTATAATTAATTTGTTTTTTAGGCTTTTCTTCGTACATAAGTGACCTCCTTAATTATTTAATTTTAATGTTTTGTTGTTTACTTGTTGTTCTATAAATGCACCATATAAATCTTGTGATTGTTTATTTGGAAAATCTTGACCGCATGCAGTTGAATTAAATCCATTTACTAAAGTTTCAATCGTATAAGTTTTATCTGCAGTTTTAAAATTTATTTTTTGGCTTCCAGCATCTATTAAGGTAGCAAGCTCAAATTCATTATAGAATATAGCATCGACAAAAAGTTCTTGTCCAGATGTCTCTAAATTATCCGTATTGATATTTCCACCATTATATTGTAAATGATAATAACCATATAAATTAATAAAATCTTGAGCATATTTACTGGCATTATTTCTATTATTTTGATTATTTATCATACCATTACGTGATGCTTGTAATTTTGTAATAACTTCTTTAGTTTTAACATTATCATCAAAAACAAATTTATTTAAATCTAAATTTAATCTATTTTCTTTAGGTTTTAAAAAACCATTGTATGCGTTTATTGAATATAAGCTATCAGCATATAAAACCATTTTCATTTTATCATAAACATTTAAAACTTCATCAAAACTTAATGTTCTATTATTATAAGGAATAGCATTAATTACGCAAAGAATCTTTGTTATATCTTCTTTAGTAAATTTATCAAGCTTATTTTCGGTAACGCTTAAATTATAATTATTTACTGCATTATTTACCATTTGTAAAACTTCATTAGCTCGATAATTTAGACTTTCAGGAGATAAATTAGCTCTAGTAAAAATATCTATGCCGTTGCTTTTTTGTTGTGTTGCTATTCTTGTAGTAGTATTGGTTGTTATTGGCTTTTGTGTTTCTACACTATTATGTGTACTTGAAGTTGTAGTTGTAATTTTAGGAGACACAGTTGTATTAGTATTTGTTTTTTGTTCTGTATTTGTAGTTGTAATCTTTTTTTGAGTAGTAGCCATAGTAGTAGTTATAGTAGTAATAGGAGATGTTGTTGTGTCAATAATAGCTTCATCAGTGCTATAATTTTCATCTAATATTTCTAAAATATTTTTAGCAACATCATTATTTCTTGATACATTGTTATCTTTGTTACAAGATTTTATTAAAAGAGTAATTAATATAACTAAAGCAACTGCACCACCAGAAGATAATATTGCTATTAATTTCTTCTTTGATTTTTTTTGTTCCTCTTTTTCATTTTCATTGTTATATTCTTTATCATTAGCATTATCATCAGTATCTTGTTTATCATTTTGTAAATTTTTTAAATAATTTTCAATTTCATTACTTAAATAGTTCATACTATCAATTAATTTAATAATTTTGCGATGATTAATTTGAAAATTACATACTTTATCTGCACTATTAAGGAGTCCAACTCCTAAAGAATAATAATCTTTTTCTTTTTGATTTCTTGGATTTTCAATTTTATCTAATAAATCATTAAGTCTTTCTGTAGACTTATCAAAATCTTTTTCTAAAGAAAATTCGATAGGTATTGATTTTTGTGTACGTGTAACATCGATTGAATCACTAAAAGTCAAATCATCTATAGCTTTTTTATTTTCGCTTATATCCTCTGTAACTTCTAGTTCATCCAAAGTTTTATCTAAAGATGCATAGAAATTATCATCGTCATTAGTTTTATCTGTTTTCATTATAAATCCCCCTTAAAGATATTTGCTAAATATCCTAACATAATGTGAAGTAATTGTCAAATATTTTAAATATCTTAAAAAAAATTTTAAAAGTAAAAAAAAATTGTTATAATTAATTATATAGTAAGGAGAGTAGTATATGCGTAAAAATATCGGTTCAAAAAAGCCTAAAAAGGTAAAGAAGAAAGTAATTATCATAATAGTTTTAGTAATATTCTTAATTGGTGGAGGATTAGGATATTATGGGTATAAAAACAATTGGTTTGCTAAAAAAATAGTAAAAGTAGAAAAAAAGAAAAAAAAGGCAGAAAAGCATAATTTAAAAATTTTTGATTTAAATTCTAATCAAAGACCTTATGCAGTTATGATTGATAATGTAAAAGATGCTAGACCTCAATATGGTATTTCTAAAGCTTATATGCTTTATGAAATAATTGTTGAAGGCGGTTTAACTAGAATGATGGCTCTTTTTAAAGATGTTGAAGTTGACCAAATTGGTCCAGTAAGAAGTTCTCGTCATTATTTTTTAGATTATGCAATGGAAAATGATGCAATTTACACACATTTCGGTTGGAGTCCTTTTGCTGAAGCAGATATAGCTAATTATCATATAAATAATCTAAATGGATTAGAAAATCCAGCCAAAATGTTTTGGCGAGATTCAAAATTACATAAAGCTCCACATAATGCCTATACAAGTACTAAAAATATTCAAGCTGCTGCAAACAAAAAAGGTTATAGACAAACAAGTGATGATTATATGATTTTAAATTACGATTACAAAGAATTTAATTTAAGTAATATTTACAATGAAAACGTTACGGCAGCAAATGAAATAAAATTAGTTTATTCAAAAAGTGTTAATAGTTCATATACTTATGATAGTGAAAATAAATTATATAAAAAATTTGAAAATGGTGTAGAACATAAAGATGCAGCAACTGATACACAATTAGCAATTAAAAATATAATAATTATTGAAAATATAAAAAATTATAGTCTTGATTCTTATGGCCGTCAAAATATAGAAAATGTTGGAAGTGGAACGGGTTATTATATTACAAATGGTGAAAGTATTAAAATAACATGGGAAAAGCAAGATAGACAAAGTAAAACAGTTTATAAAGATGAAAATGGAAAAATAATAAAAGTTAATGATGGAAATACATTTGTTCATTTAATCCCAACAACTGGCTCAGTATCAATAGCATAAGTATAATAAAATATAAAAGACATATAATATATTGATTGGAGGTATCATGGAAGGTTTTATGGAATTTCTGGTAAATAACTATTTATGGTTTTTAGTAATTTCTTTACTATTAATATTTGCTTTAATTGGTTATTTAGTAGATACTAAAAATAATAAAGAACTTAAAAAAGAAATAAAAATAGAAAAAAGTAAAAAAGGTAAAAAAACGGCTTCAACCATAAATCAGGAAAAAACACTAGAACAAAATGACATTGAAACACCAGAAGAAAATGATAATAATAATGATGTTTTAACAAATGATATGCTTAACGAAGATATTAAAGATGTAAATCAAAGTGTAAATCAAGCTTCTATTTCAAATAGTCAAGAAAGTTTAAAAGAAGAAAAATCTAATATGGATTTGCCAGAATCTAAACAAGTAAATACGGAGAATAATACAGCACAAGAATTTATTATAGAGGATGCTCCAAGTGAAATTTCTGATGAAAAAGGGAAAAAATAGTTCTTTAATTAAAGAACTATTTTTGTTATAATGTAAACATGAATGGAAGGGTAGATTTTTATGACATTAACAACAATTTGGAATATATTTACAAAAATATTAGATATATCAATCGTTTGGATTTTATTTTATACAATTCTTAAAAATTTTCGTAATAATATAAAATTAGCTTTGATTATCAAAGGAATTGTATTTTTATTAATAGTAAAAGTTTTAAGTGATATTTTAAATTTATATACAATTGGATTATTATTAGAATATGTTATTATGTGGGGACCTCTTGCAATTATAATAATTTTCCAACCAGAAATTAGAACTTTCTTAGAATCAATAGGACGTACACAACTGCTTGGAAGACATAAAGTATTATCTGTTGATGAGCGAGAGAAAGTCATATATTCAATTATGGAAGCAGTTGAACATTTAAAAAGAAGTAAAACGGGAGCATTAATTGTTATTGAAAGAGATGTAACATTACAAGAATATATTATACCGGCTACAAAGCTTTATGCTGAAATATCATCACAATTATTAGAAGCAATCTTTTTTCCAAACAATCCTCTACATGATGGTGGAGTAATTATTCAAGGTAATAAGATTACTTGTGCCGGTGCTGTTTTTAAAACAAGTATGAATCCAAAAATCAGCAAAAAGTTAGGAACACGTCATAGAGCAGCATTAGGAGTAGCGGAAGAAAGTGACGCTTTAGTTTTAGTTGTCAGTGAAGAAACAGGAAGAATAAGTATAGCAGTAAATGGAAATTTAAATTATAATTTGACTATAGAAGATTTTAAAAATATTTTAACTGAAGAATTAAAGCCAAAAACTGAAGTATTCTATGATGCAGATGAGGATGGTGAGTAATATGAAAATATTAAAAAAAATTTATAATATTTTTGATAAATTAATAATTACTCCTATTAGCAGGATAGTTTATAATATTCAAAATTTCTTTAAATCTCGTAATTTAAGTGTAGAAAAAATGCTTAATAAACCTAAAGTATTAATATATGTTTCATTGCTTTTAGCAGTTGGGGTCTATTTATTAATAAATTCAAAAGTAGTAAGCTTAGTTGAAACGCAAGCTGAAATTTTGGATAATCAGAAAGTTAATTTAATATATAATGAAGAAGCTTATGTTATCGAAGGAGCACCTAAAACAGTTGATATTACTTTAATTGGAAGAAGTTCAGATTTATATTTAGCTAAACAGCTAGGAGATAATGAGGTAACTTTAGATTTAACTGGCTATGGAATAGGAGAACATAAAGTAAAATTATCATATTCTCAAACAATCGATTCTATAAATTATAAACTTGATCCTTCGTATGTAATGGTTATAATTAAAGAAAAGCAAAGTACAATTAAATCACTTACTTATGATATTTTAAATCAAGATCAACTTGATCCAAAACTTAGTATAGGTAAAATCGAACTTGATCGTAGTGAAGTAGTAGTTAAAGGATCTGAAGAAACCTTAAAGAAAGTAGCAACAGTTAAAGCACTTGTAGATTTAAACAATGAGGAACTAAAAGAAGCTGGTACTTATACATTAGAAAATGTTAAATTAGTTGCTTATAATGAAAAAGGTGTAGTGGTTAAAGGGGTAGAAGTAGTTCCAAGTACTATTAATGCCCAAATAACTTTAGAATCATTTAGTACAGAATTACCATTAAAAATTAATACCACTGGCTCCCCAGCATCTGGAACTGCAATTTCAGAAATAAATAGTAATATATCAAATGTTAAAGTTTATGGTGATCAAGAAACTATTTCAACTCTTAAAAATATACCAGTAGAAATTGATATTGATAATTTAAATAGTGATAAAACATTTAATGTTACTATTTCTAAACCAAATGGAATTAGATATATGAGCGAAACAGCTGTTACTATTGAAGTTAAAGTAGGTACTGAATCTTCTAAAGAAATATCTGGTATAGGTATTGAAACTAGAAATATAGGAGATAATTTAGTCGCTAATGCATCTAGTGTTGATGATACTACGGCTACTGTAATAGCAAAAGGTGTTCAGTCAGTTTTAGATTCTATTGATACTAGTAAAATATCAGCATACGTTGATTTAACTGGTTATGGAGTTGGAAATCATAATGTGGCTGTTGTTATACAAAGTGATGATCCTAAGGTACAATTCGTATCAAAAGTTAAAACTATTAACATAATAATAAGTGCAAAATAACGCACTTTTTATTTGCAAAAATAAAATTGGTATTGTAAAATTTAATTATAATAAAGGTGATAATAAATGAACAATAAAAAAAATGGATTTTGGAGTAAGTTACTTGGTAAAACAGCTGAAACAAATAATATTAATGACAATATCAGCATTAAAGAAAAAAATAATACAATTGCAAAAAGTTTTATTCCAAATCAAGAAGAAGAGACTTTAAAACAAAATACTGCAAGTATTTTTGAAAATCCAATACCAATTATTGAAAAAATCGAAAATAATTATAAAATAACAGCAATTGCTATTTTTGATGAAAATAACAAATTATTAATTAGAACTGGAATAAATGAAAATGGTGAAGAGCTTAAAAGTGTAGATGACTTAAAAAAACATTTATCAAGACCTATAAATGGCTGTAAAATAAAGTTTTTAACTGAAAAAGATCCATATACTTGGATTGAAGAAAAAGAAATAAATAAAATAAATTAAGTTATTTCTTTTTTTATGTTATAATTAAGGCGTGTTGGTGATTTTTATGGATATGATTTTACTTGCTTATTTAGGTGATAGTGTATATGAATTATATATTCGAAATTATTTACTAGAACATAATACTAAAAAAATAAAAGATATACAAAAGCTAAGTCTAAATTATGTGTCAGCTAGAAGTCAACGAAAAATTTTAGAAAAATTAATTGAAAAAGATATTTTAACTTTGGAAGAACTAGAAATAGTTAGAAAAGGAAGAAATGCTCATGGTGGTAAAAGTAAAAGTAGTGATATAATAACTTATCGAATAGCAACCGGCTTCGAGTGTCTATTTGGTTATTTATATAAAAATAAACAAATGGATCGAATTGATTTTATAATTAATAAGATAATGGGTGATAGTTAAATGAGAGTTTATGGTAAAAATGTTATTAAAGAATTAAAAAATAATAATACGAAAATCAAAAAAATTTATTTAAGTAAAAATTTTAACGATAAAGAAATTATAGATTTTATTAGAACAGAAAAAATTCCATATATAAATGTTGAAAATCATAAATTAAATGATATGATTAAAGGGAATCATCAAGGAATTGCTGCAGATATTAATGATTACATTTATATTCCTTTTGAAGATGTATTACAAAAAAATACAATTGTTATATTAGATCATTTAGAAGATCCGCACAATTTCGGCTCTATTATTAGAACTTGTGAATGCGCTGGTATCAATACAATAATAATTCCTAAGGATCGTAGTGTAAATGTTAATGAAACAGTAATGAGAGTATCATCAGGGGCTTTATCATATGTAAATATTTGTATGGTTCCTAACTTAAATAATGCAATAAATGTTTTAAAAAGAAATGGTTTTTTCATATATGGCGCTGACATGTCTGGAAAAGATTATAAAACTATAAATTATTCAGAAAAAATATGCCTAATTATTGGAAATGAAGGTAATGGTTTAAAACAAAATACAAGAAAAAAATGTGACGAAATAATATCAATTCCAATGTATGGGAAAATAAATAGTTTAAATGCTTCAGTTTCAGCTGGAATTTTAATATATCATATTATGGAAAGGAAAAATAATGGATTATAAGGAAATTAATGATAATGAACTTACATATTTAATTAAAGAAAATGATGAAACTGCAAAAGAAATAATGTATAAAAAATATAAATATATTATTGATATAAATGTTAACAAATATCAAAAAGTTGCAAAAATTTTAGGAATAGAATATAAAGATTTATATCAAGATGCATTAGTTGGTTTTGTAGATGCAATAAATAACTATAATGATATTAAAGCTAAAATGTCAACTTTTATTAATATATGTGTTGATAGAAAATTAAAATCTACATTAAGAAATGCGAACACTTTTAAAAATAGATTTAACTTAGAAGCATTATCTTTAGAACATGAATATGAGTATTTTAAACAACCATTAATGTATATTATAAGTGATAAAAATAAAAATAATCCTTTAATAAATTTAGAAAATGACGAACAAACTAAAGAAATCATAAATAAAATAACTAATGAGTTATCCGCTTCAGAAACAGAAATATTTTATTTAATGATAAAAGGTCTTGATTATAAGGAAATTGCTTTAATATTAAATAAAACACCTAAACAAATAGATAATGCTAAAGTTAGAATAAAAAATAAAATAAAAAATATATTAAAATTGTAGTTTTAATATATTTTTTATGATATAATTTGAATATGCCCGCGTGGTGAAATTGGTAGACGCGTTGGACTCAAAATCCAATGGTAGAAATACCATGCCGGTTCGAGTCCGGCCGCGGGCACCATTGACGTTTCTGTTCGAACTACTCGAACTTTAAATATATTTTCAGTCTAAATATGACTGATTTTTTATTATATAAAAAATCCACACAGGTAATTTTGATAGAATGTCAAAATGCCTAGAAGGTTAAATATTTTGCCAAAACAAAATATTTAATACAATTTATAATTTTTATGATAAAATAAATTTAGAAAAATATTAAATTCTCATACGTAATTAATTTTTTAGATAGGAGTAAATTTATGTTGGAAACAGCCAATAAAATAATGAATTTAATGGATTCAATTGAATATGGATTTAAGGATGAAGACGGAAATAATATAATAAATACCAATTCCCAAAAATGGGATGAAGAGTTTGAAAATTTCTATTATCTACAAACTCCAGAGGAATTAATGCAATCACAATGTGGTGTATGTTGGGATCAAGTAGAATTAGAAAGAAAATTATTTTCTGAAAATGATATAATAGTAAAAACATATTTTATCTATATGATAGATGGAGATATGTTACCTTCACATACTTTTTTAACTTTTGAAAAAAATGGTAAACACTATTGGTTTGAACACTCTTGGGGCAAATATAAGGGAATTCATGAATACATAAATAAAGAATATTTATTAAAAGATATAATAGCTAAATTTAGAAATGACCATAGTGAAGTTAAAATAAATGCTAATTTGTACTTATATGAATATCAGAAACCTAAAGAGCACATTTCTTGTAATGATTTTTACAAATATATTGAAACACAAAAACTTATTGAAATAGAGTTGTAGATTACTACGTCACTCGCACCAGATTGATACCAAACTCGAACTTTTATAGTTCGAGTTTTTAAAATGAAAAAATTTATGATATAATTTTTATAGATTGAACTGATGTATATGCAATTTGGAAACATACTTGCAAATTACATAGTAAATTAATATTAAATTTAAAATATGGAGGTTAAAAATATGACAAAATTAAATAAACCTATTATTGGGATTGTTAGTAAACCTTCTATAGAAACTGATATGTGGCATTATATGGAAGTTGTTGATAATATAAGGTATGTCCTTGTGAAAAATGGTGCTTTAGTTGTTGGATTACTACCAACAGATAAAAAACTGGATTTTAAGATTAATGAAGAAATAGACAATTATATTTTGACTAATGAGGAAAAAGAAGATTTAGAAAATATACTTTCGAAATTAGATGGCGTAATATTAGAGGGTGGATTAGTAAGCAATCAATATGAAGAAGAAATAGCTAGGATTTGCATTAAAAGAGATATTCCAATTTTAGGCATATGTTCTGGATTTAATAATTTAATTAGAGCACTAGGCGGCGATATTCATATAGATTCTAATATCTTTCATAATCAATTTGGTTCAAAAATTGCCCATGAAGTAGATTTAATTGAAAATTCAAAATTATTTAGTATTTTAAAAAGTAAAAAATTACTTGTTAATAGTATACATACATGTGTGGCAATTGAAGAAGATATTAAAGAATATAAAATTGTAGCTAAATGTCCATTAGATAACACAGTTGAAGCAATAGAACTTGAAAATAAAAGATTTGTAATGGGAATAAAATGGCATCCTGAATTAATGCAATCTATGAATTTAATATTTGAAAAGTTTGTTGAGGAATGTGGTAAAAAGTATGATATATAAGGGATATAAAATAAAAGTTAGATGCATTAATTGGGAGCAAAAAAAGATATTAGGAAAATATTGGAGTATTTTTACAAATATGTGAATTCTAATGACATAATTGGCCTCGGTATGAATTGGACAGATAACTATTTATATTTTGATTATGCATTAGGTGTTATTAATAATGATGAAGTATTGGATAAATTAAAAAAATTGATTTTTCAAATACTGGATTTGATGTGGAATATATTGATATAAATGTGAACCCCTTAGGTAATTTTGATATACTTGTCGAAATACCTAGGGGTTAAATAATTTGACATAGATAATGAAATGATAAAAAAGGAAACAATTATTTAGTTATTTTGAGTAGACTTTTATGTAAAATTTTGATAATATAGTTAGTCAAAGAAACAAATAACTAGGGAGAAAATAATAATTTTGCAATAGTATTTAGGAAGAAGGTGGCCTATGAAATGTTTTAGATCAACATCTATTAATACAATAGAAAAAGTTTTTACTGAAGTTATAGTCCCTTCTTGTGGCCGAAATTCTAGGTTAATTGGTGATAATAGAAAAAAAGTGTTTTTTTCAGAAGGATTTCATGGTACAATTGCTCTTTTAATTGATTTTAATATTGTATATAATAAAATTAAAAAAAATCAAATGCAACTTTCTGATGAAGAACTATACTCAAAAGTTATTAATTCCAAAAATATAAGAGAATATTTAGGAGAAGGAGTTTATTTAACATTTGAAAGTGAGAATGTGGTAAACGAAAATAATGAGGTTGATGGATTTACAAGTAAAAAAATAGATCCTAATTTATTAGAAGTTGCAATGATTGTAAATATTAATGATAATACTTTCTCATACTCAAGATTTGATGTAGTCCATTTTATGATGGCACAAACAAATTATGAAGAAGCATTAGAATTTGCTACACAGAAAAATAAAGAATTATGTGATAAACTTGGACTTTTTTACCATACACAAAAGATTTAAATAGTCAAATTTCAAAAAAAATCCAAGAATTTAATGATAAATTAGCTAGTTATAAACTGTTGGAACAACAAATTTTAGCTAATACATCTGATTTAGAACAAGCTAATGTAAAAGAATTAAATAAATTAATAATAAATAATGAAGGTAAAATTAAAGTAGTATCTAGTAGCTTATATGAATATTTAAGTTATTCTACCTATTCAAAGTTTATTGTTTATTCTATATCTCCAGAACAATATAGTAAGTTGTTAACATTAATTAATAATCAAGACTTACCTGATATTTCGAGTATTATTGAAAACTCTAGTCCAATTTTATATCATGATTATAAAGTAGATGAAAAAAAATTATGGTAATTAATAAAAATGGTAATGTATTATATTATATAAATGAAAAGGGATTTTTAATAAATAATGGTGAACAAGAATTACCATCATTTGAATTAAGTGCTATAGATGATAAAACAGAATATTCTTTTACAACTGAAACACTTGAAGATATAATATTGAGTTTTAATCAATATAAAGATGTAAATTTGAATGATGTTCAAGGCCCAATTCTAAATAAAAAATTATTTGATAAAAAAAAGAAATAAGTATCAAAAGTTATTGCTATTTTTTTCTTTTTTTTATTAAAGTTTATTTAGTAATTGATTCATAAATTGACCTTACCAGTGACAAATCTGTCTGAAGTTAATTTAAAACATAATATATGCTATAATTTAAGTGGTGATGATATGAACTTATATAATAAATTATTGAATAATGATCAATATATAGAAACAGTAAAAAAAATAGAAAAAACAAAATTTATTACAAATGGGAAATGGGATTGGGAACACGGACTTGGCCATTATAAAAGAGTTGCTGATTATGTAAGAAAAATTTTGATACAATTAAATGCCGATGAAAGAATAATTGAGTTAGGAATGACCTGTGCATTATTACATGATATTGGTTTGAGTAAAGGGGATAAGAAGGATCATGCCATAGAAAGCAGCAAAATATTTTCTAAATATATTGATAAAAATGATATTAGTTTAGAAGAATTAGAAATCATTAGACAAGCAATTTTGGATCATTCTAAAGGCAATAATATAAAATCTTTGATTGGATTAGCTTTAGTGCTGGCTGATAAATTAGATGTAACGTATCATAGGACAATTAATTCTAGTATTCAAGATTGGGTTAATAAAGAAATCCAAAAAATAAAAAAAGTAGATATCATTATTGATGATAAAAATTTAATTGTAAAATATTTAACTGAACCAAACTTTGATGTGTCAGTATTAAAAAGTTGGAAGAAAGCAATTACTATACCTATAAAAGTATCAGATTATTTAAATAAAAATTATATATTTTTAATAAATGATAAAAAAATTCAATATATTGATTTGATATCATAATTTAAGATTTGTAAATAACTTATTCCTTAGGACATAGATTGATGCCACACTAAGGTTTTAATAAACTGATTATCCTGAGTTTTAATATATTTAAAATTGTGTTATAATTTTTATATAAATTGATAATATATCAATTTTAAAAAACATAATTTGCATATTGATAAATAATAACAATATGATATAGGAGATAAAAAGATGAAAACCTTTGCTATTATTGAGATAGGAAGTAATAATACTAAAACACATATTTATGAAAATGAAAAAATTATATATGAAGATAATACAACAATTGAATTTAAAAAAAATTATAATATAAATAAAAAAATAGATGAATATGATTTAAATAAATTATTCTCTATAATAACAAAAGCATTAGAATATACAGAAAATGTTCATATTTACGGATGTAGTATATTTAGAAATATTAATTCTGAAGAGTTAAATAATATTAATTTAAAATTAAAAAATAAATTTAATGTAAAAATAGAAGTAGTATCTCAAGAGGATGAAGCTAAATATACAGCATTGGGATGTTATAACAAAATAAAATATAATGGAAATATCTGTGTATTTATTGGCGGTGGTGGATCCATTGAATTAATCTTTGTTAATAATGGTAAAGTACTTGATAAAAAATATTATAATTTTGGAGTTGTCGATGTTACACAAAAATTTAGTAGTTTAAAAGAGGATATTCCTAAATGTACTTTTAATGAAGTATATAATTATATTAACGAATTAATTGGAAATATAAATATAGAAGCTGAAGTTTTAATATTAGCAGGAGGAGATCATTTATATTGGTACAATAATGCGAGTTATAAGTTATTAGAAAACAAATTGTATAAATCTGAAAACCAAAAATATATGATAACAAAAAATATGAGTGATGATTATGATCATGATGCCCTTATCACTTCTTTAAATCAAATACGCCAAAGGAGTGATAATCCATTATGGTTTGATGGTTCAAGAGCGATGAAAGTAATTACCAATTTGATATCTAATAAAATTAATGCAAAATATATAATTCCAACAAAAATAAATATGGAGGATGGTCTAAAAGAAAAAATTATGCAGCAAAATATTTAAATTATATTTAATTAATAGTTTTGTTGTGCTTTTTCTTTTAGTTTACTATATAGATAAAAGAAAATAAAAAAAAGAAGATTTTAATCTTAATACATAAAATCTTCTTTTAAAATCTTGTTAATTTTTTAATATGACCTTCTTGTTTGTGTGGCGCAAAAGCATTCATTTTTTCATGCCATTCAATAGCACTCATTAAATCATTATCACCCATTTTATCTAGAACATCCCAATACTCTCTAGGTAGAATACTTTCTGACATTCCTGAAAATGATCTATGTCCTGCTTGTTGTGATATTCTTTCTTTATTCATTAATCTTTTTAATTCTTTAGGATCGGTAACTTTAACACCATTTCTATAATATGTTAGGTCTTCTGGTTTAGTTTCTTTAAAACCAAATAATTCACAATTATCCATTGCAAACTTTCCTGTAAAGAAAGTTTTTCTTATTTTCATGACATCTTTAAATGTTAAATCCTTATTATAGCCAAAATATTTAAGTAATTTTGATAAATTGCAAGCATTTTGTACTATTATTATATTTTTTCCTGAAAAACTTAAACAAGTTTCATCATCAGTAACATTAAGTATAGGGTAATTGGGACTTTGATATAATAAGTCGTTTGCTAATTTTTCTTCATTTGGAACAAATAACATACTTCTACATGGAAAATAACTTTCTATAGATAATTGACCTGGTTTAGTACGATCTCCTTCATAACGGTGAATCTTATTAGCTCTTACAACTTTTCCAACATAAATATTATCTCTGCTTATTTTATAATTTCTGCTTTTCATAAATATCCTCCTTAATCGAGCTTATAATAGCATAAATATCAATTAAAATCAATAATTTAAAAAAAACTTTGTAACAATAGCATGACTTGTATTAAATTATAAAGATTGATATGTGATTAAATTAAATTTTTGTGAAAAGTTATAGATTACTAATCATATCAATTCAAACTTTTATAGTTTGAATTTTATAAGTATTTAAAAACAATAAAATATACAATTTTTTGAGTAATTATAAATATAATATGGTATACAAAAATAACTATTTTGTTAATAAACAATTAAAAGTTAGTATTTTAACATACTAATCTTTAATAAAAATATTTATATTATCATTATTATCTATAGATAATAATGAAATATTTTCAATTATTTTCTTTTTATCTTTTAAAGTTTTATAAAGCCATTCTTTGTTTTTATTAGCTTTTTTTAGTTCATTTTCATTTAGTGTTCCATCTACAATTATTAAATAATTTAAAGTCTGTTTTTTACTATTTTTTTGTATTTCTTTTTTTAAATCATTGCTTGTTATTGGTTGAGATTTACTTTTTAATAGTATTGAAATTTCTCCTGATGGTTCTAAGATTGCACATTCCAATTCATTGATATCAAAGCATCCTTTTAAACGACAACCTTCTAAGACTTTTGCTACATTTAATTTAGCGATATCTAAATTTTGATAATTAAAATTGTTATTTTCAAATAAAATTAAAGGCTTTCCATCCATTATTTCTTCAATTGTATGATTATGATAAGACAATAATGAGATTATATATCCTATAATGCCAAAAATTATTAAAGCAATAATTCCTTCATATAATGGTTTATCGATACTTATAATGCTATCTGCTGCAATGGAACCGATGGTAATGCCTAAAATATAATCATATAATGTTAAATTTTTTATTTGTTTTTGGCCTAACAATTTAACAATAAAAAATAATATTATAAACATAATTATGGGACGAATTATTATTTCCATTTTATAATCACCTAAAATTAATATGTCCTATATTAAAAAAATTATAAAAATAATTATATTTTATTAAAATAAATGCTATTAAAAATAAAAAATACTTTTAAATAAAGTATTTATAAAGTTAATTTTTTTTGTAAATCTTTATCATCCGTATTTATAATATGAGGATTATCCATCAATTTAATATTTAATCTATTAGCTTTAATATTATATAAATCTTTTTGCATCCATTCTGGACAATCGTTAATATTAATATAAGTAGTAGTAAAGAAATTTAATTTATTAGCATTTAAGAATTCAATGAGATCGGGATAATCTGTATGTACAATATAACCATTTTCATTTTTGGTAATTATTGCATATAACTTATCATTTATAAATATTTTAAATGTAGTATTGTAATTAATATTTATAACTGCAAAAACGTTTGGATTATCAGATGATTTAACAAATTCTTTATTGAATAAACAAATAGGATACTCATTTAATAATGTTATATAACCATTTAAAATATCACTTATAATTTTTAATGATGGACTATCATCTTTTAAAGTTGGTAAGAATTGATTATCTTGACAAATAAATACATAATGTTTAATTTTTTTATTTTCAATTAAATCTATTTCAAATGTATTATTAATAAAATCAATAGACATAATTTTACAAATAGTATCACCAGATAAAGCCATATTTATATTATATTGTAATTTATTTTTAATTTCATCTTTGCTTTTATTTGTTTTACTAAATATATAATCTGTAAAAATTTCTAAAGAAATTTGG
This sequence comes from uncultured Bacilli bacterium, assembly GCA_947627995.1. Taxonomy (GTDB): domain Bacteria; phylum Bacillota_I; class Bacilli_A; order RF39; family UBA660; genus CANQYE01. The sequence continues at coordinate 24,610 of CANQYE010000014.1, forward strand.
TTTGATTTCTCATTTTTTTTATCTAACAATCCTTGAATTTCTAAAATATTTTTGATAGAATCAATATTAATCATAAATAAACTTCCTTAAACATTTAAAATTTTTAAATATTATACAAATATTTTAATTCTTTGTAAAGTAAAATTTTAATTAAATAAAGAGGCAAAAAATGGAAAAATTAATTCATAATATTGCACCAATATATAACAGATATTCTAAGATATTAATATTAGGTTCTTTTCCTAGTAGGAAATCGCGAGAGCATTGTTTTTATTATGCTCATCCACAGAATCAATTTTGGCAAATTTTAAGCGATGTATTTTCTGAAAAAATAGAAAATAAAAAGCAATTTTTATTAAAACACAATATTGCTTTATGGGATGTAGTTGCATCATGTGAAATAAAAGGGTCAAATGATGCAACTATTAAGAATATAACAGTTAATGATATTAATTCTTTAGTAAAAAAAACTAATATTAAAGTAATATATACAACTGGCAAAAAAGCCTTTAATCTATATAAAAAATATTTAGAAGTAGAAATTGGGATAAAAGCAATTTATTTGCCATCAACTTCGCCATGTTATAAAAAAATGTCTTATAATGAAAAATTAATTCAATATAAACAAATTAAAAAAATCCGTTAACGGATTTTTTTAATGGAAGATTTACCACATAAATAATCAATAGAGTAATTAAAATTAGAAGCAATGGAAATAAGAAAATCAGTAAGAATTAAAGTTTTGCCATTTTCATAAGCAGAAATAGTAGATTGGGTAGTATCTAAAACTTTAGCTAAATCTTTTTGAGAGATATTAAGATCAGAACGAAGAGATTTAAGGCGATTACCAATAAGGTGTTTATCTAAAGAAGAATTTAAATTGTTAAAATTATTGTGAAGGGAAAAACCAAGGAGAAAATCAAAAGAAAGTTTCCACTCACAAGAGATTTTATTTAAATTATGAAGAGGAATAGTAGAAGAGCCAGTTTCATAACGAGAGTAAGTAGCTTGTTTAATATTTAAAAAGGAAGCAACATCTTCTTGAATAAGATTACGTTTTTCGCGTTCAAGTTTAAGATTATAAAGTTGCATAAAAAATCACCTAATAACATTTTTTCATTAGAGTAACTTTATTTTTAATTTATATACATCAATACGATTGTTTTAACTTTTTTTGACACAAAAAAACAAATCTTTAATAAAGATTTGTTAATTTATTTAATGGCGCCCGATGTAGGACTCGAACCTACGACCTAACGGTTAACAGCCGTGCGCTCTACCGACTGAGCTAATCGGGCATTGCTCATATATTATATAATATGATTTATATGCTTGTCAATGATAATTTTATTATAATCATTTTTATTTTTATCATTCATATTTTAATATTACTGATATTTTTAATTCTTTAAAATTAATTAGAAATATAATATAATAATTGATAGGTGATTTAAAATGGGAATTTTTAATAAATTAAAAAAGGTATTTAATAAAATAAATGAAACTGATAATGAAGATATTAAAGCATATGAAAAAGGAATGAAAAAAACCCGAGATGAATTTGTTTCAAAATTAAACATTTTAGGAATAAAATATAACAAAGTTAATGATGAATATTTTGATGAATTAGAAGATTTATTAATTACTGCTGATATTGGAGTTAATACAGTGATAAACTTTATTGACAGACTAAAAGAAAGAGTTAAGAAAGAAAATATTTCAGATACTAATTATTTAAATGAAGTAATAGTTGATGAATTATTTATAATATATGTCAATGGAGAAAGTTTATCAGATAAAATAAATATTAATGAATCAGGTCCGACTGTTATTTTATTTGTCGGAGTTAATGGAGTAGGAAAAACTACGACAATAGCAAAAATTGCATATAAATATCAAAAAGAAAATAAAAAAGTTATGATGATTGCAGGAGATACATTTAGAGCAGGGGCTGTAGAACAATTAAAAATCTGGGCAGAAAGAACAAATTCAATTTTTTATGGAAAAGAAAATAGTGATCCAGCAGGGGTTATATTTGATGGGCTAGTTAAAGCTAAAAATGAAAACGTGGATATAGTTTTGATAGATACTGCTGGTCGTCTTCAAAACAAAGTGAATTTAATGAAAGAACTTGAAAAAATAAATAAAGTTATTGAAAAACAAATTGAAGGTGCTCCACATGAGACTTTGCTGATTATAGATGCAACAACTGGGCAAAATGGTATTATGCAAGCAGAGGCTTTTAAAAATATTACTAATATTACAGGAATTGTTTTAACTAAATTAGATGGAACTGCTAAAGGCGGAATAGTTTTAGCAATTAAAGAGAAAGTTAATATTCCAGTTAAATTCGTAGGACTTGGAGAGCAAATGACAGATTTAAAAACATTTGATATTGAAAATTATATTTATGGATTATTTAAGGATATGATGTGATGAAAAAAATTATTTTATTAAATTCATTATTTGATATTTATGGTTCTTTTTTGACAGTAAAGCAACAACAATATTTTAAATCATATTATTTTGAGAACTATTCATTAAGTGAGATAGCTGAAATGTTTAAAGTGAGTCGTACAGCTATATCAAAAAGCTTGCATGAAACAATTGAAAAAATTATGTATTATGAAAAAATATTAAAAATTAATGAGAAAAATAATAAATTAAAAAAAGTTTTAAAAAGTGATGATATAAATTACATTAAAAAGGAAATAGAAAAAATTATTAAATAAAATTTTTTTTAAATATATAATCTTAAATTTATTCACAATTTCTTGACCGGGGGGGGGAATAATTTTATATAATCTTACTAGAAAGTAAGGTTTTTAAAATGAGTAAAAAAAGGATGGTAGCATTAATAATAATAGGAATAATGATAGTAGTGCTAACAATAGGAGGAACATACGCATAC
>CANQYE010000015.1 GCA_947627995.1 uncultured Bacilli bacterium
AAGAAATGGCTTATTTTAATCTAGCATGTAAAAAGGATTCTTCTACATTAAAATGTTGCTGTATTAACACAAAGCAACCCTGGGTTTGTTAATCTTGGCCTTAAATTAGGTAAAACAACCTTATTTAGCTATATTGAAAAATTTGGATTTGGAAATAAAACAGGTGTTGACTTAAATGGCGAAAGTACTGGAATTATGTTTAAAATGTCTAATGTCAAAGAACTAGAACTAGCTACTACTGCTTTTGGTCAAGGAATAAGTGTCACTCCTATTCAACAAATTACTGCAGTTTCTGCCGCGATTAATGGCGGTACTTTATATACTCCATATATTACAAAATCAATTTCAGATCCTTTAACAAATAACGTAATAAAAACTAACATACCAACAAAAAAAGGTAAAGTTATAAGTAAAAGTACTTCTAAATTAGTTCGTTATGCGCTTGAAAGTGTTGTCGCAAATGGCACTGGGAGAAGTGCTCATATTGAAAATTACCGAATCGGCGGAAAAACTGGTACTGCTCAAAAGCAACAAAATGGTGTATATATGGTAGGAAACTATATTCTATCGTTTATTGGTTTTATTCCAGCAGATAATCCCAAAGTTGTTTTATATGTAGCTGTTGATAATCCAAAAGGTATAACTCAATATGGTGGAACTGTTTCAGCACCAATAGCTAAAAATATATTTAAGGATATCATAAATATCATGGATATAAAAAAAGATAAAAATGGAATGGAAAAAGAATACAATTGGTTAGATGTAAAATATAAAAGATTACCAGATGTTACTGGAAAAACTTTAGAGGAAGCTAAAGAAGAATTAAAAGGATTTAATTTAGAATATTCTGGTAATGGCAAAAATATTGTATATCAATCTCCAGAAGGCGGAAATTTAATTAAAGAAGATGGAACAGTAAAATTATTATTAGAATAATGTAAAATATTGTAAAATTTAAATGTTAAGAAATAAATCAAATAAAAACAATAGTATAATAATAATAAAGAGGTGGAAGTATGTTAATAATAACAAAAGCAACGTTAGCATTAATGATTGGTTTTGTCTTATCTATCATTATTGGCTTTATTTCAATTCCTTTATTAAAGAAATTGAAAATTAAACAAAATGTCAGTAAAAAAGTTGGGAAAAGACATTTAATAAAAGAAGGTACACCAACAATTGGGGGAATTATTTTTATCATCCCAACAATTATAACATTATTTATATTATATTTACGCGGAAGTATTGAATATAGTTCTAACTTATTTATTTTAATATTTGTTTTCCTATCCTATGCTTTGCTTGGATTTGTCGATGATTTTATTAAAATAAAACAGCATAATAATAAAGGATTATCAATTATTACAAAATTAATTATTCAAACAATTATAGCTATTATTTTCTTCTATATATTTATGAAAAATGGTGGTAAATCAGTTTTAGAAATTTCTTCTTTAAATTTATATATCCCATTAGGACCACTTTTTGGTGTCTTTATCCTATTCCTTCTAGTAGGAACAACAAATGCGGTCAATATTAGTGATGGAGAAGATGGTTTGGCAGGTGGTTTATCAGCTATTGCACTTTTCGCATATGGTTTAATTGCATGGAATACTAAATGGATGGAAGGAAATATGGAAATTGCCATTTTCTGTTTTGTATTAATTGGTTCTTTATTAGGATTTTTATTATTTAACACTCACCCTGCCAGAGTTTTTATGGGTGACACTGGTTCTTTAGCTTTAGGAGCAGCCATTGCTACAATTGCTATACTAACTAGACACGAGTTATCTCTTGCTGTTATTGGCGGTGTATTTGTAATTGAAGCATTAAGTTCTATTATTCAAATTATTGCAATTAGAAAATTTCATAGAAAAATTTTTAAAATGGCACCAATTCATCACCATTTTGAACAATTAGGTTGGAAAGAAACCGATATAGTAAAAATGTTTTGGGTCGTAGGTTTACTTTTAGCAATGATTGCAATAACATATGGTGTTTGGTTATAAAAAAATAAAGGGGTGGTTTTGTGAAAAAAAAATATTTTGATATTTTATTATTCATCGCAGTTATTATAATAATTATATTTGGAATTATAATGATATACTCTGCAAGTTCAATTTGGGCAGAATATAAATTTAATGATTCATTAAGATTTGTAAAAGCTCAAACAATTTTTTTCTTATTAGGTATTGTTATAATGTTAATCCTATCTAAAATTGATTATAAAATATATTATAAAAAAGCAAATTTAATTTTGATGATTTGCTTTTTATTATTAGTGCTTGTCCTAATTCCAGGAATAGGTAAAATAAGGAATGGTGCTAGAAGCTGGTTTGGAATTGGTCCTTTAGGAATTCAACCTAGTGAGTTTGCTAAAATTGGTCTTATAATCTTTGTATCAAAATATATAGCAAACAATCAAAAAAATATTAAAAACATAAAAACAGGGGTTTTGCCTATAATTTCCATTATACTAGCTTTCTTTGCTCTTATTATGTTAGAACCGGATTTTGGTACTGGTGTAGTTATGGTAATGAGTTTAATTGCTATTTTATTTATTTCTGGTGTAAAATTATCTTTTTTTCTTAAAATTGGTTTAATTGGGGTAATTGGAATAATTGGTTTAATTATTATGGCTCCCTATCGACTAGCTAGAATTATTTCCTTTTTAAATCCATGGGCCGATCCATTAGGAAGTGGATTTCAAATTATTCAATCATTATATGCTATTGGTCCAGGTGGTTTATTAGGACAAGGTTTTCTCCAATCTAGGCAAAAACATTTTTACTTACCGGAACCTCAAACTGATTTTATATTTTCTATAATTAGTGAAGAATTTGGTTTTTTAGGTATTCTAATTGTTTCTCTATTTTTTATTTTTATTTTTTATCGTATGATTAAAATTTCTTTAAAAGCAAAAGATCATTTCAGTAAATATTTATCTTTTGGTCTATCATTTGGAATGATTTTTCAGGCCCTACTTAACATTATGGTAGTTGTAGGTATGATACCCGTAACAGGAGTAACTCTTCCCTTTTTTAGTTATGGTGGATCATCTTTGTTAGTTTCAATGGCAAGTATTGGTATTATTTTAAATATTTCTCGAAATCAATAAATCTATTTGCTAATTTAGAATTTATTTTAAAAAAATAAATTAATTTTTTTAATATTAATTTACTTTGCCATAATTTTTAAAATTTAAATCATAAGTTATATCTTTATATTTTATAGTAATATTTGTTATTTTTTCTTTATCAGTTTTTAATAACATTTCTATAAATTCATTATTAATATCAAATTGATACATATATATTTTATTCTCTTCCTCTGAAGTAATAGTTGCTGATTTATCTTTAATTAAATCTAAAATATAATTTATATTTATTAATTTTTCATCAAACCCATCATAGAAATTATCTATTTCTACTTTATTATCAATTTGTAGTTCATAGACAATGTCATTTTCAATAGAATATTTTAAGTTTTTTTCTCTTGTTTGCTTTATTCCAGTATTTTCTTCTTCTGATTTTTTACCATTGAAAATAATTTTTTCTGTTGGTGTATTAATTATATAATTATATTCATAATTATTTTTACTTAAAATACTTTTCATTGTTTGTAATGAAACCTCTGTATTCAATCTAGAAGGATTATTTAACTTTGAGCTAATATTTATAACAATAATAACTAAAATAAAAAACATTAAGTAAAATCCAAGTTGTATTCCAGCCCTACTTCTTTCATTACTCCATAATTTTTTTATAGTAGAAAAAATATTATTTTTAGATTTATTTTTCATTAACTACACAGCCCTCCAACGAAATTTTAAGACCATTTAAATACTCTTTAACAGTCATTATCTTTTTACCAAAAGGTTTAATTTTCGTAATATAATAAATACCATCTTTAGTAGAAATGCCTATAGCGTTTTTAGTAATATCAACTATCTTACCTGGCAAAGAAGATTTTTTTATTTCATAGTATCCATCTATTATTTTTAGTTCAATCCCATTAATTGTTATATAAGCAAGTGGCCATGGGTTTAAACCACGCACTTTATTAAAAATATTCAGTGAATAATCATCAAAATTAATCAGTTCATCTTCTCTTTTTATTGTATAAGCATATGTCACTTCTTTAATATCCTGTTTTGTTCTTGTAATATTCTCATTAATTATATTGGGAATTACATCTACAATTAATTCTGCACCCATTAAAGATAATTTATCATGTAAAATTCCTGTATTCATATCATCAGTAATTTTAATTTCTTTAGCTGTAATTATATCTCCACTATCCATTCCTTCATCCATATACATAATTGTAACACCAGTCTTTTCGTAACCATCAATTATCGCATGATGAATTGGTGCGCCACCTCTAAGTTTAGGCAGTAAAGATGCATGTACATTAATGCACCCATATTTTGGAGCATCAATCAATTCTTTAGGTATTATTTGGCCATATGCGCAAGTCACTATCATATCCGGATTTAATTCTAATATTTCTTTATAATTTTCTTTTATTTTTATAGGTTGTAAAACATTAATATTATTTTCTAATGCTACTTTTTTAATAGGAGAAAAAGAAAGTATCTTTTTTCGACCAATTTCTTTATCTGGTTGAGTGACAACAGCAATAACATTAAAATTTTTTATTAAATTTTTTAATACTGGCACGCTAAATTCAGGCGTACCCATAAAAATAATTTTTAAATTTTTCATTTATATTCTCCTTATAAATATTATACCATGTTTATTATATTCTTAAAGGATTAATATCAATATCTAAATCACAATTATTAATATTAATAAAAATATTGTCTAATTTTTTTAAAACGGGCATTAACTTATCTTCTTTTTTATATTTAACAATAATTTGAAAATGAAATTTATTATTTAATTTAAACATTGAAGCTGTTGTTGGACCTAAAATTATTTCTTCTTTTAAATATTCTTTTAGAAATTTAACTGTTTTATTTGCATTAATTGATGCAACCGCATAATCTTTACTTATTATTTTTAAATTTACTAAAAAATAATAAGGTGGGTAATTTAAAGCATGCCTTATTTTCATTTCATTTTGAAAAAACTGATAATAATTGTTTTCTTTAACATAATTTAAAGTTTGATTATTAACATCAAAAGTTTGCAAAATAACTTCGCCAGTTTTGTTTTTTCTTCCTGCCCTACCAGCTACTTGTGATAATAAAGAAAAAGTTCTTTCATTGCTACGAAAATCTGGAATATTTAAAGAAGCATCGGCATTAATAACTCCAACTAAAGTTACATTATCAAAATCAAAACCTTTGCTTATCATTTGCGTGCCAACTAATATATCATATTCCTTATTTTTAAATGCTTCAATAATATTTTTTAAACTATTTTTTTTAGATGTTGTATCAGTATCCATTCTAACTACTTTGGCATTTGGAAATTTCTTTTTAATTTCTATTTCTAATTTCTCTGTTCCCAATCCATAAAAATTAAGAGCATCCTCATGACATTTAGGACAAGTATTTTCCTTTTTTATACTATAACCACAATAGTGACATCGTAAATTATTAGTACTTTTATGATAAGTTAAAGAAATTTCACAATCAGGACATTTATATGTATAACCACAACTAGAACAATTAACAATTGTAGAATAACCTCTTCTATTTAATAAAATTATTGCTTGATTATTATTTTGTAAACAGAAATTAATTTTATCAATTAATAAATCACTAAATATCATATTCCTTTTTCTATATTCTTCTTGCATATCAACTAAATTTATGCTTGGTAGTTTAGCATTGCCAATTCTTTTATCTAATTTTAAAAGTTTATATTTACCTTTAATAGCTCTTGCCATTGATTCTAAACTGGGCGTAGCTGAGCCTAAAAGTAATGGACATTTATTATATTCACATCTTTTTAATGCAATATCAATAGCATTATATTTAGGTGTATTATCTTGTTTATAATTTTCTGAATGTTCTTCATCAACTATTATAATGCCTAAATTTTTTAAAGGGACAAATATTGAACTACGAGTACCAATTACAATAGAAACATCCCCATTTAATATTTTTAAATATTCATCATACTTTTCGCCCTCAGAAAGACCACTATGATATACAGCTACTTTATTACCAAATGTGTTATAAAATCTTTCAACAATTTGAGTAGTTAAGCTAATTTCTGGAACTAAAACTAATGCTGTTTTTTTATTACTTAAAAGTTCATTTATTAAAGCCATATAAATTTCTGTCTTCCCACTGCCAGTAACTCCATTAAGTAAGAAAGTATTAAAAGTAGAAAAACTATTTTTCACGCTTGAAAAAATTTTCAACTGATCATTTGTTAACTTTTTATCAAATGAAACTTCGTTATTAATATTAATTCGATACTTTTCTTCTTTAATAACTTTAATAACGCCTTTAGAAATTAATGACTTTGTAGCGTTATTATTTTCTTTTAATACTCTTTTATTTTGCATCAGATTTTCGATAATTTCAATCTGTTTCTTAGCACGTTTATTTTCTTTTTTAAACTTATAAATATCAATATCATCACATAATTGAATGTATTCATTATATTTTTGATAATTTATTTTATTATATTTAATTTTTAAACTAGAAGGTAACATAGTTTGAAAAGCTTGTATTTTTGAACAAAGTGTTTTTTCACTTATATAAAAACCCAATTCTAGCATTTCTTTATCTAACTTTAATTTTTTATCTTTTATATCAATAATTTCTTTAATTTTATAATCTAGACTTACATCATTTATTATTTTTATTACAAAACCATTTATATATCTATTATTAAATGGTACTATTACTTTCATCCCAATTTCAAGAATATCAATTAATTTAGAAGGAATTTTATAAGTAAAACTTTTATCAATTTTTTTTGAATTATATTCAATTAAAACTTCAGCAAACATATATGCCTCCTATAAAAATTATAACATAACTTTGCTGAAAAAGTCGCTTATTTGAAAGTTTTTTTTAATTCTCTATTTTTATAAATAGCATACTTTAAAATATCATTTATACTCGATTTATTAAAAGATTTATCATTTTTTAAATTTTCAATACTATTTAAAATAGTATCTTTATCTTCGCAAATTAAAACTTTTGGATTAATAACTTTAAGATAGTCTTCGTAACTCATTATTATATTATGAGCATAATCAAATACATTACCATTGATGATTACAAAAGAATGATAATAGTGTCCAAAACATTTATTATCTTCTAAAACTACTGCTGCTTTGACTTTTTCTTTTAAATCCATTTCATGTAAAAAATATTCAGTCATTCCATGACAGCGACCATTAAGTTCATCTAATATATCTTTTTCTAAAGGAATGTAAGAATAAATTATATCTGTATTATCGGGAAGAGTTATTTTTATCTTATCTTTATTATTGCTTATTATTACATCTTTAATAAGACCTATTGTAACAAATGATTTTAATACTTCTTCTAAATATTCATAATCTTTTTTCATTAAAGCTGAACTAGAATCCATAATGTATAATAGATATAAAGCATTTTTATTAATCTTATTTATAACTTTATCCATTAAATATTTTTGGCAATTATTGTTAAACTTATCAAATTTATATAATATCATCCTTAAACATAATTCATTATTCAAATCTTTAAATTTAACAAAATCAATTTTTTTATTAAATAATATTTTTAAATTTAATAAAACTAAACTTAAATAAGCATTATTTAAAAATTTTTGTTTAAACTCTTTAAATTTATATATATTATATCTATTCATAAAATCCCTTTTTTCAGTCCGTTATATTAACAAAAAAAATAGTAATTGTCAAATTATTAAATATTAAAAAAAAATTCAAATAAATTGAATTTTTATGAATAAGTAGTTCCTGTATCTACATCATAACAATTAGCACTCCTAGCATCACCAGAATAAGATTGATATTGATTCCATGAGCAAGAATACCAATTTGACCAATATCCATATGAATCAACATAGTTATTACAAACTCCTGGTGTAGTAGGAAAAGTTTGCCTACATGCATCTGGATTATTTGCAAGTGAACAATCATATACACAATAAGCTATACCAACTGGATTATACCATTCGTAATAATTAGATGGACAAGACACGCTAGCACAATATCCTCCGCCACTTATCCAATCACGACAAGAGTAATCGCAATAAGTTTCTGTTGTTGAATTTACATTAACTTTTAATTCGCAGCTAGCTTCATTACCTGCTTTATCTTGCTTTTTTTGTGGCTCAGTTTTTTTAGTTGTATATGTTGTAGTTGTTTTTCCATTAGCAAATGTCTTACAACCACTTAAACTATCTGTACATTTTAATGTAAATGTACATCCATTGCTATTACAACTATTTTTTGAACAAGTTAAAGTAGGTTTTGTTTTATCTATTTTTAACGTTGTAGAGACCGTATCAGATGTATTTCCTGCATTATCTATAGCTCGTATTTCTATACTATCATTTCTTTCGTTAGAACGAGTAAATCCATACCATTCTTTATTACTTAATGTTCCCCAATCTCCTGTTTTGTTTAATCGATATTGCACTGTTTTTATTTCAGAATCTTTCTCTGTTATGCTCCATTTTAATGTTGCTTGATTATTTGTCCATTTATCTTTTCCCGGATTATTAGTTAAATTTTGGATTACTGGTTTTTTCGTATCTATTTTCATATATAAGTTACTTGTTGCAGCTTTATTGCCCGCTTTATCCACTGCTACGTATTTCCGACATATATTCCTATCTGTTGTAAATGTATAATAAAACCACTTATCATAGTCATTTGTACATACATCTTTACCACCTGGCGTTGATGTACAATTAATTGTATCATTTGCAACAGTATTACCATTACAATCATATACAATAATTTTATCTACACCTGATTGATTTGTATCTTCTTTTGCACGGATTCTAAAACTAAAATAACTCTTTCTCCATATATTTTGTGTAAGATCATTAGCAGTATTATGTGTTACTGCAATTGTTGGTGCAACTCGATCTATTTTAATATACATATTTTTTGTTAACGTTGATGTATTTCCTGCTTCATCAACCATTTGATAATTATTGCATTTATTTATAATTTCGTCTTGTGGATCATTTTTATAATCATGATGGTACCATTTTTCATTCACGCTGACTGTGTTATTTATTACATTATTATTAATTTTAGTATTTTGACAATTATTTTCAATAATTTTACTTACTCCTGATAAAGAATCTGTTCCTACTACTTTCATATAAAGAGTATAATTTCGCCATTTATCTTCTGTTAATTTAATTTCACCATTAGCACTAGCATATACCTCTGGGGTATTTGCTGTTCTATCGATTTTTAATTTTAAAGTTACAGTGTTTGTATTTCCTGCTTCATCTTTTAAAATATATTTTACTAATTTATAACCTTCATTTGTTATAATTATATCTTTAGTTAATGTTGTTTTATTATTAATTTTATCATTTTTGGTTGTTAATCCTGATTCATTATAACTTTTTTGATTAGCTCCATTTTGACCATATGTTTCACTTATTATCCCACTTTCCTTATCTGTAGAATAAATTTTTAATGCCATACCATTATTATACTCTTTATTATACCATCCATTTGCTTGGTCTATATTAGAACTTATCTCTAGCTCTTTATTATTTGCTATATTTCCAATAGATTGTTGAGATGAACCAGTTAAATTTTTCTTACTATCTAGCTTATATAAATTTATTGAATTTATTTTAGGTGCTGTTCTATCGATTTTTATTGTTCCTAATATTTGATATGTCGTTCCTTTTTCTCTAATAGTTACATCCGTTTGTCCTTCTTTAGTTACTTTTAAACTTTTGTCTTGTGTACTATAAGAAATACCACTTTCATTAATAGTTTCAGTTATAGTTTTCCATCCATTTCCTAAATATATTTCAAAATTATTTATTAAAGATATATTATTTATAGTTGTTATATAAATAGCATCAGTATTTATCCAGTTACCATCATAATTTTTTTCTCTATTTCCAGTTTTGTAATAAGCTCTTAATTTCGGACTTATGAAACCTGCGGCTTTGTTTACTTCTTTTTTTAATGTTATACTTTTACTTTGAGTTACATTATTATTATCTTTTACTTCTACTCTAAAAACATAATCAGAAATTTCATTCCCACTAAACATATCATAGGTTGCATTTTTTATTTTATAATTTTTTGTTATTTCCGTTTTATTATTTTTTTCTTCTGTTGTGATTTCAAATCCATTTTCTTTAAGTTCTTTCTCTTCTTTCTCATCTAATTTAGTCGTATAACTAGCAATTTTAGAATTTGCTTCTTCATTAATTTTTACTTTAACTTTTATATTTTCTTTTGGTTCTTCTGTCTCTACTTGTTCTACATTTATTGTTAATAAACTACCCATATACTTGGATTTAATAGTTTTTTCATAATATACTAAAACACTTTGATTTTCAGGATCGCCTTCTTTTGATTTAAATGAACTTTTTTCTTCCTCGGTAAATTCTTCTAGATAACCTTCATCAACTAATTGTTTTACAGAAACATTTTGTCTTGCCTCTTTAATCTCTTCTAAGTGCACTTCACCATATTTTATTCCTGATGCTTCTATCATAGCTATAGCATTTTTGTATAATTTATCTTTTTCTCTATCCATTATGCCATTATATGTAATTAGACTAAGTGTCATTATTACACCAAGTATTGCAATAACTACTAATAGTTCTATTATTGTAAAACCCTTTTTCATTTTTACCATCCTTATTATAAAAATTATAGCATAATTAAAAAAAAAGTTAAATGTTATTTTTAACTTTTTCTAAATCTATTATAACCTCATGTTCATTAATTAATACTTTTTCGCCTTTAGTAGCATTATCAATTGTTAATGCTAATGTTTCTTCTTTAATATAATCAGAATATGCCTTTAAACAATTTTCTATTTTTTCATCACCTTTTATATAAAGATTAATGCGATCAACTATATCATAACCTTTATTTTTTCGAAGTTGTTGAACCTTAGATATTAATTCTCGAGCAATACCTTCTAAAATTAATTCATCAGTTAAATTTGTATCTAAAATAATGAAATTATTATTTTCCATTCCAACGTTAAATCCTTCTTTAGATGTAATACGAATTTCAACCATTTCCGGTGTTATTTCTTTTTCTTCATTATTTAAAATCATTTTAATCGATTTATCATTTTGTAGTAAATTTATTTTATCATTAGATAAAAGTTCTAGTTTTGTTTGGAATTCTTTTATTAATGCCCCAAATAATTTTCCAACTATTTTAAAGTTTGGTTTTACTGATATATTCATATATTCACTCAAATTATCAACAAAATCTATTTCTTTTATATTTAATTCTTCTTTTATTAATGGTATTAAATCAAGAATAAGTTTTTTATTTTTTCCATCTAGAAAAGCCTTCTTTAATGGTTGACGAACTTTAATTTTTGCTTCTTCTCGAACATAGCGCCCAATAGAAATTAAACTTCTAACTAAATCCATACGTTTTTCAATGTGGTTATCAATCAATTTTTCATCACTAATTGGATAATCAGTTAAGTGAACAGATTTATCATTAGTTAAATTACGATATAATTCTTCTGAAATAAATGGTGTTATTGGTGCAATTAGTTTAGATAAACCAACTAATACTTCATAAGTTGTAATATAAACTGATTTTTTGGAATTATCAAAAGTACTTCCCCAAAATCTATTACGATTTCTTCTAATATACCAATTTGATAAATCTTCAGATACAAAAGAAGATAAGTAATGTACAACTTTATTTAAATCATATTCGTCAAAAGAATTTCTAACATTTTTAATTAATTTATTATATTTAGATAATAACCATTTATCTATTTCTTCTCTTTCTTCATAAGGTACGCAGCATTTATCAGTATCAATCTTATCTATATTTGCGTACGTTGCAAAAAAATTATAAGTATTTTTAAGCGGGTTAAAAAATTTAGAATAAACCTCTTTTAAACCAGAAATATCAAACTTTAATGGTGTCCATACTGGCGATACATATGGTAAATAAAATCTTACCGTATCTGCTCCATATTCTTTTATCGTAGTAAATGGCTCGACTATGTTTCCACGTGACTTACTCATTTTTTTCCCTTCAGCATCCAAAAGCAAATCATTTACTAATACATTTTTAAATGGTGAACAACCTTTTACAAATGTTGATATAACCATTAATGTATAAAACCATCCACGAGTTTGATCAATTCCTTCACAAATAAAATCAGCTGGAAATTGACTTTCCCATAATTCTTTATTTTCAAATGGATAATGATATTGAGCAAATGGCATGGAACCAGAATCAAACCAGCAATCTAAAACATCAGGTATTCGAGTCATTGGTTTTCCACATTTACTACATTTAATATGAATATTATCAATATATGGTTTATGTAAATCTATGTTATCTGAAATATTTTCTATTGCCATTTCCTTTAATTCTTGAATTGAGCCGACCATATGATTATGTCCACATTCACATTTAAAATAAGGTATAGGACTTCCCCAATATCTACTTCTTGAAACATTCCAATCACGAGCATTAGCAATCCAGTTAGCAAATCTTTTTTCACCTACATAAGCCGGATACCAATTTACTTTAGAATTAGCTTTTACTAAATCATCAGTCATCTTGCTTACTTTGACATAATAACTTGGCATTGAGTAATAAATAAGTGGCGTATCACATCGCCAACAGTGCGGATATTCATGAGATATTTTTTGTTTTTTAAATAATTTATCATTTTGTTTTAAATAATTAACCACATCTTCATTAACATCAAAAACAAATTTATTTTTCCATAAGCCATCAATATAACAGCCATCTTTACCAACTGGATTCAAACTAGGAAGATCATATTTTTTACCAACATTAGCATCATCTTCCCCAAAAGCAGGGGCAATATGAACTATTCCTGTTCCATCTTCCATAGTTACATAATCATCACATGTTACAAAGAACGCTTTTTTATCTACTTCAAATGATGGAATTAATTGTTCATATTCTTGATATTCTAAATCTTTTCCTTTATATGTTTTTATTATTTTAGCATCATCACCTAAAACTGTTTTTACTAAGGAGGAAGCTAAAATAAATTTAGTACCTTTAGATTCAACTAACGCATAATCTTCATTAGGATTTACACATAATGCAACATTTGCAATTAATGTCCAAGGAGTTGTTGTCCATACAAGAAAATATACATCTTCATTTTTTTTCTTAAATGGAACATACACTGTAATTGCTGTATCAGTTTGATAGTTTTGGGCAACTTCGTGAGTGGCAAGACCTGTTCCACAATGCGGACAATATGGAACAACTCTAGTACCTTCATAAAACATATCTTTCTCAAACATTTGCTTTAAAATCCACCATTCGGTTTCAATATATTCATTTTTATAAGTTAAATATGGATTAAGAACATCAAAAAATTGTCCCATCTTACTTGTTAAATTAGTAAAAGCACTTTCATTTTCTCTTACACTTTTACGACATTCTTCATTAAATTTTTCAATTCCTAATTTTTCAATTTCTTTTTTGGATGAAATACCTAATTTTTTTTCAACATGATTTTCAATAGGTAACCCATGTGTGTCCCAACCTATTTTTCTAATTACTTTTTTACCATTCATTACATGATATTTTGTAATAGTATCTTTTAAATTTTTTGATACCATGTGATGAAGCCCTGGAAAACCATTTGCAAAAGCTGGACCATCATAAAAGACAAATGTGTCATTATTTGCATTTTTTGCTACTTGGGCATCATGCATAATATTAATACTTTGCCAAGAAAGAGAAATACTATCCTCAACTTCATTTACAGGTCTTTTGTCTAATTCTTTAAAATTTTTCATTTTTCCTCCTTTAAATAAAAAAAATTCATAAATTTAAGGGCGAATTAAAATCCGTGGTACCACCTTAATTTATGAACTTGTCATACACTTTATACTTGTAACGTAAGTAAACGTTTATTCCTACTTCTTTCAGAATAACACATTAGAAGTGATCTTCAATATACTTTTATTTATTATTCTCCCAGCATATGAATAACTCTCTTTAAATTACTAATATATTGACGTCTTCATCATTTGTTTTACTAATAAAATTATAATTTTTTTTACTTTTTTTGTCAACTTTAAATTAAAACAATCGTATTGATGTATATAAATTAAAAATAAAGTTACTCTAATGAAAAAATGTTATTAGGTGATTTTTTATGCAACTTTATAATCTTAAACTTGAACGCGAAAAACGTAATCTTATTCAAGAAGATGTTGCTTCCTTTTTAAATATTAAACAAGCTACTTACTCTCGTTATGAAACTGGCTCTTCTACTATTCCTCTTCATAATTTAAATAAAATCTCTTGTGAGTGGAAACTTTCTTTTGATTTTCTCCTTGGTTTTTCCCTTCACAATAATTTTAACAATTTAAATTCTTCTTTAGATAAACACCTTATTGGTAATCGCCTTAAATCTCTTCGTTCTGATCTTAATATCTCTCAAAAAGATTTAGCTAAAGTTTTAGATACTACCCAATCTACTATTTCTGCTTATGAAAATGGCAAAACTTTAATTCTTACTGATTTTCTTATTTCCATTGCTTCTAATTTTAATTACTCTATTGATTATTTATGTGGTAAATCTTCCATTAAAAAAATCCGTTAACGGATTTTTTTTATCTGTTTATACTAAATTAATTTTATTTATTATAATTAATTGTTTTTTCTACTACTCCTTTAATATTTACTTCATTAAATGGCTTGACAATAACATCTACTATTTGATATTTAAAAGCTTCTTCAATTTTTTCTTTAGAATCTTCCCCAGTTATTATTGAAACAGGAATTTTTAAGAATAAATTATTTTGTTTAAAATATTCTAATACTTCAAAACCATTAACATTTGGCATATTTAAATCAAGTAGCATACCAACTATTTTATCTCTGTTATTTGAATTAACTATTTCAATTGCTCTTCCTCCATCATTAGCAACTATTACATCAAAATCATCATTAAATATTTTTTTTATATAATTTCTAATAATATCAGAATCGTCAACTACTAATATGGCTTTATCTTTAGTTAAAGGTATAGTTGTATCATTTAAATTTTGATTTGAATTTGATACTGGATTTACAGTTTGCATACCTAAATAATTTTTCACAATTCCAATAATCCTATTTGTCTCATAAAGTAATTCATCATATTTTTCACAAATAAAATACATGTTATTAGCTTTACTTTGAAGTTCATGCTCATAAGCAATCTCAGCAAGTTTAGTAAATCCTAAATATTTAGCATCACTTTTTAAAGAATGTGCTTCAATTGCATAATTACTCATATCTCCCGTTTCTTTAAAAGTTCTTAACTTATTTATTTTTTCTTCTACACCTGCTAAAAAATCATTTAAAGTTGAATCATACATTTCCATATCTCCAAATAATTCCAAACTATCAGAAACATTAATACCATTTTGTATTAAATAATTAACATCTTTCATATATACCCTACTTTCTAGTACTATTTTAACATAAAAATATATTTCTTGAAATATTTTTGTAAATCGTATTGTTAAATAAAAATATTTAGAATTATTTATCTAAATATTTTTGTAAAACTCTAGTTAATTCAGTTTTTTGAATAGGCTTTGCTAAATAATCATCAAAACCAGCATTTAAATATTTTTCTTTCATTCCTTCTATTGCATTAGCCGTTAAAACAACCGTAGGAATATTAAACCCATTTATTTCTTTTAATTTAATTAATGTTTCACTACCACTCATGTTTGGCATCATATCATCAAGCAAAATCAAATCATAATTGTTATTTTTAACTTTTTCAAGTGCTTCATAGCCGTTATCTACTTCTTCTGTTATAACTTTATATGGTAAAAGTAAACGGGTAGCTACTTTCAAATTTAATTTATTATCATCAACAAGTAAAATCTTTTTATTAGGAAATTCATTTTTAGTACTTTCCACTACTTCTTCTAAAGCAATAGTAGGATTTTTTACAACTAATTGATTAACTGCTATAGTAAATTTAGAACCTTTACCATAAACACTTTGAACAACAATTTTCCCGCCCATTAATTCTACTAATTTATGTGTTATTGCAAGGCCTAAACCGGTACCTTCGATTGTAGAATTTTTTTCATCTAAACGTTCAAATTTAGTAAATAATTTCGATATGTTTTCTTTTTTAATTCCCTTACCAGAATCTTCTACCGAAATTATTAAGCGACAGACATCATTTTTAATAAATGAATCGACTTTAAACTCAATATATCCAGAATCTGTGTATTTAGCAGAATTAGTAAGTAAATTTAAAATAATTTGTTTTAATCTAATATGATCTCCATATAAAATATCAGGAATAGATTTATCTATATGTACTTTTAGTTCAATAGGTTTTTCTCCTATTCTAACTTTTATGAGATTTATTAAATCTTTAAACATTTTACTAATATTATATTCATTGTTAACTATTTCAAGTTTGTTAGCTTCTATTTTAGATATATCAAGTATACCATTAACTATTTCCAGTAAACTCTCCGAAGCTGATATAATATCATTAACCTCTTCTTTAGCTGAATCTGGGATATTTTCGTTTTTTAAACTTTCTGAAAAACCAACAATAGCATTTAATGGTGTTCTAATTTCATGACTCATGTTAGATAAAAAATCTGTCTTGGCATTATTAGCTTTTTCTGCTTGATCTCTAGCTATGTTTAATTCTTTTATCATTTTTATATCCGGGTTTTCAATAGTAAAGTACATCAAAACCGTAATAGCAGTTATTAAGGATGTAACAAGTAAAAGTTGTGGATATCTGAATTGTATAAAAGCAACTGGTGTACCAATAATAATTAAAACTAACATAGGGACATATTTAATTTTTTTTAATTTTTTAAAATTTATAAAAATATATATAGTTGATACAATTAAGCAAATAGCAGTAAAAATATATAAAAAAATGGAATTAGAACCATATACATATACAATGTTATTATCATTGTAATATTGAAATGGTAAAATCAAACAAAAAAACGCACTTAAAATATAAATTACACCAAAAAAATAAAATATTTTTTTTATTTTTTGTGTAGTATTTTCAACTTTAGAATCGAAAGCAGAAACAATTATATAAAAAGTAAATAAAGACATATAAGTTAATAAAAATAAATAATAAATTTTTACAATCAACCATCTTATAATACTAGTATCGGCTAAATTCAAATGCGCATAGATTCCTAAAATATCAATTATGACACCAATTATATCTATAATAATCATAGCCCTATAAACTTTATTTTCTATTAAATTTATTCTTTGCTTTCTAAAATAAATATAAGCTATCATTATAATATAGAATAAGCTTCCTGATAATAATAAAATACTAGCATTCATAATTTACACCTCTTACTATCCTTATAATTAATTTATCATAAATAAAAAAAAGAATAAAGCTTTTTATAAAATTAATATTTTAATTTCAACGTTTTATTCTCTTCATCATATTTTTCACACTGACTTAAACAATCTAAAATTTCATTATTCCACTTTTCTTTTCCTTCATCTATTGTTAAATTATCCATTGAAAATGCTTTACCATAATTAATAACAACTTTATTTTTAGGATTATTGGTAGTCCAATATATTGATACTGGTTGTATTAAAGCGTGATTATCTTTTGCAAAATGTAAAATTCCGCTCTTTATTTCTAGCAATTTTTTTTCATTTGGATGCTTGTTTGTAGTACCTTCTGGAAATATTCCGACATTAGAGCTATTCGACAAATAATAGTTAATTGTATTAATCATTTCTGTTGTATCTCCACCTCTATCAACAGGCACTGCGCCAATTCCTTCAAATATTTTAGATGTTAAAAAACATAAAAAATGATTTTTACTATTATTAAATATACTATCCTCACCGGTAAAAAATCTTTTTAAAGCAGCCCAATGTATAGCATCATCGGATGATAATACTATAAAAAATGGATCAAGAGTTTTTCTATGATTAGGAGCATAAATCAAAGGCTTTTCAGAAGAAATGTTTTGTTTATTCAAGATTATTGGTTTAAAAGCAATCTTTACAAATGGTGTTCCAATTGCTTTTATAATTTTATAAAATCTTTCAGTTTTTTTTATGCCACTATATAATTGTAAATTAGAAATGCTATCCAGACTAGATTCTCTTTTAATAATCTCATCTACTTGATTTATTACTTCATCATTTTCAAAAGATTGGATTTTACATACATTTTCATTAAAGTTTTTATCATTGTAAGAAGAAGAAACACATATACATTTTGAATAAGTAGATAATTCATCAATTATTTCTGGTTTATCATCAACTTTAATACTATCTCTGTCTTGCTTTTTTAAATATTTCATTTTTTCTTCATCATTTTCAAAAAAAACAATTTCGTTATAATTTATTCTATTAAATTTAAATTTTAATATTGTTGAATACTTAACTAATTTCCCAATAAAGCTTTTGTCACATGTTTTTTTCCTTGAAGAGACAATAATTATTTCATAGCCACTTTCTTTTAATTTATTTAAAGTCTCTTTAACACCTTTTCTAAATTTAGTCATAACGCAATAATTGAAATAATATTTATACCAAAATTCATTTAAAATTTTTTCACTTTTTGCTTTTGAAACTTCTTTAGAAAATCCTTGGTCAAAAAATTTTTCTTTTAACTCAAACATTTCATCAATATCATAACCTTTTTTATTAGTTATAGAAAATCCATATTTTTTTTCAATATAATTTCTATGTTTTAAAATAAATCCTTCAAAATCAGTTAAAGTCCCATCGATATCAAAAAAAATTTTCATTTTTTCACCTTCTTAAAGTTTTTGCCATATTTTGTTCACGTGCTTCTAATATTTTATAATCTACTTTAGTTAAATTTGTAAGCGGAAGCTTTTCTATTTGTTCAAAATCATATATTTTATGATAAACATCTAATTTAGAATTACAATATTGTTTAAATTTTTCTTTTAATTCATCAGTTAATATTAGTTTATTTTTTAAAACTACATATGCTTTAGGAACATTCATTTTAAATTCGTGAGGTATAGCTACTACTGCACATTCATCTACTTCATCCAATTCATTTACTACTTTTTCTACCTCACTTCGATAAATATTTACACCACTAACAATAATTAAAGCATTATTCCTATCTACAAAACAAATCTCTCCGTTTTCTAAAATAGTACAAATATCTTCAGTATGAAGCCATAATTTGCCATTTTCTTCTTTTAAATTTTTTTCTGTTTCCTTTTTATTATGATAATATCCTTTCATGATTGTTGGTCCACTTACACATAATTCCCCAACTTCATTATATCCTAGTTCATGACCGTCAGTTAAACTAACAACTTTTACATTATTGTAAGGTAAAGGAAATCCTACACTATCTTCATGTGTAGCATTTAATCCTGTAAAACCAATTGCAGAAGTGCTTTGTGTTAAACCATATCCATTAAATATAGGATTTGTCATGCCATGTTCATATCGCCAATTATTAATATCATTTTTTAATCCTTTTTCTAATATACTTCCTCCACTAATCATAACCTCTAAGTATGGATAATATCCTTTTTTTATATATTTATTATAAAGCATCTTTTTATATAATGTTGGAACCCCAAGAATTAGTGATGGTTTATTTTTTTTAATTGAAGCTGCAAATGATTTTTCACTATATCTTGGATGCAAATCAATTGTCAAATTAGCACTCCATCCCGTCAAAATTACATCAACTAAACCAAAGCCATGAAATAAAGGAGTAATTCCTTCTATTACATCAAATGGTTTATATGAAGGAATAGTATATTTTAATTGCTCAATATTTGCTATAATATTTTCATTTGTAATACTAACTAATTTTGATTTATTTGTAGTTCCACCAGTCTTTAATAAAAACGCTATTTTATTCGGGATATAATTTGATTCTGTATTATTGTTTTTAGCAGATTTAATTATTAGTTTATTAATCGAAGCTTCTTTTGGACCTTTTTTAAATAATTTAGGATTAGAAGTTAAATTTTTTAAATTATAAAGCACTTTAATAGGTAATTTTGAAGATCTGGCTACTGAAGAAACAAAAATCTTTTCAACATAAGTATCATCGACAATTTCAGAAATTGTATTTTTTGTGACATCAGTAGTAATAATCATTTTTGCTTTAGTTTCAATTAAACTATCTTTTATATCATTTTTTAATAATAATGGATGTAACAATAAACAAGTGGCTCCTACTTTATTAATTGCTAATACACTTATAATAGCTTCTGGAGTATTAGGAGAACAAACTGCTATAACTTCATTAGAAACATTTTCAAAATTATTTTTTAACTCCGCAGCCATTTTATCAATTGCTTCATAAATTTCTTTAAAAGTAAAAGTTTTACTAGTACCTTCAAGAATAAAATTTAAAGCCTTAGCATCTAAATTATTACAAACGTTAGAATAAATATAATCACAAACATTCATATTTCTCTTTATATCAACTGTTGCTTGATTTATAGAAAAATTTCTAGTCCATATTTTATCAATTGATGGTACATTACTTAAAACTGTTATTGGATCTTTAATTTGTCTTTCCATTCTTTTTTGGTTTTCAAAAATATAATTAAATACATTAGTGTTAGAACTAAATGATAAATAATTATCATGAATGCCTAAAAATAAGCATTGTTTTACATAAGAATTTACTTCATCTAAAAAACTAGCATTTTTACTAATCATATAAAAAATATTTCTATTTTTGATTAATTCATTACGATATTTTTTTTCACAACAAATTATTTCAAAAAAATTAATTTCTTTTTCTTTTAATAACTCTTCAATAATTATTTTAATATAGCTATTTTCAAAAGGTGTAAAAATAAATAAATTAATAGAATTATGATTTAAAACATTAAAATCTTTTAACGCCGAATAATTAATATTATTTAATAAGTATTTTATTAAAACTTTTTTTAAATGCTTTTTATTACTAGAATATTTATTTAAAATATCATTTATTAAAAACTCATTCTTTAAAAAAGAACTTAAATCTATACCTATATTCATTTTTTCTCCTTTAAACCTTATAAAAAATCTATATTATTTTAACATATTTCCATAATATGTCAAATTTAAAATATAGATTTTATAAACCAATTATTAAAAGTATACAAAGAATTTTTAATTATTTTTTTTAATCTTACTAATTGCAAGAGATGTAGTAGCATCCTCTAATAAATCTTGTCGATTTCCTAGTTGGATAAAATTCGTTATAATGTACACACGATCATTTGGTTTTAATACATAATCGTTTGGAACAAATTTATCATTTACCATAGCTTTTACCATAGAATTTCCAATATCTGTGTGTATTTTATAAGCAAAATCTACTGGTGTTGATCCTATAGGAAGTTCAATCGGTTCTCCTCTTGGGGTAAAAACATAGATTTTATCTGAAAATAATTCTCTTTGTACTTTGCTTATAAATTGCTGATTATCTTTACTTAATTTATTAATTTCATTTAAAGAATCAAAGCATTGATAATTTGTTTTTAAATCTTTTTCCATTTGATATCCTGCGTCTTCTTTATGTTTCACCCAATGAACTGCAAGTCCGTAAGTATCTACTTTATCCATTTCATCAGTTCTAATTTGAGCTTGAAATAATTTTCCATTTGGTCCAATCAAGATTGTATCCAAAGAACGATACATGTTAGCTCTAGGTACATAAATAGAATCTTTTATTTCATTTAAAGGATGGTATTCTCCATGAAGTATTCCCATAGTTTTATAACAATTATTTATATTATCAACAATAGTTTTCAATGCTAAAATATCATAAATATTTAAATTTTTATTTGATTTTCTATAAATATAATAAATGTTTTTTATTTCAAATTTTAATTTATTAGGTATTTCACTATTTTTCAATAACTTAGAAACATGAAATAAAATTTCTTCTTCAAATTGATAAATATTAGTAAATAGTTCATTTCGTTTTTCTTCAATGCTTTTATAAGTATCTCTTTCTAAATAATAAAAAGCTAAATCTTCTAAGTCATGTTTAATTTTACTTGCTCCTATTTGCTTGGCCAATGGAACATAAATTTGTAGAGTTTCATTAGCAATCTTTTTTTGTTTATACTCTGGCATGAAATTTAATGTTCTCATATTATGAAGTCGATCACATAATTTTATAAATATAATTCGTACATCTTCTAATAAACCAAGAATAAATTTTCTTTCATTAGCATAAGTTTCTTCATTTTTAGAAGAAAAATTAAATTTTGGGAGTTTAGTTACACCATCTACTAATTGAGCGATTTCTGGTCCAAATAAATCTATTAATTCTTCTTTAGTGCTTTTTGTATCTTCAATTGTATCATGTAAAATTCCTGCGCAAATAGTTTTACTATCTGCATTCATTTGAGCAAGGTAATAAGCAACACATAAGGGATGAATTATATAAGGCTCTCCACTTTTTCTAAATTGACCTTCATGCATGGTTTTAGCATATTCATATGCTTTTTTAATTAAATCAATTGACTTAGGATCGTATGTTTTGACTAAATTTAATAATTTCTCTAAAGATATATTTTTCATTTTATTCACCTCTTAAAAAAAACAACATTAAATTAATTTAAATGTTGTTTTCATTAATAAATTTTTTAGGCAGAAAATATGTGTAGCTACAAAAGTTTTAATAGAAAAATTTTTTATCATAAATTTTATACTAGACATAAAAACCTCCCTAAGTAATTTAAATTGATTTTATTCCAATTTTTAACATTTGTCAATTACTTTTATTTGAATTTTTTAAATTTTATAGTATTAATTTTTTACGTTACTTGTTTATAAGATGTAACTCCTTTTCCTGTATTTGGATTTTTAATAGAAAAAACTTGATCAATTGTATAAAAACTAATAAATATACTACAAATTATAATTAACATTTCTTTTTTTAATTTTCTTAAATAATTATCTATATATGGAGCTATTGCATAAACAATAGTAAATCCTCCTAAACCAAATACTAATAATCCTTCTGCACAAATTCTTCCGTTGAGATTAATAAAATACCCACTATAATCCCACCATTTTTTATGATATACAACTTCTAAGTAAACAGAGGTAAAATATTCTACTAATCCACAAACTAATATCGCCGATAAAAATAAATATAAAGGTTTTTTTCTAAATCTATATAATAAAGTCAAAATTAAAATAGAACCACCACCATAAATTGGTAACCATGGGCCATATAAAGATCCTCTATTAACAATCTCACCTGTTTTAATTAAATGTAAACTAACTTCATATATCCAACCTACTATAGAAAATAGGAAAAATAGTATAATTAAAGAAGTAATTGAATATATACGCAAATAGTTTATTGAATCTATTCGATATTTTTTCTTTTTTTCTTTTAAAGGTGAAAGTCTAGTTGGATAGCAATTGCCATTTAAGATTTTTTTAAATATGCTTTTTTTAGCAACTATAATTTGTTCTTTATCAATTTTATCATGATCTTCTTTATTATATAAACTTATTCCAAAATTTTTAGCTAAAAATCCTTTAATCCCAGTAAGTGAAATTGTATTTTTAAAATTTGTTTCTGTTATGATATCTTGATATGTATCATTTAGTTTTTCTTGAGAAGCTTTAATATATAAATATTTATCATTTAACAATATCTCTGCTTCTTTATTATTTCTAAGATAATTTTCCCTTAATTCTTTATAATATTCTGAAAATGTCGCTATTTTATATGGGTTAGAATATAATAGTTTTGAAATACTAAAAGTTATTATTCCTAATAATTCCCATAATATAAAAGACATTTCTAATTTAAAACATTCCCATTTATGATTTTTCATCATTTGTTTAGAAATTGTAATCGCTTTTAATGATGGAATATCTGGATTTTCTGCTACAATATATGGGACCATATAGTACGAATATCTTTTTATAATCCAACCTATTATAGTTGGAAACCATAATAATTTAAATAATGATGTAATAAACATACTTTTAGAAGCTTTATTCCATTTTTTTATTTTAAATAAGAAGCCAAAACGTTGAATGGGTACACTTTTATATATTCTTCCTTCTAAAAATAATCTTCTTGATACTACTTTATAAGTATTTATTATATAATACCAGAATAAAAAATATAATATTAAAAAACCTAAAATAAAGAATATATAAGTTATATTTTCAGAATGAAATATTGTATTTAATCCCTTTAAAATGAGAACAGAAAATGATCCAGAATTAAATGAATTAATAATACTAGCAAATGCTCCTCTTTTATATTCTATAACTTTATTAGTTTTTTTTCGAGATTTATTATAAACAATTGTTTTTTCATTTACTTTTTTAATATTTGGGGTTTCCATAATATTTTTAAAATTTTTATTGGGAGAAAAAACTAGTTTTATTTGTGGTCTTTCAATTCTTGTAACTTTTAACGAGTCAATAAATTCAGAACCAATAAATGATGCCACTAAACATATTACAACAAAAATTAAATAATGTTTTTTTAAACTTTTTTTAGCAGCTTTTTTTAATTTTTTTCTTAACTCCATAATATTACTCCAATAAAAATTTTTTTCTTTATTTTATCATATTTAAAAAAAATAAACTAGTTACTCTTTTTTATTAACTCAATATTTTTACCTAAATTATAATTATCATGTTTAATTAAAGTTATTTCTACTAAATCATAAAGTCCTGAATATTCATCTAAATATAAATTTTCAGTCTTCTCTTGGTTATTATTAAAGCTAATAATTTTTACATTAGGCAAATCTATTACAGGTGGCTTAGGAGTAGCATAATAGCCAATGGTGACTCTTTTTTCCTTTTCTTCTGAAATTTTCGATGCTATACTTTTTAATTCATTCATTTCTTTTTCATCATAAAAATTTGAACTATAAAAAATAATTAAATCACAATCATCTATTTGTCTACTTGTATCATTTATTTTTGATTTTATATATGAGGTACTTCCACCAAATATTTGAAGATTAAATCTTTCAAACTTATTTTGTAATTTTTGAATAACTGGCCAATATGCATTATGAGATAATAAAACTACATTTAAATATCTACCTTGTTTTAAATTATTAATTAAATAATTTTCTTCATTTATCATTTTCGTATTCTCCTTTTTTAAATTTTCATTATTTCACAATATTTTCTTTAAAATTTTTAACAATTATTTTATATAATAACATTTTATAAAAAAAATATCTATAATAATAGATATTTATTTATTTTTTTTTACTATTAATTTATCACAAAAAGCTAAAATTGCTGGTAATAAAAGTAAAATTAATATTGTTGAACAAATAGTTCCAGCCGAAATTGTTTTGCAAATTTTAGCTGCAATTGCTGAAGTAAAACTAGCAATAACTAAAGTTACTATAGTAAGTATGGAGCTTGATGTTAAAATAGTATTAATAGATCTATTATATGATTCAATTACTGCTTCCTTTATATTTAATTTTTTCCTATGTTCAAGATAAAATGAAGTATAAAGAATAGCATAATCTATAGTAGCACCCATCAAAATACTTTGAACAATTAAAATTGAAATGAAATAAACATTATCTCCTGTGAAAGATAAAATACCCATTGTTAAGTATACTGCACATTGAATTATAAGTACTAAAATCGTAGGAATAATTATAGATTTAAATGTAATAGCCACAACTATAAAAATAGCAATCATTGTAATAATAGTGATTAAATTTAACTCTTTATTGAATGTAGTGCTTATATCATAAGCCATTGGCGAATCACCGATGACATAAAATTCCTTTAGATCTTTTTTGAATAATTTTTTAATATTTTGAATTGCTTTAAAAGTCTTATTTCCTTCTAAATCATAATTTGTATTTAAAACTATTCTTGAGTAAGAATTCCCTACTAATAATTTTCTAGCATTTTTTATAGTAGCTTTTGCATCAATAATATTTTTCTTCATATCAGCATCAATGTAATTTGTAAAACGATCGTCTTTTAAAACATCATTGTTTAAATCATCAACAAATTGTTCAACTGTCATTTGCCATTTTTCATTATATTGATTATTACTTCCATAATAAATATAAAGCATTTCAATCATATTTTTTTCAAGCTTATTAGTTAGTCTATTAAGGATAGTAAACATTTCATCTTTAGAATACTTTGTATTATTTAAACTATTATTCATAATAACTTTAACAATATTTAATTTAGATATTTTATTATTATCAAAATTAGCAGCGTAATTATTGTTAGTAATAACATCATCAAGAATGAAGTTGATAAAATCATACATAGATAGAGAATAATTTTCATTTACATATAATGAACTATATAAACCATAAAGTAAATCTACGTTGCTTTTATCAATACTTAATAATTGAGAAAGACTATCACTACTATATTTTTTGTTTGTTAAAACAGAATCCATAATCTCTTTAAGCAATTGTAGTTCATTTAAAGTATTTTTAGAAATATTAGAAAGCAGTTGATCATTTTTATTTTCTAAAATAAAGTTTACAAATTCTTTAGGAGTTAAAGTCACACTATTTGTATTATAAATATATAAAGTATAAATATTTTTAGTATCAGCTATATCTAATCCAATCATTTCAGAAAGTTCACTATAAGAAAAAGTTTTATTATTTAATGTTGATTCCATTACCATTTGAAGTAATTTAATTTTTTCTAAAGTAGTTTTTTCTATATTTTTAGAAATATTCTCATTTTCAAATATTATTTCAACAAATTTGAA
>CANQYE010000016.1 GCA_947627995.1 uncultured Bacilli bacterium
AACAAAAAAACTAACATTTCTGTTAGCATTTATTACTCTCGAAATCTCAAAAGTTCGAGTTTCCTATCATATTGGAGGGGCCTACCGGATTTGAACCGGTGATCAGGGTGTTGCAGACCCACGCCTTACCACTTGGCTAAAGCCCCATGCATAGAGATTATATCAAAACTTATAAGTTTTTTCAATCTCTATTTTAATTTTATATCATATTTAATATTTCTAATATTTATTATAGCATTAATAGCTGAAGCATTACTTACTTCATATGGTATTTCAATAACTACTTTATCTTTAAAATTGTTAGGTGTTCTATCTATGACTTTAAAACTTTTTTCATTACCATTAATAATATATTTTATTGTCATAAAATTAATGAAAAAATATTTATTATTTTTTATGTTATAGTAGTATGGTATAGTTTCATCTAAAATTAAATCATATTCCATTAACATTAATCTATTTTCTGGATTCTTTGGTGTAATAAATAATGTTTTATTAAAACAATTATTTTTAGTTGAACAAACTTCTTCATCATATGTATAGATATTTAAAATTTGATTATTTATTATAGTTAGTTTACTATTATTAAGCAGAGATCCATTAAAATCAATTTCTTCATTTTTGTTAAATTTATTTATTTGATTTTCATTAGCTATAATTATTGGATCTAATCTTGTTTCTGTATACTTTGCAACTATTTCTCCTACTTTATAATTAATACTGTTTACAATTCGAAAAGTAAAGTTCAAATTAATGTCTTCTTTTGCAATTTCATAAATAAGAATTCGGTCCACTTCAGCATTCTTATCTATTTCTTCTTTAGTATAAGGAATTCCTAAATCAACAAAATGTTCATTTTTTGATTGAGTTGGATAATAAAACTTATTATTACTTGCAACTATCTTAAAATCACTTATATCTAAAGTTGATTTTTGTGCTAAATTATTTTTAATATTTAATCCTAAAATTAAATAATATTTATCTTTATTTAAAACTTCACCATTATATTTTAAATTAGTTATATAAGTACTTGTTACTTTTAAACGGAAATTATTAACATTAAATGTTTGATTTTCACTATAAACATTACTATAAACATTTTGATTTAGATAAAAAATAGTTAATGTAATTCCTATAGCAATAATCAACATGCATACTACTATAAATTTATTTTCTAAAAAATAATATTTAAACTCTCTTAAAGATCGCCTTAAACTTCTTTTAATTTTATAGGATTGATCACCTACTGCAAGTTCAAACTCTTCATTATCTTTTTCAGTCAATTCTAAATCTGCCAAGTCAGCTTTAAAATTAAATTTTTTTATGTTAAAACCACTTGCTCTAATACTCATATAGATTGTAAATATTATTTGCAAAACAAAAGATATTACAGCAAAATCACGATAAAATCTTGCTGCTGTAACTTCTATAACACTTGTTTCGAAGGTTCTTAAAACATCATAACAAGATGTTAATAAAAACAATAATAAAATATAATAAATAATACTATATATATAAAATTTTCGCGGCTTATCTTTGTTTTTTAATAAAAAGTAAATAAAAATAAGTAGGCCTATAATTATTATTACTGCTATATACATTAAAAAATTAATGTAAGATCCTGCTATATTAGTACTATATGTATAATAACCATTCTCTACATAGCCATTAAAAAATTTAACAACTCGATAAGTCATTATGGATAAATAAGCAAGAAGAATAGATAATATAATATGAATAATACGAAAATGTTTAATTAAAAATGCATATGGCTTTCTTAATATCACATTAACCAGCTCCCTATTATATTATTATATTATATAAATTAAAGAAAGACAAACGTTAATTTTGTCTTTCTTTTACTAACAATTGACCTGCAAGTAAATAAATTGTTTCGTTATCATTTAATACTTTTGCAACATCAGTTCTAAATTTATCAGCTACAGTATCAAGAGTATCGCCTTCCATAGTAATATAATAGCTATAACCATTTTTAGGAATTAAAATTTCTTGACCTGGATATATATAATCACTCATGTTAAGTCCATTCATATTTGCTAATAATTCTGGATTAATATTGTATTGTAAAGCTATTTGATATAAAGTATCCCCCTTTTTAATAGTATAGTAATCGAAATATTTTTTGCTTCCTTTTGGAACAATAATTTCCATACCAGCTCTTAGCATATCTTCAAAAGCTATATTATTAATATCCTTAATAACATTTTTTTTGGTATTAAAACGATTAGCAATTATATTTAAATTATCTCCGTCTTGAATAATATATTTTTCAAACATCAATGTTACCCCCTGATATAACTTATGCCTAGTTTGAAAAAGTGTTAAATATTCTTATCGGTTTTCTGTTTCTATATTTTTATATTTTTGTTTCTCACTCATCATAAATGATGTTATTTGAGTTTCAATTTCTGGTAGAGAATGCTTAGATAAATTTGAAATAACGACTTTTTCTTTGATTGTATCAATGGTTACTTTACCAAAAATTAGTCCTTGATAAACCTGCATGTCATTAAATAAATCGGGTGTTATCGCATTTAATTTATAGCCAAAAACTACTCTTTTTTGAGCAATCAAAATCCTTTTATTAGTAAGAGCAATTACTGCAGTTCCAAAAATATCATAAAATCGATCGTTTTTTTGACCCATAAAAGCATAAATTACTTTTTCATCTGGATTTAAATGCTTATCTATAATTGCTGAATGTTTTTTTAATCTCCATGCTATGGTAGTTGGATAATTTTTTTTAAAATTCAATATATATTCATATGTCATTAATTACACCTACTTAATATTATTATTTTCAATTTTTGCTTCTAATGTATCGTATGAAGTTTCCCCGATTAATTCATCTACTATTTCATTATTCTTAATAAAAATTGTATATGGCGTACTAATACTTTCAAAATTTTCATTTAACTCAGCTAATTTTCTTCGATCATTTCCATTTAATTTATCATATTCCATCCAATAAATATCTATTTTTTTATCAAAAGCTATTTTATTTACAGTAGGTTTAAAATTTATACAATGGGAACATGTTGTTTGGCCAATAACTACAACTGAAGTTTGTACATCTTCATATAATTTTATAAAATTATTAATATTATTTAATTCTTTAATATAATTTTTATTTTCATCATAACCATTTTTACTAGCGCATCCGGCAATTAAAAATATTGATATTATAACTAGAATTTTTCTTAATTTTTTCATATTTACCTCTTTTCATATATTATGATATAACTTTTAAAATAAAAATGCAAATCTTCAGTTTTTAATACGATGAATAATTACTTTTACTATATTCAAAATTGATGCTATATATATAAGATTACAAGAGAAAAAAAGTGCCATTATTTTTTCTCTATTTATTTCATCAATTAATTTTAAATCTTCCATTTCTTTTAATACTATAGAAGATGCATTAAATTCAATTGGTAATGTAATTAATTCAAAAATTAGATCAAATACAATAAAAGCTATACCTAAATGAATTAATTCAATGTGATGAAAAATAAAACCTAAAACAATTAGAAGATAACTGCTTATAGTGGTAATATTAAATATTTTAAAAATATTCCCACGTAATCTTACAAAATTATTATTTTCTTTATCTTGTATAGCATGTCCCACTTCATGAGCAGCAACTACTAAAGATACTATATTTTCAT
This sequence comes from uncultured Bacilli bacterium, assembly GCA_947627995.1. GTDB lineage: Bacteria > Bacillota_I > Bacilli_A > RF39 > UBA660 > CANQYE01. The sequence goes on from CANQYE010000016.1 coordinate 3,693, forward strand.
CATTAAATATGTCTTTAGATAGTCTTACTACTTTACGATTTAAATCATAATGATTTGATAAAATACTATTTGTTTGTACAACATAGATATCTTTTAAATTATTATGATCTAATAATAATCTAGCAACTTCAAACCCACTTAACCTTTTTTTATTAAAAACGTTTTTATATTTCCTATAATTATTAGATATTTTAAATTGCGCAAATAAAGGAATTATAATTACTAAAAGTAAAATTATTAAGTCCATTATTTAACCTCGAATTTAGTTCCTTCTTTTGTATCTATTAAAACTATGTTTTGTTTTAGTAGATTGTCCCTAATCTCATCTGCTTTAACAAAATCTTTTTCTTTTTTAGCTTTATTCCTTTTTTCAATCATTTCTAAAATATAAGCTTCATTTTCTATTTTCTTTTCTTCTTTTTTAAATAAATCTAATCCTAAAACGCAATCCCAATTGTCTATTAATCTAATTTTAGTACTATTACTAACTTTATTATCTTTAATGAGCTTATGAATTAAGGCAATAGCATTAGAAAAGTTTAAATCATTACCAATCTCATATTTAAATTTATCATCATATATAATATATTGATTTTCATCTATAAGATCATCTGCTTGTATATCTTGAATTTTTTTCTTAAGTTTTTTATATTGATTAGCAGCTTCATCTAAAAGCTCAAAACTAAATTCTAATTGCTTATGATAATAAGAATTCAATATTAAAAAACGAAACGCCAAAGGATCATACCCTTTTTCTTTTAAAGTTTTAACTCTAATGATATCTCCTTTACTTTTACTCATCTTAACATTTTTAATATTTAAAAAAGATAAATGTAACCAATAATTACACCACTTATGTCCTAAATAAGCTTCGCTTTGTGCAATCTCATTAGAATGGTGTGGAAAAACAGCATCTTCAGCTCCACAATGAATATCTAAATGTTCTCCTAAATATTTTAATGAAATTCCACTACATTCAATATGCCACCCAGGATAACCAACTCCCCAAGGGGAATCCCATGTCAATTCGGGATTAGTAAATTTTGAATTAGTAAACCACAAGCCAAAATCAAAAGGATTTTTTTTATCAATATCTTTTTCTATACCATCTCTAACAGCGATAAGAAGTTCATCAGCCTTACGCCCAGATAGTTCATAATAATTTGCAAATTTTTCTGTGTCAAAATAAACATTTCCATTACTTATATAAGCAAAATTTTTTTCTAATAATTTAGAAATTATTTTAATATACTCATCGATATGTTCAGTTGCTTTGGCGACAATTTTTGGTTTTGTTACATTTACAAGTTTACAATCTTGAAAAAATTCATTAGTATAAAATTCAGCAATTTCTTTAGAAGTCTTACGTTCTCTTTTAGCTGCAATACTCATTTTGTCTTCGCCAACATCTCCATCACTTTGTAAATGACCTACATCCGTAATATTCATGACTCTTTTAACATCATATCCTAAATATTTTAAAGATTTTTCCAATAAATCTTCAATAATATAAGTTCGCATATTTCCAATATGCGCATAATGATAAACAGTTGGCCCACAAGTATACATTCTAACTATTCCTTTTTCATAAGGAAGAAATTCTTCTATTTTTTTACTTAAAGTATTATAAAATTTCATTTTATTCCCAACTTTCTAACCTTTTCAAAATAGTTTCTTTTCCTATTAAATAAATTGTATCTGCTAATTCCGGACCATGCATAATACCGCTAGTAACAATACGAATAGGCATATATAACATTTTACCTTTAACATCAGCTTCCACTTTTACATCGTTTATAACATCATTAATTTTTTCAATTGTCCATTCTTCAATATGTTTAATCTTTTCTTTAAAAATACTTATTGTTTGATCTACCCCATCTTGTTGCATAAAGCTTTTGCACTCTTCATCTAAATCAATTTCTTTTTTAAAAAATAACTCAACTTCTTTAGAAATTTCTTTTCCGTAATTAATATGATTTTGGTAAAGTAAGATTAACTTATTTATCCATTCATCGCTTTTCCCATTTAAATTATATGTTTTTTCTAAAAAAGGTTTAATAAACTCTATATATTTTTTACTTTCCATTTTTCTTAAATATTGGAAATTTATCCAATTTAATTTTTTAACATCATAAACAGCAGGTGATTTACTAATTCTTTTAGGATCAAAATTAGCAATTAACTCATCTATTGAAAAAATTTCTTGATTATTTGCTGGGCTCCAACCCAAAAGTACTAAATAGTTAACAATAGCTTCTGGAAGATAACCATCATTATATAGATCCATAAACGATGCATCACCATTACGTTTAGAAAGTTTTATGCCATCGCTTCCTAATACCATAGGAACATGTATATAAATAGGAGCTTGCCAACCAAATGCTTCATATAATAAATTATACTTTGGTGTTTGTGCTAAATATTCATTACCTCTAATAACATGAGTTATTCCCATTAAATGATCATCGATAACATTAGCAAAATTATATGTAGGGTAACCATCACTTTTTAATAAGATTTGATCTTCTAAAACACTATTATCAACTTTTATTTTTCCGTAAACAACATCTTCAAAATCAGAAGTCCCATATTTTGGCATGGCTTGACGGATAACATATTTTTCACCATTTTTAATTTTTTCCTCTATCTCATCTTTACTATATTTTTTACAATGGCCATCATACATGAAAGGCCTTTTTGCGTTTTGAGCTTTCTTTCTTAATTCTTCTAATCGCTCTTCACTACAAAAACAATAATAGGCCTTGCCCATTTCAACTAATTTTTCTGCATATTCTTTATATATTTTTACACGTTCACTTTGAATATATGGTCCAACCATTCCAACATTATTTGGTCCTTCATCAACTTTAATATTGCATAATTTTAAAGTATCATATATAAAATCAATTGCTCCATCAACTTTTCTTTTTTGATCAGTATCTTCTATTCTTAAAATAAATTGTCCGTTATTAGACTTAGCAATCAAATATTCAAATATTGCTGTTCGTAAATTACCAATGTGCATATATCCAGTAGGACTTGGTGCAAATCTAGTTCTAGCTTTCATCAAAACGCCTCTTTTCTAATCTTATTTTATCAAAACTAAAAAAATTTGTAAATTATCTATAAAATGAAATATTTTTCAAGTTTATTAATATGAAATATTTTTCACTTATTGAAATATATGGTTAAAGATAGTATAATAGATAAGGAGATGATAAAATGCCAACCATTATTCGAGTGCCGAAACAAAAAAGATCAATCGAAAAAAGAAATAAAATAATTGAAAAAGGTTTTGAACTAATTTGTAAAAAAGGGTTTCATAATACTAACACCGCTGAAATAGCTAAATATGCCGGCGTGTCTACTGGAATAATTTATAATTATTTTAAAGATAAAAAAGATATATTAATGGAAGGTATTAATCTTTATTTTGATAAAATAATGTTTCCAATTTTAGAAATTCTTAATAGTGAAAAAATAACTTTGAACAATATTGAACCATTATTGAAAAGATTAATTTCAATTTTAATCAAACAAAAAGAATTAACTAAAGTGGCTAATGAAGAATTAAAATCTTTATCTTATTCTGATAAAGATATTAATAAATTATTTTTAAATCGAAAAGAAATGATGGCAAATAGGATTGTAAAAATATTAGAATTTAATGATTTTAAAATAGATAATATTTTAGAAAAAGTGTATTTAATAATTGGATTAGTTGAAAATCTTTGTAATGAAATTATTTATAATAATTACCAAAATTTAAATACCGAAGTTATGACTAATGAAGCCATAAATATTATTTTAAGTTTAGTCTATGAGGATGAAGATTTACTATAGTTTTAGTAAATCTTTTTTATTTTCACATAATGATAATTCTAAATGTAGTATTGATAGCAAGTTATAGAGATTTTTAAAAAAAAGTATAAAAATTGAAAAATTGAAAATATTAATTTTGGAGGTAAAAAATGAAAAAAGATAATTGTCTAAGTACAAAAGATTTAAGTTATTTAGCAGATATATTTAATTGGAATTTAAACTGCTATAATGCTTACAAACACTTTGAAGATGAAGTAGATGATGAAAATGCTCAAACATTAATATGTAACACAGCGGATTTACATAAAAATGCTTGTGAAAAAATTTTAAAAATTATGGGTTAGAGAGGTGAAAAAATGGAAAAAGATCAAAAAATTTTAAACATATTATTAGAACTTGAAAAAAATATGGTAAAAAACTATGCAACAGCTATTACTGAAACTAGTACAGAAAAATTAGAAAGTGATATAACCGATTTATTTAATGATACAAAAAAAATACAAAGAGATATTTTTAATTTCATGAGCGAAAAAGGATGGTATAAAATTGAACAAGCTGATTGTAATAAAATATCCCAAGATAAAGAAAAATGTGAAAATCAATTAAATAATCTTGAAAATTAAAATTATAAAATTATTTTTTAAAAACCTTTTTTATATTGGACAACTTAATTCAGTTTAAAATTAGGTTTTTTTTAATTGTAAAATTATTTAAAAAAGGCTATAATTAATTTAAACTAGGTAGTTAGGAGTAAATATATGAATTCGGCAATAGGTAAGGAAACAAAAAAAATATTAAAAAGCTGTTCTTTTGAAATAATATTAAAAACTATTATTTCTATATGTTATAGGGGAACTTTATTAATCATTCCTATTTTATGGGGAAAAGCTATTGATTATTTAACTATCGGTAAATATAGTCCTTGCATTAGAACAATTCTAATTACTTTAGCATTTACTATTGGTTATTATATGAGTGCCTGCATTAATGAAGTAATTTATCATAAACTATTTAATAAAATGTATAGTAAATATACGAATACTTTATATAATTCAGTTGTTAACAATTCTTTATATAGTTTATCGCGATTCAAATTAGGAGAGTTTACAAATATTATTAACAATGATGTCGATATTATCGTATTATTTTTATGTGATGCTATTATAAAAATTGTAAGAATTTTAGAATTTATAATAATCTTTTATTACTTCTATACAATTGATTTAAAAATATTTATAATTACAATATGTGTTGCTATTCTTGCTTTTGGTATTTTCATAATAACAGGCAATAAGACAAAAGAAAAAAATAATAAACGGAAAAACAAATTAGATAAAAAAATAGCTATGACTCATGAAGTTTTTAATACTGTTAGGGAAATAAAAGGATTTTATATTTTTAAAAGCGTTAAAGATCGAGTTGATACAATTTGTCATGATTATTTATTATCTAATAAAGGTTATAATATATTTACAGTTGTAGTGAAACAAATAGTTTTGGCGATTATTGAAATTGCCAGATATATCCTTGCTATATATGGGATGTTCTTATGCCTAAAAGGAAAAATGGAAATCGGAACAATAATCGTAATTTATACATATTATGGTAAAATAATTGAAAATTACGATATTATCGGTACACTTATGATTGGCTTAGAAGACTTTAAAGTTTCATTAAAAAGGCAAAACAAATTATTAGAATTTAAAGCAGAAAAACAAAATAAACTACTTCCTATTAAAAATTATAAAGGAGAAATTAAATTTATTGATGTTGTTTACGGAAATAAAAAAGACCCTATTTTAAATAAAGTATCTTTAAATATTCAAGCTAATGCTATTACAGTTATTACTGGAAGCCCTGGTACAGGGAAAACAGGTGTATTTGATTTATTAATGAAAATGAATAGAAAGCATAGTGGAGAAATTTTAATTGATGATGATGATTATGAAAAAATAGATGATGAACTATACTATAATTTAATTTCTATGACTAGAAAAGATCCTAATTTTTTTGATTTAAGTATCAAAGACAATTTAATGTTAGTTATTGGTAATTTTTCAAAAGTAAAAAAAGCTTGCGAAGACCTTGGAATACATGATGATATAATGGCCTTAAAAGATAAGTATGATACTTATATTAACAGCCCTGGAGCAAAAATTTCAAATAACTTAAGAATTTCTATTGCCATAGCTAGAGTATTACTAAAAGACTCTAAAATCATGTTATTTGATGAATCTATAAGTATGCTAGATAAAGATCAACAACAAAGAATTATAAAAATATTAAAAGAATTAAGTAAAAATCATACAATTATTTTAATTTCTCGTGAACCAAAAGTAATAAGTATTGCTAACAAAGTTATTACTTTTGAAAATAATAAAGTAAAAAGAACAAAAAAGATAGCTTAGTAATTAATAGCTATCTTTTTTATTTTATATTTTTATCATATTCTATATCAGACACTTCATATTTTTTGCGTTTTGAAATGGCTGACAACATCTTTGTTGATCCCCAACCTATTACGGCTAATATAAAGAAGTAAAAAATACCAAATAGTGTGAAATCAGGAGCTGATTGAGTAAGCAAAGCAATTATTGAAGCACCTGCTCCCATTGCACTTACAATTGTTAAATTATTAACAGAAGCACTAGTAACATCAGATTTAATTCCTTCAAATAATTTTTGAGCAGATGTTACATAATTTTGTGTCATATCCCATAAATAATTTATATAATCTAAAGTATCTTTAAGCGTTTCATATCTATAGCCAGAAAGCGCTAAAAATTCAGCAAGCTCTTTATCATTTTTTGCAATTTTTTCGCGTGTTGATATATATGTACTCATTTGATTTATACGTCCATCAATTAAATTAATAGTTTTAGCATACCCCTCTAATTTAGTAGTAAATTTTATTATTTCTGAACCTTTTACATTAGCATTTTCTTTAACATGATCTATTTTTTCCCAAATTATTCTATGCAAATTTAAATAACGATGTAATTGACCCTTAAATTCACGTATAAAAACTTGTTCTTCAATATATCTTTCAATATTAGCCAATGATTGCTTTTTATTATTTAAAAAATAATATTTATCTCCTCTTACTACATCATAATTAGGATTGTGAAATTCAAAATATTTTTGTTTTTCAGTTTGAGTTAATAATTCTGAAATTTGCTCCTTAGTAGCATTGTTACAAACTATAAAATATGGATAAACACTTTCAATGTTAGCTAATTCCTTTGGTACTGGTGCACCTAAACTAAATAAATAATTGAAAGCTGGTGATAATTTATTTTCATAATAAGATCGTACTTTTTCTATGTCAGCAAATAAAGTATTTTCACTAACATTATCATTATTTAAAACTATAAGACCATCTTCAAATATTTTAACTGTTATATTATCACTTGTAGTAAATCTTACAAATTCTTCGCCAGATACTCCGTACTCTATTTTACCGATATTAAGTTCTTCTCGAAATTTTTGCAATTTATTTTTATTTAACGCAAGTTGTGTTTTACACTCTCTTAAAAAATCATAAATTTCTGTTAATTGAAGCATAGTTCTTTGAAACCAGCCACCTATATAAACATTACTTATTTTCATAATTTACTCCTTAAATTTCTTTTGAAAAGAATCCAGCCTCATCTAAACCGAAGCCATAGTTTTTATAACATGCATGAGCAGCTTTTCGGACATTATTTGACCATAGTTCCATTTTTTTACAGCCTTTTTCTTTACAAATTTTTTCAATCACTTCTAACATTTTTGTAGCAATTTTATGGCGGCGATATTCTGGCTTTACACAAACATGATTTAAAATTGAATAAGTATTCATATCCTCATACATTGTCTTAATAATAGTAATTTTAGCATGGGCAATAACGTTTCCATCTACACTACCTATTAAGTAAATATCATTTGGATTATTTTTAGTTTCATTAAATATTTTCTTAGCATATTCTATACTCGTATTTTCATTAAAACATTCATTACATAAATCAATTATATTTTCTACATCATCTATAGTAGCTACCCTAAAATCTATTTTCATTTTTCCTCCTAAAATATCTTTCAATTTAAGGATAGCATTTCTTTCTTTTATGTGTCAAAGTAAAGCTTAAAAATATTTTGTAATAAAGTAAATTTTATGTAAATATTATTTAGCATAAAATAAAATTTATTAAAGGAGATAAACATGAATTTAATTGATAAAAATTTTATAGAGTTTATAAAAGTAATAAAAAGTAAATCCTTAGAAGAAATATTTAATTACATTAAAAACAAATATCTTTCAATTAATTATAATATTCAAATGGCTATTGAAGATTTTTTTACAAAATTTAATTATTGGGGAGAACTTAAAAAAAGTGAAAACAATTTTGAAGAATTGTTTAATCGCGCTAAATCTATAAAAGAACATATTGATGATTACCAATGGCTTTATAATAATTTAGTAGATTATCGTTCCAAAAAATTATTATTTGCCATTTTAAATAATTGGTATAATTTTGATTTTAATACTTTACAAAATTGTATTGAAACCAATTTTCCACATTATTTTGACTTAGATATAATATCTCTTAGTGAAGATGAAATATTTGTAGATGTTGGAGCATTTACTGGGGATACAACTATTGATTTTTTAAATTATTTCGGAATGAATAGTTATAAAAAAATATATTGTTATGAAATAACAAAAGATAGCCTTTTATGCCTTAAAAATAACATGAGATATTTTAAAAACATAATTATTAGAAACAAAGCTGTTTCCAATGAAGAAAAAACATTATATATAAATAAAAATTCTATAGATAATTCCGCTAATTTTATTTCTACTACAGGAGATGAAAGTATTCAAGCGGTTAAACTAGATAATGATATTCATGATAAAATTACTTTAATAAAAATGGATATTGAAGGATATGAACAAAAAGCTTTACAAGGAGTAAAAAAACAAATTATTAAAAATAAACCTAAACTTTTAATATCTGTTTATCATAATCATGAAGATTTGTGGAAAATCCCAAGAATGATTAAAGAAATGAATTCAAATTATAAATTTTATTTAAGATATTATGGAAATAATATTTTCCCTACAGAAATAGTCTTAATAGCAATATAAAAAAGACAATGATTTACTCATTGTCTTCATTTTGATATAAAGTTTTATAAATTTTACATTTAGATAATAACTCTTTATGAGTTCCGCAAGATTTAACTTTACCTTTATCAACTACATATATAATATCAGAATCAATTATCGTTGACAATCGGTGAGCAACTATTATAACAGTATGATCTTTTACTAAGTTATCTATAACTTTTTTAATATAACTTTGGGATTCATTATCTAAAGCACTAGTTGCTTCATCAAATAATATTACTTTACTTTCTTTAGCTAAAGCTCTAGCAATAGATAATCTTTGTTTTTGACCACCTGACAAATTAACCCCACCCTCACCGAGCAAAGTATTATATTTTTGTGGTAATGTTTCAATATACTCATCTATATATGCCATTTTACAATATTTTTTTACTTCTTTTAAAGTAATATTTGACTTTACGATTTTAAAATTATCAATTATTGTTCTGTTAAATAAAAATGGTTCTTGCCTAATAATTGAAATATTTTTTCTTAAGGATTTTTCCGTTAAATCTTTTATATTAATATCATCTAAATAAATATTTCCTTCATTAACATCAAATATCCTAGTAATAAGATTAAATAATGTCGATTTCCCTTGACCGGATTTCCCGACAATAGCTATCTTTTTATTTGTTTCAAATTTTGCTGTAAAATTATTTAATGTAATATCTTCATTTTTGTATCCAAAACTTACTTTATCAAATGTTATATTTCCTACTGGCTTAATTAAATTTATATTTCCAAATTTATCATCATCATATAATTTATTATCAATAATTTCATTTATTCTTCTAATCGAAACAAAAAATTTTTGATACATTCTATTCATTCCAGTTAAATTATCAATTAACCAAGAAAATCTATATATATACCAGGTCATAGCCATAAAAAAGCCGATGCTGGATTTTGATAAATATATTTCTATTAAACAAGTAGCAAAAACTAAACACTCTAACATAAATTTAATTACCCACATAATCATTGAATAAGTTCTATGTAAATTAATATCATCTACATCTTTTTGATAAATTATTTTTTTTAATTCTTCAACTTCTTTGATTAAGTTATCTTTTATCCCAAGTGTTTTAATTTCTCTAATTCCACGAATTGTTTCAGATGATACAGCTGTAAAAGCATCTTTTTTTTCTTTTAACTCCTTATTTATTTTTTTTAATTTTGGATTAAAAATTAAAATAACTATCAATATTAGAACTAAAAATATAATTATTTCAAATCCAACTATAAGAGAATTGAAAAAAATGTAAATTAATATAAGAATACAACCAATTGTATTTATCAAAACTTGTATTATATTATTAAACATATTAGATAATGTTTCTGTATCAGATGTTATTCTATTAATAAGTTCACCACTTGTTTTTTCCTCAAATGCATAAGATGGAAGATTTAAAACTTTTTTATAAACAATTGTACTTATTTTTCTAGTTAAATTTGCTTCCACTTTGCTAGCTATCATTACCCCAATATTATCTAAAATATTATTAAAAACCACTTCTATTACAAAATAAATACCTAAAAAAATTAAAGCTTTGTATATACTTAAAGCAATTATAGATTCTATTATTTGTCCATGTAGCCAACCATTTGAAATAGATAATAAAGAGCTAATAAATATAAAAATAAATGCAATTATTAATTTAAACTTATCTTTTTTTAACAAACTATAAATTTTTTTTAATTCTTTGATACTTTTCTTTTTTTTATTTGTTATTTTAATCACCTTCTTAAATATTACAATTAATATATAAAAAATAATTATCAGATATTTAATTACAAAAAATAAAATAGCATACTTAAAAATATAAGTCAAATTTCTCATTTATTATTATCTTTATAAATATATAAAAATAGCAATTTAAATTATTTTATGGTATTATTTATATATTAAGAAGGAGTTATAATGAAAAATAAGTTTATAATAAAAGATATATATGTTAAAAATCAAAAAATTTTTTATAATTACGAAATAGAAGGAAATGAAAATTTTAAAAAACTATTTTGGTTAGGGGAATTGTTCTCAGTAGAATATAACGAAAATATAGATAATATTCCTAAAAGTATATTAGCTATTCCATTATTAAGTAACATCTTACCAATAATATGGGTAAATAATGCAATAATCTATTTAGATGAAATAGATAAAACTTTTTATGATTCTATAAAAAACATTAAAAAAGTATATAAAAAAATGTACTCTAAAAAAATACAATTTAAAGGTAAAATAAAATATCATAAAAAAGTAAATAACTATTATAATACCCCCCCCGAAAAAACAATTACATTTTTCAGTGGAGGCGTAGATTCTTATTATACTTTGATTAAAAGAATAAATGAAAAACCTGATTTAATAACAATTTGGGGTGCAGATATTGATTATGAGAATGAAAAAGGTTGGAGTGTAGTCAAAGATTACATTGAAAATATTGGAAATAAATATAATTTAAAAAACGTAGAAATTCACTCAGCTTTAAGAAGATTTATTGATAATTCTGAATTAGAAAAACAATATCATGATATATTACACGACAATTGGTGGCACGCTATGCAACACGGAATTGGATTAATTGGAAATGCAGCACCTTATGCATATAAATATAATGTAAAAACAATTTATATGCCAGCCACTTATAATAAGGAGACTACTTTTTTATGCGCATCTAATCCTGAAATAGAGAACAATTTTAAATTTGCATCTACATCCGTATTACATGAAGGATATGAAGCAAATAGACAACAAAAGACAGAAAAAATATGCAATTATATAAAAGAAACAGATGATAATATTAATTTAAGAGTATGCTACAGAAGTTTAAATGGCGATAATTGTTGTAAATGTGAGAAATGTTATAGAACTATAATGGCCATTATTTCTCAAAAAATTAATCCAAATGATTTAGGCTTTCATGTAGATAAAAAAGTATTAAAACAAATTGAAAAAAGCGTTACTAAAACAGATATGCTTAAAAATATTGTTGCTAAAACTATGTGGAAAGATATTATAAAAGCTTTTAAAAAAGAAGAAAAGTTTTGGAATAAATATAATGAAATTAAATGGATACTATCTTTAAAAGTCTAATTTTTTTAATAATTTAATTGAGTCTACTCTATTTTATAAAATTTTCTTTAATATTTAGCTGTTAGAGTTTATTTTCATAGTTGCATATCCACTTAGTAAACCTAATATACCATATATAAGAATTATAATTAGCATAGTTATTGAATTAGATACAGAATCTGGTTTTAATCCCATTCCAAGGCTTGAAAATGTCATAGCAATACCCACGAATATACCATTAATTGAATTAAGATAAATCTTTTTTAATTTTTCAAAAAACATGCATATGTAGTTTATTATTGCTGTTGCTAAAATTGACGAAATCGCAACACCAAAAATAGTCCAACTAAATATACCATTTAAAAAATTACCAAAATTAATTATTGCAACTGCAAGAAAAAATCCTATTACATATCCTGGTATAGCCCTTATTCTTTCATTAACTGATGCACCAAAAAATACCGTCCAACTAATGAAACTGACCCATACAAAAGAGCTATTTAATCCCATAATATTTGTAATTATACCATCTATTAATACTAATAATCCTGCTATTACACCAATTGTAATTGCTTTTTTATTTAACTTTTTCATACACTCAACTTTCTAATTTATTATATTTCTATTTTTTATTTCTTCTGATTCCTCAGAGTTTTTTTAAATATATTTTCAATATTCTTCATTATCTAATTTTTAGAAATCACTTCTTCACCATTCGTAAATTTCTTACATATATGTTATGTTCAATATTTTGGTAGAGAATGAAAAAATCAAACTTTTAACTAAATTTTTGGAGCAAATTTGCTTAATTCAACTTTTAACTATTTACTCTTAAAATTATAAGGAAAATAAGGTGCTAAGTCAATTATTTTTAATAATTTTTAATTAACTAAAAATTAAAAATATTTGATCCATGATTGGTAATATAAATTTTGTACTTCTAATTTTCTTATTTTTTCTTAAGTAATAATTAAATATCAATTTTTAATACTATTTAAGCAATACTAATTTAACTTTTTCATTAATATGTAAAAATACGTAAATTCCTTTTACTTTTATTGTGAATTATATATTTAATCAAATAAAAAATGTTATAATTTATGCAAGATAGGAGGAAAAGTAATGGGAGTTGAAAAGACTAAAAATGGTTCAGTCATTACAATTATAATATTAGTAATTTTAGTAATTGCATTGAGTGGATATATTGGATATGACAAATTTTTAATTAAAGATAAAACTACTGAAAATACTAAACAAAATGAAGAAAGCAAAGAATCAACAGAAAAAAGTGATTATGTAAAAACAAGAACTTGCACTGGCTTTTATAAGGGTACTGCTGCTCTAACTCAAGATTTTCAAACAGGTGATTATGAGAAAGGTACGCTTACAATAGAATTAAAAGCAGATAGCACATATGAACTAAAAAAAGAAAATATAAATGGTGCTTCTGGAGAATATACTATAATTGATAATATACTATTATTAAAGACTGAGCCAGAAATTTGTGGACCTAATATGGAATGTGATGCTAATTATACTCAATTTCTAAGCATAAGTGAAGATTGTTCAAATATTTCTCAAGGATATGGTTCATACTTTTTTGATCCAATTTTTACATTAAATAAACAAAATTAAAAAAACTCAATTTGAGTTTTTTTAACATACTAATTGAATATCAAAATTATTGCTATCAATATACTCGTTAGTTATTTTTTAAGATCTTTGAATCTATTACTGATAAACCTAATTTATTCCTATAATTCTTGAAATAACTTAATAATAAAAGGTTTATTTTCTTTATAATAATTAATTAAAACTGATTTATCATGTAAAAAATCATACATTTAATTACTAACAAATCAAGATTTTCCTTCCATTATTTGCTTAAATCGCTTATTTATAATATTACTAAAAAATACTTTATTTTTCCTTAACTAAATGCTAAAATAAAGAGCAATAAAAAAAAGGAGGAATCATGAATACTTATTTACATGTTGGAACCAACTATTTAAATAATATTACTTTTCAATCTGTTAAAGATGATATTTTTCCTAATAAACCAAATGGTGGCTTATGGTTAACTTGCCAAGACCCTAAAAATACAATTGGCAACGAATGGATTGAATATTTATCTTGGCACCCCTTTATTGCTATTTATGCTCATTATCTAAATTTAAATGGAACCATGGATTGTTTACTTATCGAACTTAAAAATAACGCCAAAATTTTTACTTTAGATAGTTTCAATAAATTAAATTATTTAAATCAAAAGTATCCTAAAGATAATTTTTTTAGCTATGAAGCCTTAAGTCAAGATTATGATGGCATTTATATTGATATCTATAAGTTTTATAGTTTACCAATTTATAAAGAATATTTTGAACAATTTTCAGTTAATACTCTTCTTTTATTTAATTTTGATTGTATTTCTCATTACTTTCCTGGATCTATAACCATCGAAGATTTAGATGAAAATTATAACTTTAATTTTTATCAAATTAATCTAAGCAGTAAAAAACAAGAAATAACACCAATTCCTTTAAAATATCAACTATTTCAAGCAAAAGTAAATAAATTTTTAATTAAATATCTTAAAGAACAAGAAATTAAAATAACCAATATTAATAATTCACAAACTTTAATTAATTTAGTAAAAGAAAAATATGATTTAGAAATTAAAACTTTAGCTCACGAAAATAATCTTTCCGAATCTCAATTAACTTTAAGTTTAATTTCCCACTATTTTAATTAATTTTAAATATTTTTATCAATAGTCCTTATTAACTTATTCTATAAATATCTGCTACTTATTTATTAAAATATTCTTAATATTAACAAACAAGTTTCCTATCTTCGCTTAAATTAAATTGAGCAAAAATATCTTGTTTTTAGAATAATCCTATAATATAATAAAATGTAATTAAAAGGAGGTTTTTAAGAAATGGAAAAAGTAACACATAATATTGAACATGAACAAAAATTGATAGAATTACTAGGATTTAGCCTAATTGGTCCAGATAATTCTAATCGTTGGATCATTGAAGACGAGCATCATAATTCAATAGGGTTTGTTCAATACAAAAAGGTATCAAGTAAAAATGCTAAGAAAAAAATTCCTGAAATATATGGGTATCATACAGAAATAAATAATCAAGATATTCATTATGAGAAAACAAGAAAAACAGACAATTCAGATACTGAGTTTAGTTATAAGTTAGATATAAAAAGAAAAAACGGAGATATTGATCATTTAGAATTTAATATCGGAGAATATCCTAATTTAACTTTATGGAGTACCCAATATGGTTTTATGACTTTCAGGGTAGATATGAATGGATTATTCTTAAATTTCAAAAGTAAAACTGAAAATTTTAACTTGGAAGAAACAGTTAGGTATCAAATTAATGATAAAAAATATCATCATTCAACAAATGAATATACTTACCAAATAAATTATTGTGATAAAGATACCGATCTTAATAATGACTACGCAAAAGGTATAAAAAGTCGCGCCATAACAGGTAAAAGTACATTAGAGCAACAAGCTAACAATGAAATACAAATCACAGAAAACATTTGGACGAACAATAGATTAGTAAAGAATAGAGAAACAATAGTTACCGGTACTATTGAAGAAATGATAGAAAAACATGAAATGGGAATAGATGCTTTTTCGCATTTTAGATTCTTAGTCAATCAAATTTTACCTTTTAAACAAGAAGTTATTTCTGCGATATTCGGAAAAAATTATTTTAACCAAGAAGTTATTTCTGCGATATTCGGAAAAAATCATTGTGAAAACTTATCATTATTCATTCCTGAATTAGAAAAAGAACCATTTAATAAGCAATTGAAAGAAAACTATAAATTAGCCAAAGAATATTGTAAAAGTAAAGAAAACTATAAATTAGTCAAAGAATATTTTAAATTTTAAAAAAAACTACATCTAAAACGAGTAGTTTTTTTTCTCGTATAAATTATGATTGTTATTTAATCAATACTTTTTTATTCCAACTTCTTTTATTGCATTTTGGACATTTTAAATATCTAGTAGTTCCATAGTGTATTGCAAAATATACTTGTAAATATTTAGGAATATATTTATTATGACATTTTTGACATTCATAATAGCCTGTTTCTGTTTCTATTTTTAAAGCGAAAGAAATCCCTATTATTAAAATTAAAAAAGCTAATATAAATAATATAATTCTCACAATAGTATTTTCAACTGCGAAAGATAAGGTAAACATCAAAACTAAAAATGTTATACTTGATAAACCTCCTATTACCCATTCATACATCATCATTTTTTTATTTTGTATTTCTTCTTTTTTGGCCATTTCTAATAAATTTGCTTCTGCTTTTCTATTATAATTTCCCATTTTAATAACCTGCCCACTTAATAATTCATTTACGGTAATATCAAGTTCATTACATAATTCAAGCATTATAGAAGAATCTGGCATACCTTTGCCAGTCTCCCATTTTGATATTGCTCTATCAGTAATATTTAATTTTTCGGCTAATTGAAATTGTGTTAAATTTTTCTTTTTTCTACAATCTGAAATAAATTTGCCAATTTTTATTTGATCCATAATTTTTCTCCTTTAATTTATTGTAAAATTTTTATTATTAAAAATAAACATACTAATCGTTGAGTGCGGAAAATAACGATTAATAGAGTTCAAAAAATTACTATTTATTTCATTAAATAGTATAACAAAAAATGAGATTTCCAAATCTTTATCGACTTCTTAATTTGGAGTAATTTTTAACTTGAATTATGAAGCGTCTACAATTAAAATCACTAAATATTGATGCAATTTCATTATGAAAGTAAGGATTCTCATTTTTCATTTCATCTAATCTTATAATTGTCATTACTTGATAATATGTTAAATAAAAAAAGACATTTTCCATAATAATCTCTCTTTAATTTATTAAAAACTCCAAAATTGGAGTTTATCTACATTTGGCAGAGCTACTGCATTCAAAAGCGAACTCTCAACATCTTCAAGAAGAAATAAAATAGATATTAAATAACTTTAAAAAATATATTTATTAACAAAAGGTATCTTTTTAAGTAAATAAGTAGCGATGTACGAAATGCCTAAAATTAAAACTACATATAATATAAAGCCCCAAAAAGGTGATGTTAAAATAAATTTGAATTTCAACAATTTAAAAACAATATTAATAAAAAATTGATGAATAACATATATTCCTAAACTGCAAGATCCTAAAGATGAAATAAAAACTTGTAGTTTTTTAGGCATCTTAATTTCTTTATTTTTGAATAATACAAATATCAAATTAGCAACTAAGAAAGTAGTTATTGAACTATAAGAGATAGGAATATAAGGTGTCTTGGTAATTGAGCCTATAATAATTAAAATAATGGAAGCTATACCAAGAAAGATACTTAATAAGTTTTCCCAAAAAGAAAATTTATGATTGATAATATAAGCCCCATATATGTAATAAAAAACAAAGGCTGAAGCAATAGGAATGGTAAATGCTATATTAATTTGAAAAATGCTTCGGATATCAGGAATTAATATAGAAAATATAAATAATAATATAAGAAAATATTTATAGTCTTTTTCTTTTATATTCTTAGTTATTATTCTAATAAAGGGAGTTATTAAATATAGTCCTAATATAGTATATAAGTACCACATATGATCCCAAAGATTATCCGTCAAAATGTTTTTTAAAGTCTTGGGAATATAATCTATGTTAATTGATCTGGTATAAAAATATAATTCTAAAAAGGAAAATATACTGCCAAATATTAAGATAATTAATAATATTCTTTTACAATATTTTTTAAGCATTAAAGAAAAAGAAATATCTTTATTTAAAAAATACATTCCGCTTATCATTATAAAAAGTGGTATAGAAAAATAGCAAGATAAAGCAATTGTGTTATATATTATTTGAGCATTTCCTGCTAAATGAAAAGTATTTATAGTGTTTCCCACAATGTGCATCATAATAACACAAATCATCCCGATTATGCGCAAAATATCTAGCCAAACCATTCTTTTTTTCATACTATCACCAAATTAATTGTAACATTTGCTGAATATAATAACAACATTTAGAAAAAATATATTAAATAACCTAAGAAAACTCATATATTTTAATAAGAAAAGTATTTAAGTTTCATTTAGCTTTATATTATTATTAATCATAATAGGTTTTGTTAGTGCTAAAAATAAATTGAAGAATAAAGTAATCTTAATAGATTCCGACCTAAAAACTGTGGTTGGTAATATTTATGAAAAAGATATTAATTTAAAATAAGTTTAAAAAATGTCTCCTAAGTGGTAGCTAAAAACTTTACTTGTAATTTGTAATTATTTTATAAACTTTTTACTCATCACAATCTTTTCTTTTATATTGCAATGTTAACTCTAAAAAAGTATTATTGTAAATAATTTTGAAAATAAAAAAAATCTATTAAGAACTACTAGATAATATATGATAAATCGCTATAAAGCGAATATTTGCTCTGGCAGGGGATGAGAGAATCGAACTCCCAACTAAAGTTTTGGAGACTCCTATTATACCATTTAACTAATCCCCTATATTTTATTAAACCTTTTAATACAAAACCACTAATATTCTATCATAAAATTTAATTGTTATCAATTAAAATATTAATTTATTGACAACCTCAATTTTTTAGATTAATATAACGATAGAATATAGGTGTATTATGAAAAGAAATAAAAAATTTATAAAAATAATATTAGCATTTGTTTTAATACTTTTTACTAGTATATGTTATTACTTTAAAGAAGATATTGAAAAATTAATTTTAAGATTTACAACTGAATCATATAATGTTGAGGACATCCCAAAATATAATGGCCAAAGCTATATAATTATAAATAATAATGAGGCCTCATTTTTAAAAAAAGATTTTACTACAAAAAGTTTTGAAAAATATAGCAATCTAGATATATTAGGACGTGCTGGAGTAGCATTTGCAAACGTTTCAAAAGATACAATGCCTAAAAAAGAGCGCGGCTCAATTGGAATGATTAAACCAACTGGATGGCATACTATTAGGTATGAAAATATTGACGGAAAATATTTATATAATAGGTGTCATTTAATTGGGTACCAATTAACTGGTGAAAATGCCAATGAAAAAAATCTAATAACATGTACTAGATTTATGAATACCAAAGGAATGCTAGAATTTGAAAATAAGGTTGCTGACTATATAAAAGAAACTGAAAATCATGTTTTATATCGGGTTACGCCTATATATGAAGAAAATAATCTTTTAGCAACTGGTGTACAAATGGAAGCTAAATCAGTTGAAGACAATGGAAAAGGTATTAATTTTAATGTTTTTGTATATAATGTTCAAGCTGGTATATCAATAGATTATAGTAATGGAGATAGTAAACTTGCCTCTTAATATTAAATAAATATCATTGTTAATCATATAATATTTTAGGTGATTTAATGATAATTAATTATACAGAAAAAGAACTTGACTTACTTGCTAGGATAATGCGAGCAGAAGCATTAGCAGAAGGAAATCTTGGAATGTTAATGGTAGGCAACGTTGTTGTAAATAGAGCTATTGCTAATTGTTTAACATTTAAAAATATAAGAACAATAACAGAAGCAATTTATCAACCAAACCAATTTGTAGGTACCAACAGTTCATTATTTCAATCAAGCTCTACTACTTTAGAAAAAAATTTAGCTAAAAGAGTTTTAAGAGGCGAATATTATCATCCGGCAACTCACTCTTTATGGTTTTACGCACCTGCAACAGGGGCTAGCTGTAAAAACACTTGGTATGATCAAAGATTGTCCGGTCGTTATAAAAATCATTGTTTTTATATTCCAGACTCAGGAGTATGTCAAGAATTATATTAAAAAAAAAGGAATTATTATTCCTATTTTTTTTGAACTATTATTTCATTATTTTGATAATCAAATAATAAATTCTCATTTGGTTTAATTTCATCTTTAATTATTTTTTCTGCAATAAGAGTCTCAATATGAAGACTTACAAAACGTTTAATTGGTCTAGCGCCAAAGTTTTCATTATAAGAGTTTTCAATTATATAATCTTTTAATTTTTGAGAAACTTCGATTTTGATATTTTTACCACTTAATCTCTTTTCTAAATCTTTTATAATTTTTTCTAATATGTTGTAAACAACTTCTTTAGATAATGAATTAAAGACAATTATTTCATCTATTCTATTTAAAAACTCTGGTTTAAAAGTTTTTTGTAATTCTTTATTAATAAGCTCTTCTTTATTTTCTTTTCTATCTAAAATATATTCACTGCCTAAATTAGATGTCATAATAATTATTGTATTTTTAAAATCGACTGTTCTTCCTTGTGAATCAGTTATTCGTCCATCATCTAGTATTTGTAATAAAATATTAAATACATCTTTATGAGCTTTTTCGATTTCATCAAATAATACAATAGAATAAGGATTCCTTCTAACTGCTTCTGTAAGTTGTCCGCCGTCATCATAACCAACATATCCTGGAGGAGCACCTACTAGCCTAGAAACGCTATGGGATTCCATATATTCACTCATATCAATCCTAACCATATGACGTTCATCATCAAATAATTCATAAGCTAAAGTTCTAGCTACTTCTGTTTTACCAACACCAGTTGGGCCTAGAAAAATAAATGAACCAATTGGCCGATTGGGGTCTTTTATTCCTGCTCTACTTCTTAAAATTGCATCACTTACAAGTTTTAAAGCATTATCTTGCCCCATTACTCTTTTTTTCATATTGTTATTTAAATTAAGCAATTTATCTTTTTCACTATCTACTAATTTACTAATTGGAATATTTGTCCACTTAGAAATTATTTTAGCTATATCCTCTTCATTAACTGTATCGCTTAAAATATTGGACTTATTTTTCTTTTTTAATTCTTCAAGGTCATGTTCTAATTTTGGTAAAATTCCATGTCTAATTTTTGCAGCTGTTTCTAAATCATACGTGTTTTCTGCTTTATCTAATTTAAATTTATTTTCTTCGATTTCACTTTTTTTAGCTGTTATTTTATCATTAATGGTTTTTTCTTCTTCCCAATTATTACGTAACTCTTTTTCTTGTTCTTTTAATTCCTCTAATTTAATTTTTATTTCATTTAAACGATTTTTGGAATTTTCATCATGTTCCTTTTTTAAAGCTTGAGCTTCTATTTCTAGACGCATTATTTGACGTGTTAAATTATCAAGATCAGTTGGAACAGAATCCATTTGCACTTTAATAGTTGCACATGCTTCATCAACTAAATCTATAGCTTTATCTGGAAGAAAACGATCAGTAATATAACGATCAGATAAAGTAGCTGCAGCTATTAAAGCATTATCTTTAATGTTAACTTTATGATATACTTCGAATCTTTGTTTAAGTCCACGAAGTATTGTAATCGTATCTAAAACATTAGGTTCAGAAACAATAACTTTTTGAAATCGTCTTTCTAAAGCACCATCTTTTTCAATATACTTTCGATATTCATTTAAAGTTGTTGCTCCAATTACATGAATTTCACCGCGAGCTAGTAGCGGCTTTAACATATTACCCGCATCCATGGCACCTTCTAATGCACCAGCACCTACTATCATATGAATTTCATCAATAAACATTATAATATTCCCATTTGATTCGCGAACTTCTTTTAAAACAGCTTTTAATCTTTCTTCAAACTCTCCACGATATTTTGCTCCGGCTATCAAAGCTCCTAAATCTAATTCCCAAATAATTTTATTTTTTAATGTTTCTGGAACATCTCCTTTAACTATTCTATTAGCTAACCCTTCAATAATAGCTGTTTTACCAACGCCTGGTTCACCTATCAATACAGGGTTATTTTTAGTTTTTCTTGACAAAATACGAGTAATACTTCTTATTTCCTCATCTCTACCAATTACCGGATCAATTTTTCCGTCTTTAGCATCTTGAACTATATTACGTCCATATTTTTCTAAAACATTTTCCAAATTTTCTTGATATGGATTTTGACTATTCATAATTAATACCTCCTTTTGTACGTTGATTATATCTCATAATTTAGCACTTGTCAATATTAAGTGCTAAATTAATAAAACTTAAATATATATTTAAGTTTATTTTTGTTTATTATCAATTTATTATACCTAAGGTATTAAAAGTTTTTGCCCAATATTTAAAATATTTGAAGTTAAGTTATTTAATAATTTAATATTATCAATAGTCGTTCCAAATTGGTTAGCTATTTTATATAAGTTATCACCTGCTACTACCGTGTATACCTCATAATTTTTATTACTTGGTATTTTTAGTATTTGATCAATAGACAATAAATCAGAAGTTAGATTGTTTAATTGTTTCAATTCATCAACATCTATATTAAATTGTTTTGAAATACTGTATAATGTATCTCCAGCTTTTACAACATAAACATCGTCACTAGTTGATGTAGGAATTTTTAATACATCACCAATTTCAATAAAGTTACTTTTCAAATCATTAAATTCTCGTAAACGATCTACACTTATTCCATACATACTTGCTATTTTATAAAGTGTATCTCCTTTTTTTACTATATAAGTAAAACGATCAGTTTCTTTTTTTGGAACAATTAGTTTTTGACCTACTGAGATCAAATTACTAGTTAAATTATTTACATCTTTTAATTCTGATACAGTAACCTTTAACTGTTTAGCTATACTATATAATGTATCCCCTCTTTTTACAATATAATAATCCTCTGTAAAATATGGCATATTAATGTATTCCATAATTGCTTTCACCACTGCCTCGGCATAATTTTGCCAATTATTTTTCAATTGGTCAACATCATCTTTTTTACTATCAAGAAAACCATATTCAACAATCAATGATTCATTATTTGGAGTATCTCTCATTATAAAATAATAATCTAATGATGGATTACTATTTAATCTTCGTTGATAATTTCCCCTTAAATTCTGCCCTTCTTGTGCTAACTCGTAAGATATTTTATCAGCTAAGTCACTATTATTTCTAAGGGCATAAATTACTTCAGCACCATCGCCACCTCCGGAAAGATTTTATGTGGTTAGGCATTCATTTTTCCTTGATTTTACTGC
>CANQYE010000017.1 GCA_947627995.1 uncultured Bacilli bacterium
GTACGACTTGCATGTCTTAGGCATGCCGCCAGCGTTCATCCTGAGCCAGGATCAAACTCTCAATAAAAAAGATTTATACAAATCTCATAATTTTTAGTTTAATCTAAGCTACTCAAAATTGACATTTTACTTAGTTTTCAAAGATCATTTTTTGCACCTTTTTTTTCTCGAGTGCATTAGTAATATATCAAAACATTTTAAGGTTGTCAACACTTTTTTTACAATTTTTTTCAAAATTAGACAATTTGTCAAAAAACAATTGTAAAATTAGTATAAACAACCTTTTAAAATAGCTTTTTTTGCTATTTCTTTATATTATATGAGTCAAAAAAAAATATATACAATTTTTTAATCTATTTTATATATTTTTTTATATTTTTCATAATACTTTTCAACAATGCCTTTTTGGAATGGTCCAGAATTTTGTTTTTTTAATTCAATAAGATTATTCAATTCTTGTTTTAAAATCATATCAGTCTCTTTTGAATAATGCATTATCTTTTTATGATACTTATATTCATTTTTATCTAAAATTCTAAACCCGCCATCTGGAAACACTCTTAAGTCTAAATCGTAATCTATATATTTAATAATACCATCATCTATTAAATATGGTGTAGCAATATTACAATAATAAAATAAACCATGACTTTTTAATTGTCCAATTACATTAAACCAATGTTTTTTATAAAAGAATATGACTGCTGGTTCATTAGTTTTATGACTTCTCCCATCTGCTTCAGATACGGTTGTCTTATAATTACCACAAATAAGTACATCATCATTTATTTCTAAGACAGTTGCTTCATCCCATGTACGATGAATATGTCCATTATGTTTATAACAATGTATAATAAGCTTATCGCCAACTTTTATATTTTCCATATGCAAACCTCATAAATATTATACAATATTATCAATAAAATAACAAATGTATATAATTTGATTTTTTTCCCATATTAAAATTAGAAAGGAAAAATCTATGAATAAAGTGCCAAAAATTATTTCTACTAAAGATCTATCATATATCGAAGATATGCTAAATTGGAATTTTTATATATCAAAAAAAATACATGATTATATTGATTTTGCCGAAGATAAAGATGTTAAAAAAATTTTATACGAAACAAATGAATTACTAATTTCTAATTATAATAAATTATTAAATATTTTAAAATAGGTGATTTAATGACAAAACAAATAAAAAATGACGAATTAAAACTAGATGCTACAATAAATCAAAATGACAAAGATATTTTAAATGATGTTTTATTAAATTTTAAAATGTTTGTTATTAATTATGCCATTTCTTTAAATGAAGCAAGTAATGAGCATATTTATAATATTTATCTTGATATTTTTTTAAATATCTCTAAAACTCAACAGCAAATTTATAATTTAGCATTTAAAAAAGGTTGGTATGTTTTAGAAAAAGCATTAAAATCTAATATTAATCAAAAATATAAAATGTTTAAGAAAAAAACAAATGAATTGTCCATAAACTAACAATTCATTTTATTTTAATATATCAATAGCTTTATTAAGCTGTTTATCCTCATCCTCAGTGTTTTTGATTGCAAAATCAGGTTTAATTCCTATACCATCAACGTTTTCTCCACTCGGTGTTAACCATTTTGAGGATGTATATTTTATCATTGAGCCATCTTTTAAAATTTTTGTCTGCTGTACCTTACCTTTTCCATAAGTCTTACTACCAATAGTAATAGCTTTATAGCTTTCTTTTAAAGCACTTATAAGTATTTCAGAAGCAGAAGCAGTATTTTCATTCATCAGTATTACTACATTATAACTTTTACTTGTATTTGTCTCATCTTTATAAGTAACTTTACTATTATTTTTTTCTAAACTATAAATAACTTTTCCTTTTTTTAAAAACAAACTTACTATATCAGCTGCACTTTTTAAATATCCACCTGCATTATCTCTAACATCTATTATTAATGATTGCATACCATTTTCTTCTAAAGTATTTAATTCTTTTTTAAATTGTTTATAAGTATTTGCAGCAAACAAATCAATTTTTATATACCCTATATTATTTTCAATAATAGATGAATATAACGAAGGTATTTCAATTGAAGCACTTTTAATATTAAATGTAAGTTCTTGTCCATCTCTTTTAACAACAAGAGTATTATTGTCATTAGATTCAATTAACTTAGCTGCTTCAGTTATTGATAAATTTAAAACGTTTTTATTATTAATTGCAACGATTTCATCATTTTTTAAAATTCCTAAATTATAAGCAGGCGTATTCTCATACACAGTTTCAACAAAGATTTTACCATCTTCTTCTTTGGAAGCAATAATTCCAATTCCATTATATTTTCCTAATAATTTTTCTTGTAATGAATTAGTATCTTCTTCATTTAGATACATCGTATATGAATCGCCAGCTTTATTATACATTGCATTAATTGCAGCAGAAATAACTTCTTTTTCATCTATCTTTTCATAATAATTATCAACTAAATCATAATAAGATGTTATAAATTCTTCTAAATATTTATTATTTTTTAATTCATTTGTACCTAAAGAATTATTTATATTATTATATACAATAGCTCCTGCGCATAATCCTGCAATTATAGAACTTAATATAACAATAACCACTACTTCTTTTATACTAAATCCGACTGATGTCTTTTGTTTCTTTTTCATGGTACAGCCCACCTATTTATTGTAAAATTGTTTTAATTTCATCTAAATTATCAACATATTCTACTATTTGCTTATTTACCAAATGAATTAAAGCTATTTCAGAGACTTTAATCTCATCAAGTGTTTTAGCTTCTTTATTTGTTGTACCTTTATATTTTGCATTTAGGCCTTCACTTAAATCAGCTTCATAAATTTTTTTATAGTTTTCACTACTTTTATAATTAGAAACAATCTCTTTTATATTTGTTGCATTTTCATCTTGGAAATCATATATAATTACATAATAATCATCTTCATTATGATTAAACATATTCCCTATTAATGTTTTATCATAATTAATAGTAACTACTTTATCATCATCTTTATTGTTTTTATTAGATAATTTAATGGTAAATATTGCTATAACACCAAAAATTAATAATAAAATAATAATTATTTTAATAAATTTATTTAATTCATTATTCTCATCTTTAGTAAAATTAATCTTTTTAGCCATATTATCACCTAAAAAAATTATAGCACAAAAAAATTGAAAGTAAAATAATTACTTTCAATGATTATTTATTAACTACTAAACTTTCATTTCCAATAGAGGATGCTATAGTAAGCATTTCATTATCAGTTAATGACGTACTTGATAAATAATATTCTATATTATCTTTTGTCCATGACAATGAATTAGCCGATAAAGCTCCATATGTATCATTTAGAAGTAATGGATCTCCGTAAACTGGAACTATTTCAAATTCTTCAGAAACTGTTGCTTCTTCTTCAACCAGAATAAAGGATTTATCACCAGCAAATGTTAATATTACTCGATTGCTATCATCTGTTTGAACAACATCTTTTGATTGTAAATAAGTTTCACTTGGAACATATAATGGATAAATTATATCATCGCCTAGGCTCGTAGACTTTTCTTCTTTATTTTCAGTTTTACAACAATCATCGTCTATTATTTCATCTAATTCAAATGTTTTTTTACTATAACTTTTACTATAATCTATTTTATTAAAATTAACAATTATTTTTTTCTCATCGTTTTTATCAAATACTTCAACTTTATATGGCTTTTTATCACTATTAAAATAAATTTTTTGATATTTTAAATCTGGATTATTAGGATAATTAACATTTAATTTCACTACATAATAATCATCCTTTTTAGTAACTTCATAGTTTTCATCATTTTTTAAATCATTTACCAGCGAAGTTATTAAATAAGCCTGCGAACTATTATTTGGCCACTCGCTTTGAAATTTAAAACTTTTATTCAAACTAGGAGTAATAACATAAACTCCACTATCATTTTTTAAAATAACTTGTTCATGGCCATTGGTAGTATTTACAAGACTTACTTTATACATATCATCGCTTTTATATTTTGTTTCTACATTATATTTAAAAGTATCTTCGTCGTTTCTTATTTCCATAGTTCCTTTTACTAAATAACCATCCGTATTATTAACTTTTTTTACAAATTTATTTACAACATTATTTAAATTTTCACTACCGCATCCACATAATAATAACATACTTAGTACTATGCCACATATTTTTTTCATTACATCACTTTCCTTTTCTAATTAAATATATTAGGTGAATTTATTAAATATTCATGTATATTTAATAAATAACTGGGAATTATAATTAATGGGAGTGAGTGATCATATGAATACATTGCAAAAAATATGTTTAGTTTTAACAATTCTTGGTGCGCTAAACTGGGGATTAATAGCCTTATTAGACCTTAACTTAGTTACTGCTATATTTGGTAATGATACGATGGTTTCCAATGCCATTTACTTACTAATAGGTTTAGCTGGTTTAATAAATATTGGTTTATTATTTACTCCATTTGATAAAGAAACAAGAAAATAAATATTTATTTGCAAAAAAAATACTTCAATACTGAAGTATTTTTTATTGACAATTTTTTGGCGACACAATACATTCTTTACATACATCAAAATCAGCTTTAACATCATCTTGGAAAGATCCAACTAAATTAAAGATTAAACCAATTATTGTAGGAATAAAGAATATAACTACAGCAGCAATAACTCTTTTGAAAAATTTTGTAACTGCTTTAGTAATTTCATCATCTTTAGACGCAATAACTGCTTTTCCTAAATCTAATGCTCCAAGAACAATCAAAATTATTGGAATAACAATTTTAACAACCATCAAAATATAACCTATAAATTGCCAAACATCTGCAGAATTAGCACAAAATCCATCTGATGTACCAATATCTCCTGCCTGTAAATTTTCTAAGGCCATTAATAAACTTAACTTTAACATAAAATCCCTTCCTTTGCTTTAATAACTACTCTAATTTTAAAGCATTAATGCATTTTTGTCAAATATTTATATTACTTTTTGTTAGTTGACCCGAATCCGCCAGTTCTTTTACCAGATGCATTATCATTATCTACTGTTAAATATTTCATAAAAATCGCTTGACCAATAACATCCCCTTTTTTGATTTCAACATCATGATCAAAAAAATTATAATAGGCATACATAAAATGGCCATCATTATCTTCATTATTATAATAATCACTATCGATAATTCCAATGCCGTTTGCAAGTACTAGTCCCTTTTTCCCTGGATTAGAACTTCTATTAGCTAAAATGAAGAATTCATCTTCTGGACAATAAGCTTTTAATCCTGTTTTTATTAATGTTGGCTTTTGACCAGCTATAAATTTAGGAATAATAACATCCTCAGCAGCTTCAATATCGTAACCTGCAGAATATTTAGTTTTTCTTATAGGTAAATTTATCCCTTTATTTTCAAAACCTTTGGCAACTTCAAAGCCACGAATCTTTTCTTTCATATATTAACGGCCCTTTCTTTTTCATAAATTGGTTCATATAATACGACCTTTTTATTTTTAAGTGATTTTTGAACATCTATTATTCTTTGATTAGATGATCCTCGGAAAAATAACGAAGGGTTCTTTTTTTCTAACTCAAACTTGCCATCAACTAAAACATCAATATAAGATAATACTTTATTAGTAACATCTGTCTTTTTAGACATTTGATCTATTATTTGTTTGTCAAATAAGTATCCAGAAAAAGCCCAAATTGTTTTATGAGGATATATCTTACGTACTTTTTCTAATAATGGTAAAATTCCTTCTTGATTAGCAAACTCAAATGGTTCTCCGCCTAATAAAGTAAGACCACTAATATAATCTGGTTTTAAAGCCTCAATTATTTCATCAATAGTTTTTTCATTAAATTCACTACCATATTTAAAATCCCAGGTTTCCTCATTAAAGCACCCTTTACAATGATGAGTACAACCAGATACAAATAATGAAACTCTTACTCCTGGTCCATTAGCAACATCGTATTTTTTTATTTTTGCATAATACATATAGCACCTTATAAGTGTAAAACTCGAGCTTTAATCTCTTTTGTTTTTCCTTCGTTCCAGAAATTTTCACCTAAATATCCACAAGTACGACGCGTTACATTCATTTTATTTTTATCTTTATTTCCGCAATTAGGGCACACCCACTCTAAATCATCATTTACTATTATTTCTCCATCAAAACCGCAAACATGGCAGTAATCACTTTTAGTATTAAATTCACCATATTGAACATTTTCATAAATAAATTTAACAAGTTCTTCTAGTGCTTTTAAATTATGGCGCATGTTAGGAATTTCAACATATGAAATTGCTCCACCAGAAGATATAGTTTGAAATTCACTTTCAAATTTTAATTTGCTAAAAGCATCAATTTTTTCTCGAACATCAATATGATATGAGTTAGTGTAGTATCCTTTATCAGTAACATCTTTAATATTTCCAAATCTTTCTTTATCAATTCTAGCAAAACGATAACATAAACTTTCAGCTGGAGTACCATATAAGGCAAATCCTAAGCCAGTTTCTTTTTTCCATTTTGCACATGCATCTTTTAATTTGTTCATAACTTTTAATGCAAATTCTTTTCCTTCAGGTTCTGTTTGAGAAACTCCTTTTACTAATTTAGTAACTTCATATATACCGATATATCCTAGTGAAATAGAAGAATATCCATCTTTCAAAAATTTATCGATTTTTTCACCCTTTGGTAAACGAGCAATTGCTCCATATTGCCAATGGACTGGCGAAACATCAGATAAAGTTCCTAATAAAGCGTGATGACGACACATTAATGCTTCAAAACATAAATCTAGTCTTTCATCTAGCAACTTCCAAAATTTTTCTTCATCTCCATCAGCAATAATACCAATTTGTGGTAAATTAATACTAACTACTCCTTGGTTGAATCTACCTTCAAATTTATAATTTCCTTTTTCATCTTTCCAAGGGGCTAAAAAGCTTCTGCAACCCATTGGACTAAATACGTTTCCTTCATAATTTTCACGCATTTTTTTAGCAGAAATATAATCTGGATATAAACGTTTAGCGCTACATTTTACAGCTAATTTTGTTAAATAATCATATTCTCCACCTTTTAATGCATTATGCTCATCTAGTACATAAACAAGTTTAGGAAATGCTGGTGTTACAGCCACTCCTTTTTCATTTTTTATTCCTTCATATCTTTGAGTTAATATTTCTTCAATAATCATGGCATTTTCTTTAATATATGGATCATCTTTTTCAAGATTTAAAAATAAAGTAACAAATGGAGATTGACCATTAGTAGTCATTAACGTATTGATTTGATATTGAATTGTTTGAACTCCGGCAGAAAGTTCTTCTTTTAATTTATCTTGTACTAATTCTTCGATATCTTCGTCTTTTATTTTTCCTTTCCATTTAGCTGTTAATTTTTTCTTAAATTTATCATAGCTTTTTCTTAAATATTTTCCTAAATGTTTAATTTCAACACTTTGTCCACCATATTGACTTGATGCTACTGCTGCTATTATTTGGGTAGTAACTGTACATGCAACTTGAAAACTTTTTGGACTTTCAATCATTTTTCCATTCATTACAGTACCATTATCTAACATATCTCCAATATTAATTAAACAACAATTAAAAATAGGTTGTAAAAAATAGTCAGCATCATGAAAATGTAATACTCCTTCTTCATGTGCTTTAGAAATTTTTTCTGGAAGTAATATTCTTTTAGTCAAATCTTTGGAAACTTCTCCAGCTATTAAATCCCTTTGTGTTGAAGCAATACGAGCATTTTTATTAGAATTTTCTTCCATAACATCTTTATTGCTATTCTTAATTAAACTTAAAATAGACTCATCAGTTGTATTACTTTTTCTAACTAGTGCTCTTGTATAACGATAAATAATATATTCTTTAGCTAGTTTATTTTTACCAATGCTCATTAATTTATCTTCAATGATATCTTGAATATCTTCAACAAGCATTCTTTTTTTCTTTAATCCCTCAATATGTTTAATAATATTTTTAATTTGTGTTGCAGAAGCTCTTTCTTCTTCTTCAACTTCTTCATTTGCCTTATTAATTGCAATTTTTATTTTTTCAGGATCGTAATCAACTACACGTCCATCTCTTTTTATAATTTTCATAACATCACTACCTCTCTATTTTCTAAAACCATAATAGCACTTTAAAAAAAATAAAAATGTTGCATTTGCAACATTTTGGTAATATAATTGATTTAAGCTAGTAATTACGCGAAAAAAAATTTAGTAAAGGATTTGTAAAGATGACTGAAGTAAATATTTTTAATAATATTAATGAAGAAGAAAAAAAAAGATTATTAACATGTTTAAATGCTAAAAAAATAAATTTTAAAAAAGAACAAAGTATTATTTCCAATATACAAAATACAAGTACAATTGGTTATATAATAAGTGGAAGCGCAGATTTGCTTAGATATGATTTTAATGGTTATCGAACTATACTTGAAAAATACAATGAAAACGATGTATTCGGTGATATGCTTGCTAATACAAACAATGGGGAACTTATGGTTATAGCTACAAGTGATTGTGAAGTATTATTTATGGATTATGATCACCTAATAAATAAATGCAAAAAAAATTGCCCCTACCATACTACTATTGTAAATAATGTCATAAATATTTTATCGGACAAAGTAAATAAGCAAAACGAAAGAATAGAAATATTAACTAAAAGATCTATAAGAGAAAAACTTTTAGAATATTTTAATACTATTTCTAAAAATAAAATATCTAAAACGTTTTATTTACCATTTACTTTTACAGATCTAGCGGACTACCTTTCAATAGATCGTTCATCAATGAGTAGAGAAATTAAAAACCTAAAAGATGAAGGGTTTATTGCCATTCAAGGTAAAAGAATTACTTTATTATATTAAAAAAACGTCTATGACGTTTTTTTTAATTTTTCTTAGAATCATCTGTTTTTTCTTCAGTAGTTTCTATAATAGTTGCACGCCCTTCATCATCTATTGAACATTTTCCAGGAGTCACAACACAAGTTTTACAAATAGCATAATCATCTTTAACTTCTTTTGTCCATCCCACTGTTATTAAATCAAAAATTAATCCTACGATAGTTGGTATAAAGAAAATTACAACCGCAGCAACGATTCTTTTAAAAAATTTAGTAGTTGCTTTTGTTATTTCATCATCTTTAGATGCAATTACTGCTTTAGCAATATCTATTGTACCTAAAATAATTAAAATAATTGGAATAGCTATTTTTAATATCATTAATACATATCCAACTAGCTTCCAAACTCCACCAGTTTTTTTACAAAAATTTATTGCTAATAAAAGATTTAAATTCATAAATATCCCTCCACTACATTTTATTATAAATAAAATACCAACTTTTTGCAATTATTTAACTATAATTTGTCAATTACTTAACAAAAAAGAAGAAAATCTCTTCCTTCTATGATTTGCATTTTTTAGTTTGACTATCCCAATTATCGCACCAATTACCATTTTTAGGATTCACTTGACACTTACTAGGACTTATAACACATGTTTTACAAGTAGCATAATCATTTTTTATTTCACCCGTCCAACCAACTGTTATTAAATCCAATATTAATCCTACAATAGTAGGCATAAAAAATATTATAGCAGCTGCAACTACTCTTTTTAAAAATTTAATAGCAGATTTAGAAATTTCATCATCTTTAGATGCGATAACTGCTTTAGCAATATCTATTGTACCTAAAACAATTAAAATAATTGGGACAGCTATTTTTAATATCATTAATACATATCCTACTAATTGCCATACACCAGTAGTTTTTTTACAAAAACCAATTGATGCTAAAAACATATCTAAATTCATACAGACTCCTTAATCTTATTTAAAAAGACGAAATTTTTTATTTTCTTTATTATCGGAAGCTAAACGAACAAAGCCTAATTTTACTAGGAATTCATTTAATACTGGATAAGATTCATCTTTATCATTAATAGGTGGTATATTATAAAATATCTTTGATTTAGATTCATATTCAAAATCATCAATATCTTTATTATTTAGCATACTTTGATTTAATACAATATTTTTTCCTTTAAGTTCTGTAAAAGTATTTTTATTTTTTCTAATCGCTCTATTTAGACGAATAGTTGAAGGTTCAACTAAATAAATAACAATAGAACAATTTTCTTCTTCTGTAGAATTATTTAAATCCAACAATATAACTTCGGTGTCTTTGGCTTTTATAAGTTCTGCTGGTAATTGTGATTTGCTTACAGATTTTAAGTCTGAATCATTAAATAATGAAAAATCATATTTTTCTAATTCAAACGCTTTTACGCTATATGCTTTTTGTAATTGTCGTTTCATCATATATATTAATGTTGTTGCTCCTGCATGTTGAGTAACATTTTTAATTCCAATTATTTTTGTAGGAATTGGAGCTTGAGCTTGAGTAATACCACCAGTTGAAGTTTGAGTTGATGTCTCGTTATTATCATCAAAATTTTGTAAGTTCGCCACATCTTTATAAGTATTAGGATTCTCTAAAAGATATTTGATATTATCGATATTACGACTAAAATTATATATTCCCATTGATACTAATTTTGATAAAAAAGATGGACTTGAACATAGTGGAGAATCATCTAATAATAATATAACTTTTGACATATCCAAATTAACCGAAAGTTTTTGAATATTTGATATTTCCGTATAATTATTTATTGCTGTTATATCTAAAATCATTCTATTAAAAAAGAAATTAGAAAAAGTTGCAACAATATCATCTACTTCAAAAACTCCATTCATACTTTTAATAACATCTATATCAAGTGTTGATAACATATCTTGATATTTATTTGCAATTATAACATTCATTTTATTTCCTCCTAATTTAGACTAGCCCAGATAGCTGTATCATCTGGATAAAATATATCATTTGTTTCACCATTTATTTTAAATTTAAATATATCTCCTATTAATGGTAAATTAGCATTAAAAAATAATACAACTTCATAAGAATAAACATTACTTTTTTGTTCTAATTTACGAGCACATAAAAGGCCTTCATTACTATCCGATAATTGACCATCATTAAAGGCATACCATTTACCTTTTTCATCTTGTGAAGGGCATCTGCCTTTTGTAGCATAATTTGAGGCTTTTAAATAATTATTAATAATATTAAGTGAGCCACCAGCTACACCGCTTTTTGTTACCCTTGTACAATTATTATCATCATCGCAACTATAAGTGGTTACTTTATCCGTAAATCCACTATAATTTTCGATTATACTAACAACTTCATTTTTTACTCTAAACACTTTAGAATAATTAATCGCAATAGCTAAAAAGCATGAAAATAATAAGACAAAGGTTAAAGCTAAACCATAAATCCAAGCACCACCAATAGACTCTCTCATTATTGATCACCTTCTATAAATAAAGTTTTTGTAGTACCAGTCATTTCAAAATGCAACAAAGAACCTATTACTGGTAAATCAAAACCATAAAATACTCTTATCTTATATTGATAATTTTTACCACTATCAGAATTGTTTGCCATTGGTACTACTTTAATACAAAAAGATGAATCAGTATTTCCAGAAATTTCACCATTACGTGTATATCCTTTTTCATCGTCACTACATTTTCCAATTGTAGTATAGGCCGTTTCGTTTAATAAATTATTAATATTTTCTCTAGTAATATCACATAATTGTCCATTGTTAGTATTAGGACAATCTGGCTGATATCTTTGAATAGTTTTAATAAGTTCATTTTTTACTTTAAAAGCTCTAGTATAATTAATGGCAAAACAAAGAAATGCTGCAAAAAGTAATACAAAAAAGATAACTATTTGCATTAACCAACTACCACCAATTGCTTCTTTCATTAAAACACTTCCTTTTTATCCTTTATAAGTACAACTATATTTTGGTAATTCTACACCTTTTGAAGTTGTACAATCTTCCCACTTACCATCAGATACATTGCCACTACAAACTGCATCATCACATGAAGTATAATTTTCAAAATTTTTACTTATACTAGGCCATAAAACAGTAAAGAAAAAAGCAGCAATAACCCCTATCGCTGTCAAAGTTACAACACCCATATTTAAGTTACCAGTTGCTTCTTTCATTTAAATCACCTTTTTAATAAATAATATTTTCTACTCATCTTCACCGCTTACAAGCTTGCCATTAACATAACATGTTCCTTTATTACACTCACATTCTTCCGCAGAGTAACTTGCTTCGCAAGTTTTTGTAGCAATAGAATTTTTAATCATTGGAAGTATAAAAATTGTAAAAAAACCAGCTATTGCTGCTATTGCAACAATTGTAATAACTGTCATATTTAATTCTCCTGTTGCTTCTTTCATTTATATAATTCCTCCTTTATTATTTTATCTTATATAATTATTATAACCATTTACGATATTATTATCAAGAAATATAAGTTAACAATTTGTAAAAGATTGTAAATTATTTAAATAAAAAAAAGTCATATTGACTTTAAATACTAAACATCATTAATAGTGCAAGTACTAGAAGTATCATAACTCCTACTCCTGTACAGATTAACATGCTCATTGTTTTCTTTTCCATTTTTTCAAGACGTTCTTTATATTTTGTTTCACGTGATTTTTGTTGCAAATTAGATATCGTTCTTGAAAAAGCTAATAATTGTTCTTGTTTTCTTTCTTGGCGTCCAAGTGACAAACGATATAAAAGTCTCATCATACGCATAGAATCTCTTACTGGATAATCACGAGCAAAAGCCATATATGGTTCTATTGTTTGATCCCCAGCATTAATTTTATCAATCATTATCTTAAGCCCTTCTTGAAAAATTGCTGGGGCTGTATTAATAGATTTACCTATAGCTACTGGCACTGTATAATGTTGGATTAATATTTCTAAATTTTTTAAATAATATGGCAACATTAAATCTATGTCATGTAATCTTGTTTTATAATAACCTTTAATTTTAAAATAATCCATTTTAAATACAACAATTCCAATAAGTAATGTTAATATTAATTTAACATAATTTAAATCATTTAGAAAAACAAATAACATTAAAAGTATTACAATTAGTGCCAATTTAATTCTCTTTAAAAACAAAGCATTTGGATTATAATTATTTCCATATTTTGCATAAATCAAAAAGTCCCAATCGTCTTCTTTTAATTTCAAAATATAATCTGAATTATCATCTAAAAATCTATTAGTGCTTATTCTTCCAGAATAATTCATTATAAATACTATTAAAATTCCTAATATTATAATTTCAATATACATTATTCCTCACCTACATCCTCATTATAGTATTTTTCACCTGTTAATAAGAAGTAACTATTTATCAAAATAATGGCATGAAGTAATAATTGTACGTACCACAATTTTAATAGCTCAATATAACTATCTTTGCCTAAAAGTAGGATCATAGCCATAACTAATAAATATAATGCGAGTCCAAAAGTAACAAATCTTTTATGAAAGTTCTTTCGATCCATTTTATCTCTATATACACCTTCTACTAACATATCGATATCCATTGACATATTTTCTAATGACTCGCCAGAGTCTTTAGCACCTTCATTAGTAATTTGTAAAAATAATTGATGCATATTTTTTACCATATAAAATGGGTATCTTTCATTAAAATATTGAATTGATTCTTCAATTGTACCATTTTGGTAGGATAAATCTATCATTTTATTCAAATCAGTAAGAACTGGATCTTCTATAATTCCTGAGTCTCTAACACCTTCTAGTGCTTTAACAAATGATTGAGTAGTATTAAACTCCATTATAACGTTGGTAGTATATGTTTGAATTTGTTCAAAAATATATTCACTATAAACTCTTTTACATCTTAAATAAGCAAGATAAGGTATAAACATAATTGCTGCTATTGCATAAATAACCGCCCAAACAAAACTAAAGAAATATAAATAAGCAATACCTCCAGCTACTCCAGCAAATATTACAACTTGAGTTGTATATTGTCTTATTGTATACTCTTGACCTAATTGTTTTGTTTTTTCACGAACCATTTTAAAACTATATGGCGCCCACTTATTATAAGCAGTAGCAACTTGTTCCAAGAAAAATTTAGCGGCATTTTCACTTGTATTAGTTCGATATATAATTACAAATATTGCAATAGCTAATAGAATAATTAATACCATTTTTTCACCTCGCTTTATAAAACTTCTACATTATTAGTAATGTTTGTATTTTTAGTAATTGTTTGTTGAGGTATTGGATTTTGAACTATATTTCTAGGGATTTGCCCAGTATTTCCATTTGGATTTTGATTATTTAATCTAAAAGTATCAACTGGTAAAAATACATTTCCAATACTTAGATAATCAAGCAAATTTTTTGTTGGATTTTTTAAAGTAATCTTTCCATCCATAGTTTTTTTATAAATAATATTACTACAAGGTTTATTATTTTCATCAACATAGAACTCACAAACTTCAATAATTTCTCTTTGAAATCTTCCTAATTTTTGTGAATTGTATCCTTTAACATAAACGCCTAGCTGAACGTATCTATGAATAGAAGCTAAAAATTGATCAACATCTTGACTAGATTCTAGCAGTGAATACATACGCATAGGAATACTGCTTGCTTTATCAGCATGAATAGTCGATAAAATATGGTGCCCTGATGAAATGGAATTACGAACGGCTAAAACAGCTTCTGCAGAACGAACTTCAGAAAGTAATATCCAAATTGGATTTTGACGCATACAAGTAACTAAAACATCAGAGTATGAAGCAATGTTATTTGTTTTCATTGCAACTATATCTCGGTGAGGAAATATACGATCTAAATGCAGTTCCAAAGTATCTTCAATTGTAATAATTTTTTCATTTTCTTTTGTATATGATGCTAAATATTTTACTAATTCTGTTTTTCCAGAACCAGTTTCACCACTAACAATAATATTACAATGACCTTCAACACATTTAATTAAAAAATCATGTATTTCTCTGGTCACATATTGTTCATTTAATAACTTTTCTTTATTTAATCTAATTTTCGCAGGAGTTTTACGTATTACCATTGCGACTCCATTTGTTGCAATAGAGTCGTGAATAAAATTTAAACGAAGCTCGGCACTCTCAGCGTCTAGAAAAGGAGAAGCCATGTTAAAAGTTTTTCCCATAACATTAGAACATTGAAAAGCAATCTTTTCAATTAGTTCATTATTTATAGCACTATTTTCAACTTGGTATACTCCTTTTGATAATGTCTTTAACCATATTTGTCCGCCATTACTATAGGATATATCTGTAATATCGTCGACTTCCAAATATTCTTTTAAAGGGCCAAAATCTATCTGTGAGAATATAGCTTCGTTCATATTATCATCCCTTTTATTTATTCTTTTTTTATTCTTTATTCACTTTCATCTGGCAATGCAATTGATTTAGATTCAATATATTCTTGAATATACGCACTAGATACATTTGTATCACCAGGATTTGCACTATAACTAGCATTTCGTGGAACTGGCAAAATCTCTACTCCTGAAATATAACTTGCTTTCATAAGTAATGAATACATATCATTAGGTACGGCAAATAATATTTCAGATGGTGTACGAGATTCTTTTGTTGTTTCAAACACATGATTTCCACTACTATCCTTTACAGCAAGTACTTCTATACTTTCAATTAATTTGCCAAATATAATTTTTTGATTATCTGTTGATTTAAAATATAAATCAATATAATTTCCTGGATAAATGGAATTTCCATAAGTTTTATGTAAATCAACATTTAAGCTGTAAATTGTATATCCATCTGGTATATCAGCAAAAGCTGAATCAGGCATTTCCTCTTCATTCATAAGATATTCATCAAAGAACATACTATTTTGAGATACGGATGTACCATAACTCAAGTATTTTCCAACTATTTCGCTTTGAGACGTTACTAAATTATCTAATTTATTAACAGTTGCTCTTGGTAATTGTACAGTAGAAAGCATGTCTGCTTCTATTCTAGTTCTTGAAGAAATTGCATCCTTTGCAATTGGAACGGAAACAAGTTCTAAGGCACTATTAACACGCCAACTATAGCCAATATAAAGAACTACAATACCTAATAAAATACCTACAATTGTAACTGTATTTTTATTTCCTAGAAATCTCTTAATTGCTACACCCATTTTTATTCTCCTCTCTGTTAACTATTAGGATATTGTCCTAATATGGCTGTGATTTTATTTGTTGAACTAAAATTAGTTGTATCAGAGCCAATTCTAAATGTATTACTATCACTAGTTAGTTTAACACTAACTTTAGGAGGAGCTTCATAAATATCATAGAAAGAAATTGTATAGTTATTGCTTAAATTTTTGTTTTCTAAAAATCTTTTTATAAAACTTTCAATAAAAGCTTCTCTACTTATTCTAAGTTCTCCACCAGTTTGCTTATAATGGTAAAGGTCAACTGCATCATTCATTGCTGCTTCTGAAATTTCTTTAACTAAATAATAGTCTTGAGTATTTGTTGTTGTATAACTTTGAACAAGCATCAAAATAACAATAACAAAAACTCCTAATAAAATTAACCAATAACCCCAATAAGTCTCTTTCATTATTTCCTCCTAATTATTAATGTTTTCCGTATATTAAATATGATCCATCTTCTTTTTGTTCGATTACTAAATCTTTATCTGTGTTATCAACTATAACAGCATTAGGACATTTTTTCTTTAATTCTGTTAAGAAATCTGAATTATATTTATATTGTAATCTATCACTTTTATTATTGATATTTTCAGGACTTTGATCTTTATATCCTTCATTAAATTGCATTTTTTTTGTAACTATATCTATTATATCTTGTAAGTCACTAGTTTTACATTGTCTAAAATCTATTTCATAATCTAAATATTTTTCAGTATAAGTGTTTTCACCTAATGATTCAATTCTAGCTATTGCTTCTTTTCCAGCATCACTACTATAGTTAGCTGGTGCAACATTATTAGTCATCATATTGTTAACTGATACTTGCATGTATGAAGCATTAGTAGTTACATAGTTTTCACTATTTTTATTACTTGGGTCAATTCCACATACTTCTTTTTTCCAAGCATCTTTACCTATTCCATTTTTGTATTGTTCACTTTGAAGATAATGTTTGCTTACATAAACACCATTTTCTACAACTTGACAACATTCATCACTAACTCCATTGATATCTTCAAGTTTGCATGATGTTTCATAAATACTATAATCGCAAGAATGTTGTAATTCACATTCTTTACCAGCTTCTTTTACTGCATCTTGTCCGTATTTGAAGTTAGAATTAATAGTTATATTATAATTATGAGTACCAACTAATAACTCATTTGCCAAAGGTATAACATTACCATATTTATCAAGTAAGTTACCTTCATTACAACTTCCATCTTTAGAAATATATTTATTTCCATCAATATCTACACAATATATTTCTTTTGGTTCATAACTTTCTCTAACATTATATTTACTAATAACAAATGAACTATCTGTTATATCATTGATATTAACATTATTAGTTGTCCAACCGCTATTAATTTCAGTTAAAGCACTTTCACCATTATTAATTAAATATTGTGTATCTGCTTTAATGCTTGAAATCTTAGTAAAGTCAGCATTTGCTGTACTATCTTTAGTTTTAGCATCATGATAAATCATTGAAATATTTGCTAAAGCATTTTCACCATATTTATCATTTCCAGATGGTTGTAAACATGAGTTTTGTTCTGTTTCTGTAGCATTTTTCAAACCATTAGCGTCTTTTATAACTGAGAAACAATATCTAATATTATTTACAAAAATACTATTATCGATACTAGAAAAACTTCTACCAAATAATAAATATGTTTTTTGATTTATATTTGATCTAGTTGTTCTATTATCAGGGAAACTAATTCCCTCTATATTATCTACGCAATATACTTCACAATAATTGTTTGAATTATTTTTTACATACAAATTACTATAAGAAGATGTTTCAGGTGATGTTATTTTCTTTAAATCATTTGGTTTTATAGATGAAGCAACATCTATTTTTATTGATTTAGTAGATTCTTTATTTAAATCTTCATCAATAGTTTTAGCTTGATCAGTATTTTGAACACACTTATTATCTTTTCCTCCACAAGTTGCTTTAACTAATGGTGGACAAACTTCTTCACATTTTTCTTTTTCTTCTGGAGTTAAATTTGGATCATCACAAGCCTCATTTCCATGATTTTGATCGCCAGAACCTGGATCGCATGAATCCCATGGTGAATTTGGATCTGAACAATCACATGAAATACATGCATCTTTGTATCTTTCTGCTAACTCTGGATCACAATCTTTTAAATTTTCATACGCTTCTGTTGTTCCGTTATTATCGCCTGGTGTAAATGAAGTTACATTTTGATATTCAGAACAAGCATTTTTATTTTTATTAAAATCTTGAGTCGCAGTATCACAACTTACAATAGTTTTTTTATTGAAACAAGCTTCTTTTATTTCATCATCTGATGGATTTGTTCCAAGTTTTTTATTTGCAGAATCCTTATTATATGTATAACCATCTATTTTTTTATTACTATAATCTTTACATACTTTTTCTTTTGGTTTTGTTGGATTCGTTGGCTTTGTTGGTTTCTTTGCTGGATTCTTTTTAAAACATTCTTTTTGTATTTTTTCTGGTGATGGGTCTGCCCCAAGTTTTTTATTTGCAGAATCTTTATTATATGTATAATCATCTATTTTTTTATTAATATAATCTTTACAAGATTTATTGTCTTTTGATGTAATAAAATAATATCTTTGATAATTTCCATGAGTTGGATAAGCAGTGTAAAGTGTATATACTTTTGAGCTATTAGTAAAGTTATAATTACTTGGAGTTCTTGATGCTTTATATAATTTTACCGCATTTTGATATTCAGCCCAACCAATGTTTCCACCACTATTCCAATAAGGGCGCCAACTACCATCACCTCTTTGGCATTTATTACCTTGACCTATAGCACGCATTGCAGAACAATAATATACTCCTTCTGCTCCACCGTTTGTACCATCAATATAAACGTCATCTCCACTTGTTAAGTCAGGAATACCAACTAATTTTCCATTTTCTGCAGCTAACAAACGCATCGCAAGTAAACGAGCTTCCCAACTATAGTTACTTCTTGATAAAATATAGATTAATGAACATTTATATTTGTTATCTTTACTTGTGTTATTTCCTTTACATGACATTGAATCTAAATCAGCATTCTCAACTGATACTCCGCCGGCTCTGCCAGTATCAGCATTTAATGCTGGACTAAAACAATATAAATCTCTTTGTTGTCCTTGGAAATTAATATGTTCTAGTTCTTTAACATTTATTATTTTTCCATTTGATGTTGTTAACCAACCAAATCCTGCTTCATTATAAGCTGAGAATGTATGGCTTAAATATACATCATAATTTGCAGCATTTACAGCTTTATTAAGTGTAATAAAACTAATTAATGCAAATAAAATTACACCTAAATATTTCTTTTTCATTTTTTCTTCCCCCAAACTTTAATACTTATTATAGCAAAAGCTATTACTGCAATAATAACAATTGATAATAAAATTAATTTTATATTATTATTATCATTTAAAAAGCTAGTTGTATCTGATGTGTTTTGATAATCTTCTGGTATTTCATTTTTAATATCAATTCCCTTTTTAGAAGCATATGTTTGTGCTTCATTGTAAAATTTAGTATCGTTCACTTCTTCTTCTACCCATGTTTTACAATATTTGTAATCAGGAATTTTTTTACATAAATCTGAATTTGAAGTTGCTCTAGGATTTAGCAAAGGTGTAGTCAGTTTAATGCTTTTTAAAAGACAATTTCCTGAAGTCGAATATACATTAATAGTATAATTTGTTTTAAAATAAATTTTTGTTGACTTATAAGTTAATGTCCCAGTTGCAAATTTATCAGCACTTATTACTTCTCTTTCTGGTTCTAACTCTTCACCATTTTCACCTTCATCATTAGTAAAGTTTTTATTGTAGTCATTAATAATTTCAACATACATACCATTTGTTAAATTAGTTACTATCAAATTGTAATAATAACTTTCTGGTGGTATGTTTACCCAGTCAGTTTGCCCACATTCTTCTTTACCATCCCCGCATGAATTAAAATTTTCTGGTATTTCTTCGTATTTTGTTTCATATTTTGCAGTAATATTTTTAGCAGAGTTTATAGCATCACTACTACAAGTTGTCTCATCAAGAGCATTTACGCCATTAATTCCTATGACAAACAAAAACACAAAAGCAATTAAAAATTTCACTTTTTTCATAGAGACCTCCTATTTTCATAATAAAATTATAACACACCATGATTTTTTTTGTAAAGATATTTATAATTATTATTGCATTGAAACTTAAAATAATAAGAATTAAATTAAATTTCGCCAATAGGATAACATTTTTTTGTAAAAAAAGCAAAAAAAATACAATTTTTTTGTATTTTTTTATTTAATATAATGAGAATTATCATCATATTCAATTATTTTTACATTTCTATCAGTAGTAATTTTCCCTTTTACTGCACATTCCTTATCATTTATCAACTTTGAAAGGTATGGCGAATTATAAGTATAAGAAATAGAATCTTTTAATGTTTCAAAATTACTATTATTTGTAGACATAAAATTCGCCTTTTTATTTTCATCATCTTCTAACGATTTACATTTAGATAAATTGATTTCAAAAAACAAATTATCATTTTCATCATCATCAGAATAAGTTTTTTCTGCTTCTATTTGAATATCTTTTAACGCAGCTTTTCCAGCCATAGTACTAAAATTAGTTGGAACATATGCTGATGTTAATGGACTATTTACAGAAATATTAACAAATTTAGCATTAAATAAAGAATATTCATTGTCAAATTCGTTATTAGTTATACCACAAATATTTTTCTTAAACTCATCTAAAGTCATACTATTTTTATAATCTGAATAATGCTCAGTGTCAAATTCTTTTGTTTCTGTATTTTGAACATCACAGCAATAATCATTATCATCTTTAAGTTTGCAGCTCGGTTTACTTAAAGTATAAGAACATGTATGCGCCA
The DNA here is from genome assembly GCA_947627995.1 of uncultured Bacilli bacterium. Classification (GTDB taxonomy): domain Bacteria; phylum Bacillota_I; class Bacilli_A; order RF39; family UBA660; genus CANQYE01. Next base: position 21,224 of record CANQYE010000017.1, read on the forward strand.
ATTTACAGGCATCAATATCCGTTATATTTTTATCAGCATATAACAAATTTGCTTCAAGATTAATTTGATATTCATGTTTACCTGTTACTATTTCATTTGGCAGTTCAATAACTGCCCCTGTTTTTCCTAAAAATTTATCATTATCCTTGCATTTATTATTCGTAGCTTTATAAGAATTGCCAAATGCATCTTTACATATTAACTCTTTAGGTTCATAACTTTCATAAATACTTTCTTTACTTACAATAGCTGATCCAGTGGTAATGTTATTACCATCTATCTTTTGTTGCCAATTGTTAATATCTGTTAATTTAATATCTGATACAATCGAATAGTTAATTGTTTTTCCGTTATCTTTTAATTCTTTTTCATCAAAAGCAATAGATGAACTTGTTTTCTTACTATTTGGCAATTTATAATTTAAAGTAATTTTAGCAGATGAATTATTATCATAAGTTTTAGTACCACTAGGATTCATGCATTCTTCATTATTTTTAGCGTTTGACGCATCTTTAATTATCGATACACAATAACGTGATTCTCTAACATAAATACTATTATCAGTATTACCAAAACCTTTTTCAAATGATAAATATGTTCCATTATTAATTATAGTATTTCTATTTGTCGGGAAACTTACTCCATCAATATTATCAAAACAATAAATTTGACAATATTCATTATTATTATTTCCCTTTATTGATTTAACATAATAATCTTTATAAATAGAAGCTTCTGGTACGCTTACATTTTTTAAATCACTAGTAGATACAGACGACGCTATATCTATTATTGTTTTATTAGCAACCCCCTTACTAAAATCACTTAAATAATCTTTTGGAGTATTGCTATCCTTTTCTAAACTGCATGAAGCTGTCCCAACATCACAAGTGGCTTTTGGAATATTAGGACAAGAACTTATACATTTTTCTTTATTATCTCCAGTTAATTTATCACAAGCTGTATCTTTATAATTTTTATTAAAATCTTCGGGATTACATATATCCCATGGAGTATTAGGATTAGAACAGTCACATGAAATACATGCATCTTTATATGCTTCAGCAGATTTAGAATTACAACTAGCAAGTTTTTTATATGTATTTATGTCTCCATTTCCATCGTTTATAAAAGACATTTTTATCTCAGAATTATTACAAGCATTATTTACATTTACTTCACTACACTTTTTAGTTATTGAATTGCTAAAACATGTTGTTCTTATTATATAGTTTTGATATTCTCCAACATTTGCTGTTGTTACATTTCCTGTTATTTTTCCATCTTTTATCTTTATTTTATCATTTAAATTATACTCTTCTACATAATTTTTAAATGATGATGTTACTTTATAATCTTTCTTGTCTAGTTTTCCTTGAACTATCTTGTCTATTGTTTCTATTTCTTTTAAATTTACTTGCTTACTATCTGGCCCACTATATTTATATCCTTCATATGTTCTACTTTTATAGTTTCCACAGACATTTGAATTGCTAAAACATGTTGTTCTTATTATATAGTTTTGATATTCTCCAACATTTGCTGTTGTTACATTTCCTGTT
>CANQYE010000018.1 GCA_947627995.1 uncultured Bacilli bacterium
CTTTCATTTGTTACCGTTATAGAAAATGTTATGGAATCAAGATTTCCAAATTGTTCTCCATGAGAAACGGATCCGATTCCTGATTTGCAATTTGATTTATTCCCATTTACACATATTTTTACAGTAGCACTTGGATCTGTTGATGTTGCTGTTATACTTAATCCTGGTTGTGTTGTTTCTGCTGTATAATTTGTTTTATCTGATGTTATATTAATATTATTAAAGCCTGGTGCTTCTGATGTTATGCTTTTTAATGTTGCATCGCTACCCTTATTTACTACTACTGTATATGTTTTTTTGGCCCCATTTGTATTTTTTACATTTATGGTATAAGTATGGGTAAGTGTTCCAGTAAAACTACTACCATTAGTTGCTGCCCCTTCACCTGATTGGCATGATTCAAATAAGCATACTTCTACTATAGCGTTTGGATCTTCTGAAGTCGCAGTTAAATTAGAACCATTAGAATTAGTAGATGTTTTATAAGATGTTGTAGATGGATCAAAATCAATGTCAAAATAAGTTGAAGTTATTGATTTAAGATATAAACTTACATCATTATTTATACTTTTAGAGCGAGTGATTTCTGTATAATTATCGTTACTTTTTGTTACAGATATATTAGAAAAAGGTTCATTAATATCGGCACCGACAACCAAAAATATATCATTTATATCTAGAGCTTCCACTGAGTCACTATTAATATATAGGTAAATAGTTTTAGTACTATTAGCTTCTATTCTCCCATATGTGGTGTTACCATTTTCAGCTGAATAAGCAATTGATAAGGCTCCATAAGCACTTTTTTTGGCAAACAACTTATATTTAGTATCTACATCATTATTACTTTTTAATTCAAGTGCTATTAATCCCGAACCTATTGTAGATTTTTTGGTTAATGTATAAGTATAACTTCCCTCTTTTAAATTTAGTACATTAGAATTGATTATAGATTTATCATCTTTAAATATAATATTTTTTACTCCTAAAATTATTATTCCTAAAAACACAACTAGCACACTAACTTTAAGCAATAATTTTTTATTAATAGCACTCTTTTTCATTTCAAATTCCTTTCTTATTTTCTAAAAAAATTATAACTATTAGGCTCTATATTTGTCAACTTACTGTTTACCAAAACGAAAAAATAATGTAAAGACTGTAAAGCTAATTGCAAAAAAAAATTCCCAAGTGGGAATTTTTTATATTTTATTATTCAATTATTTCTGATACTACTCCAGCACCAACAGTACGTCCACCTTCACGGATAGAGAATTTAGTACCTTGTTCAAGAGCTACTGTTTGAATTAATTCAACAGTCATATCAACATTGTCACCTGGCATAACCATTTCAACACCTGCAGGTAATTCAATTACACCTGTAACATCTGTAGTACGGAAATAGAATTGTGGTCTATAATTTGTAAAGAATGGAGTATGACGTCCGCCTTCTTCTTTAGATAATACATAAACACTTGCTTTGAATTTTTTATGAGGAGTTACACTTCCTGGTTTAGCAAGTACTTGTCCACGTTCTACTTGATCACGTGAGATACCACGTAATAATGCACCAGCATTATCCCCTGCTTCTGCATAGTCAAGTTGTTTTCTAAACATTTCAATTCCTGTTACAACAGTTTTTTGAGTTTCTCTTAAACCTACAATTTCAACTTCATCGTTAAGATTTAATCTACCACGTTCAACACGTCCAGTAACAACTGTTCCACGTCCTGAAATAGTAAATACATCTTCGATACTCATTAAGAATGGTTTATCTGTATCTCTTTCTGGTGTATCAATGTAATCATCAACAGCTGCCATTAAATCTTTAATAGATTGAACATCACTTTCATTACCTTCTAAGGCTTTAAGTGCAGATCCACGGATTATAGGACAATCAGCATCAAATTCGTATTCTCCTAATAACTCACGAATTTCCATTTCTACTAAATCTAATAATTCAGGATCATCAACTTGATCACATTTATTCATGTAAACAACGATTTTAGGCACACCTACTTGGCGTGATAATAAAATGTGTTCACGAGTTTGAGGCATTGGGCCATCTGCAGCAGATACTACAAGAATAGCACCATCCATTTGTGCAGCACCAGTGATCATATTTTTAACATAATCAGCATGTCCTGGGCAGTCAACGTGAGCATAATGACGTTTATCAGTTTCATACTCAACGTGAGCAGTATTGATTGTAATACCTCTTTCTCTTTCTTCTGGAGCTTTGTCGATATTAGCATAATCAACAAAATCTGCTTTTCCTTCTGCTGATAATACTTTTGTAATTGCAGCAGTTAAAGTTGTTTTACCATGGTCTACGTGTCCAATAGTACCAATGTTAACATGTGGTTTAGAACGGTCAAATTTTTCTTTTGCCATTTTATTTCCTCCTTTTTCTAATCATAATTATATTTTATCTAATGCTTGAATTTTTTTCAAGTATTATTTTTTATTGAGCGCTGTTTTTCTTTATAATTTCATCAGCGATTGATTTAGGAACTTCTTCATAATGATCCATAGTCATTGTAAAGTTTCCTCGTCCTTGAGAGTTTGATCGCAATGTTGTTGCATATCCAAACATTTCAGATAATGGTACCATTGCATCAATCTTTAAGGCATTTCCACGAGATTCTTGACCAAGTGGACGTCCACGTCTACTTGTCAAATCACCCATTACATTACCCATATATTCTTCTGGAATAATTACTTCTACTTTCATAATTGGTTCAAGAAGAACTGGTTTACATTTCTTTAAAGCTTCTTTTAGTGCTAAACTAGCAGCAACTTTAAATGCCATTTCTGATGAGTCAACATCATGATATGATCCATCAAATAGTGTTGCTTTAATATCAACCATTGGATATCCGGCAAGTATTCCTCCAGCCATAGCTTCTTGTAATCCTTTATCTGTAACTGGAATATACTCACGTGGTACTACTCCACCAACTATTGCATCAACAAATTCATATCCTTTTTCATGATTTGGTTCAAATTTTATCCAAACATGTCCATATTGTCCACGTCCACCAGATTGTTTAATATATTTACCTTCACACTCACCAACTTGTGTTAATGTTTCACGATAAGCTACTTGTGGTTTTCCAATATTAGCTTCAACATTAAATTCATCTTTCATACGTCTTACTAATACTTCTAAGTGTAACTCACCCATACCACTAATAACAGTTTGGCCAGTTTCTACATCAGTTCTATATTTAAAAGTTGGGTCTTCTTCCGCAAGTTTTTGTAAAGCTATTCCCATTTTATCTTGATCTGCTTTAGATTTTGGCTCAATTGCTTCATCAATAACTGGTTCAGGGAATTCCATTCCATTCATGATAACTGGAGATTTTTCATCACATAACGTATCAGCTGTTGTTGTATTTTTAAGTCCAACTAAAGCAGCTATTTCTCCAGCATATACATCTGATATTTCTTTTCTTTGGTTAGCATGCATTTGTAAAATACGGCCAACTCTTTCTTTTACATTTTTTGTACTATTTAAAATATATGATCCACTAGATAAATGTCCTGAATATACTCTAAAGAATGCAAGTCTACCTACAAATGGATCGGCTGCTATTTTAAATGCCATTGCTGTAAATGGTTCACTATCACTTGGATGACGTTTAACCAGGTTTCCATTTTTATCAGTACATTCAATTGCTTCTATATCAGTTGGTGCTGGCATGTAATCAATAACAGCATCTAAAGCTAATTTAACACCTGTATTTGATAATGCACTACCACATAATACTGGGAAGAATTCAGCTCTTAATACACCCGTTCTAATAGCTTTCTTAATTTCTTCAACAGTAAGTTCATCCCCATTTAAATATTTTTCCATTAAACTATCATCAAATTCAACTGCTTTTTCAATTAATTCAGTTCTCTTTGTTGCAACTAAATCTTTCAAATCATCTGGGATTTCAATTTCAGTATAATTTTCATGTTCATCAGTACGATCAAAATGATAAGCTTTTTGTGTTATTAAATCTATGATTCCATTAAATTCTGATTCAGCTCCAATTGGCCATTGAACTGGAGCATAGTTAACTCCTAATCTTTTTTCAATAGTATCTAAGCTAAATGCAAAGTCAGCTCCAAGTTTATCCATTTTATTAACAAATATCATTCTTGGTACTTTATATTCAGTAGCTTGACGCCATACTGTTTCTGATTGTGGCTCAACACCAGCATTACCATCAAGTAAACAGATTGCACCATCTAATACTCTTAAACTTCTTTGAACCTCTACTGTAAAATCTACGTGTCCTGGAGTGTCAATTATATTTAAACGGTATCCTTTCCAATGAGCAGTAGTTGCTGCACTAGTAATCGTAATACCTCTTTCTTTTTCTTGATCCATCCAGTCCATTTGTGATTCTCCATTATGAGTTTCACCAATTTTATGAGTAATTCCTGTATGAAACAAAACTCTTTCAGTGAATGTTGTTTTTCCGGCATCGATATGTGCCATAATACCTATATTACGTAATTTATCAATACTAACATCTCTTGCCATAATTCACCTACCATCTATAATGAGCAAATGCTTTATTAGCTTCAGCCATTTTGTGAGTATCTTCACGTTTTTTAACAGCTCCACCTGTTCCATTTGCAGCATCAATTATTTCATTTGCTAATTTTTCTGCCATACCACGTCCATTACGATTTTTTGCATAATTTACTAACCAACGTAATGCTAAAGTTAAAGAACGAGTTTCATTTACTTCAATTGGTACTTGATAGTTTGATCCACCAACACGACGTGACTTAACTTCCAAAACTGGTTTAATATTTTCAATTGCTTTATTGAAAATATTAATTGGATCTTCGTTTGTTTTTTTATTTATAATGTCAAATGCTTCATTAACAATTCTTTGAGCGGTACCCTTTTTACCATCTTGCATAATTTGATTAACTAATTTAGTAATTATTTTAGAATTGTACACAGCATCTGGTAATACATCTCTTTTTTCTGCTCTTCTTTTTCGCATAATTTTCTCCTTCCTTTTTTTTAATTAGATTTAGGTTTCTTTGTTCCGTATTTGCTACGAGCCTTTTTACGATTTTCTACTCCTGCAGTATCTAAAGCTCCACGTATTACATGATAACGAACACCGATTAAGTCTTTAACACGTCCACCACGAATTAAAACAACACTATGTTCTTGTAAGTTATGACCTTCACCTGGAATATAAGTATCCACTTCACGTCCATTTGATAAACGCACTCTGGCATATTTACGTAATGCTGAGTTTGGTTTTTTAGGAGTTCGAGTTCCTACTCTTGTACATACTCCTCTTTTTTGTGGACTAAAAGTTTCTGTTTGCTTTCGTTCCTTACTATTAAATCCAACATTTAATACTGGGCTTTTACTTTTTTTAGTTTTTTTAGTTCTTTTATGCTTTACAAGTTGACTAATTCTGCTCATAAATTCCCTCCTTCTATATACACATACCCTGGTGTATCGATTTTCTTTTTAATTTAAGTTCTACACAAGTAGAACTAAATCAAAAAATGCATAAATAATATATCATTAATATTATATTATAGTCAAGCAAAATTATTTAGTTTTATAATTTTTACAAAATATTTTAGCTTTATATTTATAATTAAATATACCTTTATTTATAATAACTTTTCCACTACACTCATTATCTTCCACTTCTTTAGACAACTTTTTATTTAATTTAATTAGTTCTTCTAAATTAACAACTTTATAATTTTTAACTTTAATATTTGATTCTTCTAGGTATGATTTTGCAACATTAACCATATTTTCTTCAATTTTTTTATATTTAATAATTTTTTTATATTTAAAACCATATATTGTTAAAATACAAAAAATCCCTACTATTAAAATTGCCCATAAAACAATATATTTTTTCATTAATATCCCTCTGTCATATAGTTATTACATTTTATATATGGTGTAGTAGATATTATATCATCTTGAATTTCAACTTCAACATATCCGTCACATTTATCATCATCAGTTTGTAAATCGCTAATATATCCAGCATTTTTTAAAGTATTATAATCTATTGCTGTATTTTCTAGTATTTCATTTGAATTAATATATTCTATAGCACTATCATTCAATACATTTTCTAAATCATAATAATCATTTAAGTAATTTTTATCTTCAATTTCATCAGTTGAGTTAATTATTTTAGTCTCATCTTTTTTTTGCTCTGTATTTTTTTCTATATAACTTAAATTGCTATAAAGACGATAAACATAAAAACATGCTATTATTAAAATAACTAAAATTATAATTATTATTATCAGCATTTCTTTAAAACTCCAACCAGACTTACCTAATTTCATAATATCACTCATCCCTAATAATATTATAAATCATGCATTTTACTTTTGCAAAATTAATTTTCTTCACTAATAAGTTTGCTTAGAAAAACTATTTCTAAATCCATACTTTTAATTTTACTTAATAAGATTTTATAATCTACGAGACGAGCATTATTTTTTATTAAAATTATTGAGCCCTTTTCAATATTATTTTTAACTTCTATAATATTTGTTTTATTTAATTTTAAATAAGGCATTACTAGATAATTATGATATTTTTTACAAATATCATAATTATTATTAATAACACAAATGTGCGTATTAATTTTTTCTCTATTTAATAGCTGTTCATAAATTTTAAATTTCGAATTACTTTCTTCTCCATTTAAATACTCAATATCATTTAATATAGGATTATTAATTTTTGAAATAGATGTAATTTTTATTTTATTATTCTTACTATAATTGAAAATATCTTCATTATTTAAAATTATTATTGCCACTTGTTTTTTTAATTTATTACCGCTAATTATTATTTTATCTTTATTATTTTTCAAAGATATTTCTGGCTTTGTTTTTTTGTATACTAAATATGTTTCATTAAAAGCTCCAATTTTATTCATTTTTTCAGCACTTTTATCAATATTAACTTCTATACCATTTAATCCTGGAATTATTGTATTCCCTTTTATAATTGAATTAACACTTTTAGTTTCGTACTTATTTTTCTTTTCTTTAATCTCCTGAAATATAGGATTTTTACTTTTTACATATAGCGCTACTTTCTCCGTATAATAAAAACTTAAAAACATTATTAAAATAAAACAAAAATATTTAAAAAATGTCTTCATAAACTCACCATTAAATTATATGAAAAAAATAGGATTAAATTATCCTATTTTATTTTTTATTAAATTTGCTCCTCTAATGGGATCATCTAATAAAATATTATAAACCATTTTGTCTTTTTTTAGTTCATTAATAAAATCTATTTCTTCTTTAGTGATGGGAATATATTTTTTTCTTTCTTTGTCTTCAATTTCTATTAAAAAATCGGAGCCAAGTAAATAATCGCTAGAAACATTAAAAAATTGTATCATAGAAATTAGATGTTCTATTGTTGGTGTTCTTTCTTCTTTTTCATAACTACTAATACTAGCTTTCTTTACACCTAAAATATTGCCTAATTGTTCTTGGGTCAAACCCTTACTTTTTCTTAATTTTCTAAGCCTTTCTCCATTCATAATACCACCATATAAAGATTATAAACATAATTTAAATAATTTTGATGAAAGTCTACATTTAGTAAACTTATTTATTTTTACCATTTGAAAGAAATGTAATTTTTTCCGCAATAACTTCAGTGTTATATTTTTTCTTATCTTCAGCATCTTTATATTCACTAGTTTGAATTCTTCCTTTGATACCAACTACACTACCACATTTACAATACTCACTAGTATTTAACGCTAAATTATTCCACAGTACGCATTTAATAAAATCAGTCTCATAAATCCCATTAGAATTTTTGTAGCCTCTTTGGACAGCAATGTTTATTGTAGTTACCTTCTTGCCATTTTCGGTTATTTTCACTTCCGGATCACTTGTTAGTCTCCCTACCAAAACCACCTGATTTAACATTATCTTCCTCCTTTCTTTTTGAACTATACAATCAAAAAAAATTTATTGCAAATTACAAAAAAATAAAAAAAGATTAAGTATTCTAGCTAGATTTTTATTTTTATTTTTAAAAATAATTATAATTATATAAAAAACTATCAAAAATTTAATTTTTGATAGTTTTTAATTTTCTTTAATTAATCTATTTAATTCAACAGCATATTCCATTGGTAATTCTTTTTTAAAATCATCTATAAAACCTAATATTAGCAACTCTTTAGCTTCTTCTTCATTTAAACCTTTGCTTTTCAAATAAAACATTTTTTCTTCAGAAATTTTAGATACACTAGCTTCATGTTCCAAAGTAGAATTATTATTTGCAACTATATTTGTAGGAAAGGTATCGCTTTTAGATATACTATCTAATATTATTGTATCACATTTTATTTTAGCAATACTATTTATAGCATCTTTTGTAATATGAGAAGTCCCTCGATAATTACTTATTCCGCCATTAGAAGCAATTGATTTACTAATAATATTACTTTTAGTATTTTTGCCAATATGAATCATTTTTGCACCAGCATCAAGAGTTTGGCTACCTTTAGCATAAGCAACAGAAATAGAATTTCCTTTTGAATAATCCCCTTTTAGAATGCATGATGGATATTTCATAGTAACAATACTCCCAATATTACCATCAATCCATTCCATTTGACCATAATCATCTACTACTGCTCTTTTTGTAACTAAATTATACACATCAGTCGACCAATTCTGAATAGTAGAATAACGACATTTAGCATGTTTCCCTACATATATTTCTACAACTCCAGCATGTAATGAAGTTTTTGAATAACTTCTAGCCGTACATCCTTCGATATAAGAAAGCTCACTATAATCATCTACTATAATTATTGTTCTTTCAAATTGTCCTAAGGATTCGCTTTCAATCCGAAAATAACTTTGTAGTGGTCGATCTAATTTTGTATGAGGTGGAATATAAATAAAAGTTCCTCCACTCCATAATGCCCCATTTAAAGCAGTATATTTATTTTCATCATATTTTACTAAATTATTAAAATATTTTTTAAATAAATCTGGATATTTTTTTAATGCATCATCTGTACTTAAAAAAATGACCCCTTTGGCTAAACTATTATCTTGATTGTGATAAACAACTTCACTTTCAAGTTGATTAGAAACACCACATAAATATTTTTGTTCAGCCTCAATAACACCTAAATTTTCAAAAGTTTGTTTAGTTTTTTTAGAAACCTCATTCCAATTATCTTTTTGATTTTCTATTTTTTTGTAATAACAAATATTATTAAAATCAATATTTATTTTAGGACCAAAAGTTGGATTTTCCGTTTTTAAAAAACATTTATAAGATTTTAGACGAAAATTTTTCATCCATTCTGGTTCATTTTTTTTATTTGACAATTTTATAATAAAATCTTCATTTAAAGTTTCTTTCATAACCATCACATTAAAATTATACAATAAAATATTTTCTTTTTAAACTTTTTTTGATACAATGATTATAGTAGAGGAATGTTTGATATGAATAGTTCATTTAATAATAAAGATTTTTTAGATAATTGGAAAAAATATAATGCCAAATTAAAAGATTTAGAGATTGTAGATAATTTCTTAATTTTTGAAAACCATAAAATTGATATTTCTCATTTTAGTTTAAATTCTTTATTATTAAACTCAACTTTCCATAAACATTTATATCAACTATCTTCTTTTGATTTTTATAATATAGTAAAAGTTAATAATTTAAATCCTAAAAAAAATAATGAAATAGGAAATAATGATGAAGATGAAAATGAAATATCTATCGAAGAATTTAATAGACTTTTATCAGTAGAAGTCTGGAAACCTAAAACTCAAAAATTAATACGAAAATTTTTAAATGACACTATTAAACCATTAGTAGAATATGAAGATTATTTAATATCTGATTTTAGCGAAAAATATCTTAGAAGTTTTTATAATTGGTTATATAAATTAAGATCTCTTGAAAAAAAGAATATTAATCAATCCTTTATTCAAAAAGAATATGATAAAATTATGGATGATGTTTATGAAAATAAAAATTATGATAATATTAATCAATTAAAATTGCAAAACACTAATGTTGGTTTTATATCAGCTATTGCAATTATTTCTATCATTTCACAAATAGGTATTTTTATTGCTGCATTATTATTTATTAAAAGTTAAAAAACGCTTTTTAAGCGTTTATTTTTTTTCCACGATTAATTTAATAGCTGTTTTTGATTCTCCGTCAATTGTAATATCACTAAAGGCAGGGATTACAATTAAATTTTCACCACTAGGTGCAACGAATCCTCTTGCAATAGCTATAGCTTTAATTGCCTGATTTAATGATCCTGCTCCAATTGTTTGAATTTCAACTGTTCCTTTCTCGCGATATATATTTGCTATTGCTCCAGCAACTTTACTTGGATTAGATTTGCTAGATACTTTTAATATTTCCATATACCCTCCTTTTTAATAAAGTATATGAAAGGTAATTTTTTTTATAACTTAAATGTTTAAATTAATTACTTTCCCATCTAACAAACATTCCACATGGCATTATTAAATTAGAATTATTAATTTTAAATCCTAACTCATCACTATAAATTTTTCCAGTTACTTTTTTACAAATAGTTAATTTTAAAATATTTTCTATCATTGTTTTATTAACATTATTACTATAAGAATTTATTAGGAATAGTAAAGGTTTATCAGATAATAATTCACAACAATCATTTACTAGATTAAATAAATCCTTTTCAATATCCCATATTTCTTTTTTGTTTCCTCGACCAAATGTTGGAGGATCCATAATAATAATATCATACTTATGCTCTCTTCTTATTTCTCTTTTTACGAATTTTTTTACATCATCAACTATGAAGCGAATATCTTTATCTTCTAAAGCAGAAGATTTTACATTTTCTTTTGCCCAATCAACCATACCGCGTGATGAATCAACATGAACGACAGAAGCATTTGCACTAGCACAAGCAAGTGTAGCACCTCCAGTATATGCAAATAAATTTAAAACTTTTATTTTTCTTTTGCTGTTTTTTATTTTATCAATAAGTAAATCCCAATTGTAGGATTGTTCTGGGAACAATCCGGTATGTTTAAACCCCATTAATTTTAAATTAAATGTCAAATTCTTATACTTAATTTTCCATGGTGATATTTCTTTGTTCCAACTTCCACCACCTGTATTACTTCTACTATAAACTGCATCTATCTTTAATTTTTTTTCTGCTATATCCCATATAGCTGATGTTTCAGGTCGTGATAAAACAATATTATCCCATTTTTCTATTTTCTTTCCATTACCACAATAAAGAATTTCATAATCCTTAAAATTATTAACTATTTGCATTTTTATCACCAAAAATATTATAACAAATAATATAAAAAAAGTAATTAATTATTACTTATATATTAAAAGCAGGTCTCAATTGAAATGACTTTTTAGGACTTTCTAAAGATATAATATATTCTTTGCTGCCAATAATATGTTCTTGTAAAATTGATGTATCTTTTACATTATAAAGACTATCATGAGTTGGCACTAAAAAATATTTATTTTGTTGAATTACTGGTATTTTCTTTTCATTTAATCTTACTTTATATTTTATTTGTGATAAACTTGATTCTGCTAGCATACTAGGAGTAGTTTTAATATAAAGATTATTAAGCTGGTTACATAATTCTAATAATGTCTTCATTGATTGTAATTCTCTTTTATCTTTGTTTAACTTTAAGTCCAAATTTCTAAAAATAATATTATTCATTCCCCATAATGAGTCAAATATTATATTATTATAAATTGCTTGGTATTGTTCCATTATAACAAGTAGCGAAAACGTCAAACCAAAAGCAATACCAGGAATTTTTAATTCATTCAATATTACTTTTTTATAATTTATATTTCCATTAGCATTAATTATAATATCTTCTAAATCAAAATTATTAATAAGTTTCATAATATTCATCCCTTTTTAAATATGTTTATATTACCATATTTTTCTTTCTTTAGCAAATTTTTATATATTTTTTAATTTAAAAAAAATTACTATACTAGAAAGATAGTAATTATAATAAATACTATAATTAATAACAAAATTAAAAATATGTATTTTAAAATTGTTGTATTTTTTTCTTTAACCTTTTTTTTTCCTTTATTTCTTTGACCAACTTGGATGTCATACCAATCAATTTGTGGCATATTATTTTCTTTTTCTTTTTTTTCATCAGGTTCGTATTTATCATAAATTGAAAGCCCACATATTGGGCAAATAGCAACCCCTTGTTGTAAATTTGTTTTACACCTGCTACAAATCATTTGTTTTTCTTTCTTTTAGAAACTTTCTTATCCACAATTTTAAAAATCAAAGCATTTATCAAAGGTTTAGCAATTTCCATAAAACCGAAAAAGGCAAAAAAGAAACCTAGCATTAGCGTTTGAACAACTACATCATAAAATAGATTAATGCTAGTTAAAACCCCTATTAAAATAAATAAACCGAAGTCTATAAGGAAAACATACCATAAATCATTATCTTGATCCATTAAATAATCAATTTTTATTAACTTTATTATTGCTACAATAGCTACCCAACCAATTAATGTTAATGCTAATACCATTTCTGTTTTTTCGCTATTAAAAACTAATCCAGATGTTGCTGCTAAAACACATGCTATCGCAACAAATAAGTGTTCATAATCTTTAGGGCTAAATCGTCGAGTTAAAAAGTATTGAATAAATTTTATTACCGCTAATCCTGTCATTATAACATATAACAATGTATTTGCCTCTTCAAAATTAGTATTAGGAAAAGTAAGTAAAATAACACCAATTGCTAATGTAAAAAAACCAACTATAATATTTATTATTATATTTTCTTTTGGCATATCATCATCTCTATTCTAATCTAATTTTAAATAATCCAAATTAAATTGTCAATAAAATATTTCCTTGCTTAAATTTCCTCCATAAATATTAGGAATTTTACCCTCTACTATTTTCGATGCAAGTAAGACTTCATATTTTTTACTAATGTTTTTTGAATTAAAAGGAATAATTATTTGTTGTTTTATTTCAAAACTAGCATATATTTCCATCAAAACATTATTTATACCATAATTTTTAACTTTTGTTTTAAGTCCACTATTAATTACCCCTTCTGAATTAACTTTTAAAGGGATTTTCGGTCCTAAATTTTGAACATAAGGAGATTTAAATACAATTCCAAAAGGAATACTTATTGAAAATGAGTCTTTTCCAAAATTATTTACTTGCGCATTAACATCTGATTTTTCTAGATTGTTTTTAATTTTTTTCACAATTTTTATTAAAATTTTATAACTATTTTTAACATCAAAATTAATTTCGGATATTTCATCATTTTTATTTTTACTAACCACAAGCAACTTATCAATTTCGACATTTTTTAAAATATCAGAATCTATTATATTATTAGCATATGATGTATTTATATTTTCTATTTTGTCATTAACTACTCTTAAAATTTTATTGGATGATTTTTTGGTGTAAGCAATAAGCATTAAAAAAGTCAAAAACAATATAATTAAAATTATATAAATTATTGTATTTGACTTTTTTTTCGTTTTTTTTAATTTGACTCTTCTTTTCATAGTATCACTATTAAAATCTATGCAAAAGCCAAAAGATAAATTTTTAAAATAGATTTAAATTTAGTATACGATTTAACAAAATTATAATACCAAAAATAATAACTAAAATGATTAATATCAAAACAATTATTTTAATTTTACCAGCTTTAGTATCTTTTTCTAAATCATTGAAATCTTCAAAATCTTTTTTATTTATTTTTAATGAATTAGTATAAAAAGAATTATCAATTAAATTTTTTACACTATTATCTTCTGTTTTAGTTTCGTGTAAATTAATTTTTTCATTATTTAATTGCTTAACTTCATCAGTATTTTTCAATTCTAAAGTTTTTGTGGATGAAGCGCCTTCGACAACTTCATCATTTTCATCACCTTTTAAATCTGTTAAAATATCAAGCGGATTAGAACTTTTTTCATTCTCAGCAATTGTATTTATAAGAGTCATCAAATTTTCATCTTCTTTTGTTGGATTATTATTTGTTTCTAAATTTAAATTTTTTAAAATATCAAACTGAGTATTTCTTAATTTTTTTAATCTATTTTCATTATAATCAACTTTTTTTTGTTCATAAGCTTTTTCTAAAATGGAATTTATATCATAATCCTTATCTTCATCCATAAGTTCTTCTTGATTATTATTATTATTATATTTTACATTTTCTATATCTATAGAACGTCTTTTAGTGTTATCATGATATTTTTTATCAAGAATTTGTTTTAAACTTTCAATATCAATATTATTACTATTATCCCCAATAACAGATACATTAGAGTTTACGTTAAAATCTTTAATCTCACTATCATGTATTTCTCTATATATTTTTTCATTTTTATTAGTTCGTAAATTAGTAGTTTCATTATTATTTCCGTAATATTTTTCCATTCTACTTTTCATGAACTCCACCTCATTATAATAATAACATACATTTTACAAATTTAAAATAACAACTTGTAAATAGTAGATGAATTTTATATAATTATAAAAGGAGGAATTTATGAAAAAAATTATTGTATCGAAAGATTTATGTATTGGCTGTGGTGCTTGCGTAGCAATTGATGAAAATGATTTTAAATTTAATGATCAAGGATTTTCTGAACCAATTAAAGATGAAATTGATGAAGTTAGTGAACAACTTCAAAATGCATGTTCAAGTTGTCCAACTAGCGCAATTAAAATAGTTGAAAATGAAGATGAATCAATTAAAGAAGAAAAAAGCGAATTTTAATTTCGCTTTTTATTTTTCTAGATAATCCACTCCTTTGTGTGGTTCATCAAATAATAAATCTCTATAATTTTGTTGACGTAAAGCCTCATATAATACAATTGCAACACTATTAGATAAATTTAATGCTCTAACTTTATCAGTCATAGGAATTCGCATACATCTATCTAAATTCTTTTTTAAAATTTCTTTAGGTATTCCTGTACTTTCTTTACCAAAAATAAAATAAATATTTTCACTTTTATTACTATAATTAAATGAAGTATGAGGTTTATGCCCATACCTTGTTAGATAATAAAAACTTCCTTTATTTTGATTATAAAAATCTTCTATATTTTCATATACTTTATATTTACATTTATCTATGTAGTTGACACCACTTCGTTTTATATATTTTTCATTCAAAGAAAATCCTAATGGTTTTATTAAATGTAAAATAGTATCAGTAGCTACACAGGTTCTCATTATATTGCCAGTATTTCCTGGTATTTCAGGTTCAAATAAAACTATATTTAACATACTATGCCTAATCTATTTCATTATGAGCAACTATTTCTTGCAATTCTTTTAAATCTTTAAAATCATCAAGTACTTTTTCAACTTTTTTATCTTTATAATAAACAATAGCAGGAAGTTTTTTTATTTTAGTTTCGACAAGATTCATTTTTGAGTTTAATTCACTTATAAAATTTTCTTGATTCTTTAATTCAGTTACATTAAGGTAATACATATTATTTTCTAAATTGTTTTCTATAATAAATTTTTTAACTTTTTTTTCTAATCTAGTTACTTTTTTATCATTATTATATGATATAAAAATAAAATAATCATCACTAGATTCTGCAAAAACATTGTTTAACTCTTCATATTGGATTTCATATGTTGTTTTAGTTAGTGGACTTTCTTCAATATCTTTATTAGTATTATAGACTTTAATCCATTGAAAAATATATATTGCAAAAAGTATAACACCTAATGAGATTGCAAATATTAAAATATAATTTTTAATTCCTACTTCCCTATTTTCTTTTTTTTTCATATAATTACCTTCCTAATATAATTATAACACTCTTTTATAAAATATAAACTATTTTTTACAATAAAGTGGGTTTTTTTATCAAACAGCAAAAACCCACTTACATAATATAAAAAAGGAGGGGAAATTATGTTATTTGAAAACAATAATTATTTGAATTCTAATGAAGATTTAGAACTATACAATTTTTTAACAAACAATTATTTTAATAATTCATCTGATTTATCTAATTTATATGATGTAAAAGAAGGTTTCTTAAGAGGAAATATGTTTAAAAATGAATATCTTCCATATAAAAATTTAACTTATTTAAATATAGTTAGCAATAGCGAAAAAGAAAAATTATTAATGCGTATTTATGAATATGATTTTGCTTTAAATGATTTAAATTTATATTTGGATTTACACCCAGAAGATGAAAAAATTTATAAATTATTTCAAAAATATGTTGCAGAATTTGAAGCTGCTAAATCAGAATATGAAAGTAAGTATGGTCCATTAACTTTAACGGATACTGACTACTCAAATTATATGTGGTACAAAAATCCATGGCCTTGGGATAAAACGGGAGGTACTTATTATGTATAAATATGTAAAAAAACTAAATTATCCAATTAATATTAAGAAAAAAGATTTAAAAATGGCTAAAAATATAATAACTCAATTAGGGGGATATGCTGGAGAGCTTGGAGCTGCTTTACGTTATTTTTCACAAAAATTCAATATGCCAGATGAAAAAGGCAAAGCATTATTAAATGATATTGCATGTGAAGAACTTGGACATTGTGAAATGATTTCTACAATGTTTAGTCAATTAGTAAAAGATGCTAGCGTTGAAGAGCTTAAAGCTGCTGGTTTAGATGCTTATTATGCAAACCATGCTAAAGGGGTATACCCTATAGATTCAAGTGGAGTGCCATTTACAGTAGCTTACTTTGCATCAACTGGGGATGTTTTAGCAGATATTTCTGAAGATATGGCCGCTGAAGAAAAAGCACGTGCCGTTTACGAAAACTTAATTGATTTAGCAACCGATGATGATTTAATTGGGCCTTTATTATTTTTAAGGCAAAGAGAAGTTGTTCACTTTAATAGATTTAAAGAATTATATGATTATTATAAAAATAATGGCTATAAAGGAAAATAATTATTAAAGTTTCGGGTAAAATAACTATATGGTGATAATATGTTATTATTTTGTCTAAAAATATTTTTTGCAAGAATAATCGATGTTTCATTAAATACCGTTAGAACGATATTTGTAATTAAAAATAAATCGATATATGCAACAATAATTGCTTTTATCGAAGTTATGATATGGTTTGTAGTTGCTAAAGAAGCTTTAATTGATGCACCAAATTCATTTATTATTCCTATTGCTTATTCAGGAGGATATGCTACAGGAACTTTAATAGGTTCTTTTATTGCAGATAAATTTATTGATGGCTATTTAACAGTTCAAGTAATCAGTTCAAAAATCACTTTAAACAATTTTGAGACTATTAAAAATAAAGGTTATGCTGTAACAAAAATTCAATTAGATAATGAAAATAATCGAAAAAAAATGTTTTTTATCGAAACTAAAAAAACTAAGTATAATAATTTAATAAAACTTATAAAAAAATTTGATTCTACTTCTTTTATTATTGTTAATGAAACAAAACATATCGAAAATGGTTTTTTCAAATAAAAATGATCAATTAATTTGATCATTTTTTATATTAAACAGCTTTATTTTTATGGTCTTTTATTAAAAACTTTCTAAACATATCAAAAGGTACAACTGAAAATGATAAAATTATAACTAATAAAAATTCATTTAAAGTTAAGCCATAAGTGCGAAACAAATTACCTCCAAAGTATATTAAATATATTTGGACCAAAAATATAAAACCAATAATTATTACAAATACTTTATTTTTTTTAATATTAGCTAATATATTAATACGAGAAGTTCTTGCATTAAAGGCATTAAAAATACCAATAAATATAAACAAAGCAAAATAAGCAGTCATTAAATATTTTGAATTAATATCACTTCTTATAAAATTTTGTATTAATGGCAATTTTAAAAATAGTAAACAAATTAAGGCAGAATAAAGACCTGTAAAAATTATTTGACCATACATATACTTATTAATTATCGGTTCATTTTTAGATTTTGGTTTTTCATCCATATATTCTTCTAATGGCGGTTCAAAGGAAAAAGCTATTCCTGCAAACGTATCCATTATCATATTAATCCAAAGCATTTGGATTATAGTAATTGGTGTATTAATACCAATAAAAGGTCCAATTATTGATAAAACTAAAGCGCAAATATTAACTGTTAATTGAAATATAATAAACTTTCGTATACTTTTAAAAATAGTTCTACCATATAAAATTGCTTTACTAATTGATAAAAAATCATTGTCTAAAATAACTATATCTGCGGCCTCTTTCGATACTTCAGTTCCACTACCCATAGCAAAACCTACATCGGCTTTTTTTAATGCTGGTGCATCATTTACTCCATCCCCCGTCATACCTGTTACTAATCCTTTTTCTTGAGCTAGTGCAACTAATCTACTTTTATCTGTTGGTAATGCTCTAGCTATAACTTTGATTCTTGGTAATAAATCTTTAATTTTATCATCACTTAGGCTCTTTAATTCGTTAGATGATAATATTAAATCATTATCATTTTCAACTAATCCAATATCTTTAGCTATTGAAGTCGCCGTATCTATACTATCTCCTGTTATCATAATAGTTTGGATACCCGCTGACTTTACAAGCTCTATCCCTTTCTTAGCACTTTCTTTTACTTCATCTTTAATTAAAGCAAAGCCTAAAAAAGTTAAATTATTTAAATTTTTATCATATGTTTTTTCTTTTATAGCGAAAGTTAATACTCTAATTCCATTTTTAGTATAATCTTTAATCTTTTCAATAATTTTTTCTTTATTTTTAAATATTTTTTCATTGCCATTTTGATCGTAGTATTTGTCACAATTTACTAGTATCTTTTCATAAGCTCCTTTTACTAAAAGTAAATCTTTTCCATTGTTTATAATAGTCATTGAATATTTATTTTTGCTATTGAAAGGAATATTTTCTTTTATTTTAAAATTAATATGATCCTTGTTTTCAATAAATTTTAAAATTGCTTTATCAGTAATATTTCCACCAACTATGTTACCAGTATCGTCATAAACAGCTGCATTATTATATCTAAAAGAAGTTTCTACTAATTTATATAATTCTGGATATTTCTTTATTTCATTTATATTATTATAATAATTATTATTTGAATCTATAAAACCAATTGTTTCTAAATTTCCTTTGGTTAAAGTACCCGTTTTATCAGTAAATAAAATATTCAAACTACCAGAAGTTTCAATACCGACCATTTTACGAACTAAAACATTGTTTTTTAACATCTTTTTCATATTAGAAGATAATACTAAAGTTATCATCATAGGTAAGCCCTCTGGAACTGCTACAACAATCACTGTAACACATAATGTAAGCGCGTACAGAAAATAATCGGCCATTGTTTTAAAATTTGTTAAAGTAGCAATTATTTGAGAACCATCAAAATGATTTTTTATTAATATTACAGAAAATAAATATGATAAACTAACTAATATTGCTCCAAGATAGCCGATTTTACTAATTATTTTTGCCAAATGTCTTAAACGAATTTTTAATGGACTTTCCGGACTTTTTTCCTTTAATTCATTGGCTATCGCCCCATATAATGTATTTTCCCCCACATTATTAATTTTAACATAACATTCTCCGTCTGTTACCACACTGCCGCGATAAACTTTGTTATAATCTTTCATCATACTACCCGTTATGGCTTTTTTTTCTATTTCTTTGCTTTCGCCATTTAAAGAAGATTCATCTACATAAATACTACCTTTTAATATGAAACCATCAGCAGGTATTTTATCTCCAAATGATAGAATAACAATATCATTTTTTACGACTTCGTCTATTGGTATTTCTAATATGTTGTTTTCTCTTACTACTCTTGTTTTTGTTTTAGCAGATTCTTCTTGTAATCTAGTGAAAGCTTTTTCAGAACCATATTCAGAAATGCTTGATATTAATGATGCAAGTAATATAGCTATTATAATTCCCAAAGTTTCAAACCAATCAAAATCTGAGAATAAGAAGACTATTTTTATAGTTAACGCTATTAATAAGATTTTAATGATCGGATCGCCTAAAGATTCTAAAAGTAACTTAATAAAACTATTATTTTTATTTTCACTAATTTGATTACTACCATATTTTTTTCTATTAATAATAACTTCTTTATTATTAAGACCATTAATATTGTCCATAACTTGTCCTCCTCAAAAATATATATGTATATATTTTATTTTTTAGAAGAACAATTTATAAATATTAAAAAAAAATTAAAAAACCATATTTATTATTTTAATTCATCATAGAAATAACCCATTAAAAAATTTATCCTTAAATATATTAATTATACGCGCAATATTACAAATGGAATTTCTTGCTCACTATTACCTTATTTTTATTATAGTGAATATACTTTAAAAAACTAGATTTTTTAATTATATTATGTTTTAATTTAGTTAGGAGGTTTTAATTATTGGCAAAGATACACAAGGGCTACCTATTATTATAAAACCTAGTCATATTTATAAGCCGTTAAGTCAAATTGATCATTTATTAGACGACAAAGATGAACTATTGGAAGCAATAAAGCAAAATATTCAATTATTTACAAAAGAACAATTAGAATATTTAAAAGCTCTTTTAAATCTTGAAACTACAATCTTCCAAAATGAAGATATAAATAAACAATTACTTCTTTTAAATTCGGAAACTGCTATTTTTAAAAACAGATATATGAATAAATATTTATTTAATTATGGTTTTTTCTATGCTTGTTTAAGATATAATTTATTTGAGGGTTTAACAAAAGTAGAAGGTATAAACCTAGATAACTTATTTTTTCGTATGGGCATACCACAACATAATGTTTTAGATATAATGGCATATAGCAACTCTCAAATAACTGCTATTTCTTTATTACAATGTCAACTTGGTATAAAAGAAGATGAAATACCTACTAGTGGTACTCAAATAGATTTATATACTAGTAATGGCTATAATGAAAAAATACAAAAAGAATTAACAAAAAAATATGAACAAGATGGAGAAACTCAAGAACAAATTGCTTTCTGGTTGAATGAAAACAAAGAAAAAAGAGAAATCACAAAAATCATTTCCAAAACAATATTAGATTATTGGCAAATATTTGATTTACAAAGTGAGGTTTACCTTGATGAGGAATGGTTACAAAAAGATTTTGCATGGGGCAGAGTTTATACTAAAGATTTATATGATAAAAAATTCTAGTAGATATTAACTAGAATTTTTATTTTCTTGTTTAAAAGCAACCGCCATTTTATGATTAAATGTATTTTTATATTTTTTTAATGTTTCCAAATTAGGATGATTTATAAATACTGACATTATCACTATTTAGTAAAATTTAATAAATCATAAAACACGATTTTAAT
The DNA here is from genome assembly GCA_947627995.1 of uncultured Bacilli bacterium. Classification (GTDB taxonomy): domain Bacteria; phylum Bacillota_I; class Bacilli_A; order RF39; family UBA660; genus CANQYE01. The sequence continues at coordinate 21,468 of CANQYE010000018.1, forward strand.
TTTTTTCTTATCTTAGATATATACTTAATTTTTTTCCAATTAAGGAATGATTATTAAATTTTTGCAAAAAAAAAATTGGCAACTACCTATTTTCGCATTCACTATCGTCGGCGTATTAGTGCTTAACTTCTCTGTTCGGGATG
>CANQYE010000019.1 GCA_947627995.1 uncultured Bacilli bacterium
GATTAAAAATATTAGATTTTGGTAGTTGGTTGGTAGTTGAAAGCATTATTTTATAAAAATCAAAAATTACAAAGCCCTGTAATTTCAAGCAAAAAACAAAAATGAGTCAGCTTTCGCTGACTCTTCAGGGGGTTTTGGTTGATACACTCTCACATTAAATCGTAAGAGCTATCCGCATGATATATTATCATGCTATATTAATGATATAATTTTTTTCTTTTTTTGTCAATCCATTTGTTAAAATTTAACATTTTTTGAAATTTCATTTTTTATATTTAAACTAGCAATTGCTCCTTCGCTTGCCGCTATAATTATTTGATAATATTTCTTTTTAATTATATCACCACAAGCATATATTCCTGGAATTTTAGACTCATAATTTTCATTTACTTCTATATATCCAAGTTTATCACATAAATTTAACTTTTTAACAAAATCTGTTTTAGGTTCATATCCTATATTGATAAATATACCAGAAATTTTTAAAACTTTTTTATTTTTTAATATAACACCTTCTACTTTATCTTCACCAAAAATAGCTTCCACTTCACTATTAAATAAAATTTCAACATTTTTTAAATTATGAATTTCATCTTGTAATTTTTTGTCGGCTTTTATTTTATCGCTTCTAATTAATATTTTAACTGTTTTACAATAGTTGGATAAATACTTTGCTTCTTCAAAAGCACTATTACCTCCGCCAATTACAATTACTTCTTTATCTTTATAAAAAATTCCATCGCATGTTGCACAAAAACTTAATCCTTTACCATAATATTTTGAAGATTCACTTAAATCTAATTTTTTAGCACTACGTCCTGTGGCAACTATAATATATTTTGCTACATAAGTTTCAGTATTTGTTATTACTTTTTTTAGGTCTTTTTCTATCACTACATCAATTACTTCTTTATATTCTATATCTATATTTAAGTATTCTAAGTGATCACTCATATTGATAGCAAGTTCAGCCCCATTAATACTTTTGTACCCCAAGTAATTTTCAATGATATTAGTATTATTAATTAAGCCACCTGGTAAATTTTTTTCAATAACTAATACGTCTAGACCACTTCGTTTTGCATAAATAGCAGCAGATATCCCTGCTGGACCAGCTCCAATTATTATTAAATCTTTCATAAATTTCCTTTCTAAAAATTAATATTTTCCTTTTTAATATCATTATAAAGCCCTTCGTATTTACCTTTTTTAAGTAGAATAACAAAAATAATTAATCCAATAACAAATAATAAAATAGATACTAACTGTGCCATTTTGAAACCACCGAACATTAATGAGTCAGTTCTACTAGCTTCAATAAATAAACGTCCAACACTATACCACATAATATATAAACAACTTAATTGCCCAATTTTAATGTATTTAAATCTTCTTACAATTAATAAAATAATAAACCCTAATATACACCATAATGATTCATATAAAAAAGTTGGTTGATAATAAATTCCATCTATTTGCATACCATTAATGATAAAATCAGGTATTTTTAAGTTTTTTAACGTTGCAAAAGTTGTTGCTGCACCATGAGCTTCACTATTAAAGAAATTTCCCCATCTACCTATAGCTTGCCCTAAGAGTAATGGGACTGCGACAATATCATATACTAAAAAAGTATTAACATGATATTTTTTTGTGTATATAAAAATAGTTAATGCCCCTGCTATAAGTCCACCATGAATAGCAAGTCCACCTTCCCATATTTTCCAAATTTCATTAACATTTGATCCATAGTAACTCCAATTAAAAATCACATAATAAATTCTTGCCCCAATTATACCAAATATCAACGTCCAAAAAGCCATATTAAATAAGAAATCTTTTCCTAGATTAAACTTTTTGCCCTCCTTAAAAATAAATAAACATACTAAAGCAAATGCAAGTAATATAAATATTGTATACCATCTAATTACAAGTGGTCCGATAGATATTGCAACTGGATTCATTTATTTTTCCTTCTTTCTATTATTGGTTTTGTTATTAATTGTTCTAATATATAATTTGTAACGGAAATAAATAATGTTATAAAAAATGGTACCATCCATCCGTCAACTATAAATTTTTTTCCAATTATTAAGGATGTTATTTTTAATATAAATACATTAATAAAAGGATAGAATATGCCAATTGTTAAAATAGTTAATGGCAAAGTAAATAATATTACAAATGGTTTTAAGGTCTTGTTTAATATAATAATAATTACTGAAGCTAACAATGCAATCCAAAAAGATTCAATATAAAAATCTTTGAATATTACAGATGCTAACATTAGAACTAAAGTATTTATTAACAAATAAAGCAGAAATTCAACTACACTAATTTTTGAATCTTGTTTTCCATTTTTATACAAATATTTAATAACCATTGTACCACCTATTATATTATAACCAATTTTATTTTTTTTTGCTACAAAAAAGCATGTTAAATTATATAACATGCTATTATTTTTTTACATATAATAAAGGATCTACCACTTTATTTTTTGAATTTTGAATTTCAAAATGTAAGTGCGGGCCAGTTGAATTTCCAGTACTTCCAACATAACCAATTAATTGTCCTTTGACAACTTTGCTTCCTTTTGCTACCTTTATTCCCGGTTTTAAATGACCATAGACTGAATAAATTGTTTCTTTTTTATTTTTATGTTTAATAACAATATAATTACCATAACCTGTTTGAGTTATATATGGTGCTGCTTTAACTCCACAAATTGAAGCATTATAACCCTTTGAATAATCATCTGAGCATCCATTATATGCTGCTACCACTTCACCATTATGAATTGCTGTTACATTAGCGCCATTGACATTTTTTTGGTTCTGAGATTGTATAATATCGATACCTTTATGCCCATTCTGATTAAATTTAGTTGATAAATATTTAAATCCATTTACTGGCCATTGATATATTAATACTTGAAAATATTGATTTTTTGACCAATTACCAGCATTTCCTGCCTTATCGACGGCACGGAATTGACGACACCTTGGGCTTGCTTCTGTTTCAGTATGTTCTCCCCAACTAGATAACGTACTAGTTATTTTTTTAGTGCTACAATCTCTTGCTTGATAATATTTAATACCATTTTTATCAGTAGCTGATATTTTTTCTATATAGATGTTGTGATTGTACCATTTATTTTTAGTTAAGTCTATTTTTACGCCATTTTTATTAGATTTTTTACCTACGATTTTTACTGTTGATGGGGATGTTTTATCTATTTTTAACTTAAGTGTAATATTCTTGGTATTCCCCACTTTATCCTTAACTTCATATTTAACAATTCTAAATCCTTCTGCCGTAATAGAGTGATAGATATTTTTACTGCTAGCATTTATTTTATCAGTAATTTTATTTCCACTTTTATTCATTCCAGTTGTTTTAAAACTTGTTAATCCACTATTATTCCAGTTCCAAATGGCATCTTTCAATCCGGATCCACTATCAGATACTTCAAATTTTATTTCTACTCCTTGAGAATAATCTTGATTAAACCATCTAGAAAATTCATAGTCACGTGCTGTTGAATAAATAAATTCACCAATAGAGTTTTTATTTTTTGTATTTCTTTTATATATTTTAGCAGTAATTGATGGAGCTGTTTTATCTATGTATAAAGTTGTTATAACAGTATTAGAAATATTACCTGCATTATCTATCGCTCTTATCGCTATTTTATCTTTTCTATTATTATTACGAGTAAATCCATACCATTCTTCTTTTTTTAAATCTTGCCAATTCCCCTTATTGTTTAATCTATATTGTACTGTTTTTATTCCAGAATCTTTTTCTTGTATTTTCCATTTTAAAGTTATTTTATTATTTGTCCATTTTTCATAACCAATAGAATTCGTAAAATTAGTTATTATAGGAGCTGTTTTATCTTTTTTCTTATTTAAAGTTACACTATAAATTTTTGTAATATTTCCATTGATTACTTTTATATTAATTTTCATTCCATTATAAAATTTAACTTTTAAATTATTTTGAAAAATAACTTCATTTGTTTGATTATTTAAAATATATTTTGTAGTTGAATTATTTTCTGTTGGAATGGCATTAATTTTTATTTCTTGTCCATCTTGAAAATCGGTATCTACTGTATATTCGTATTTATTTTTATTAAAATTTTCTATATTAGAATTATTAATGTTAAGTTGGGATAATGTTGCCTCTCCAATTTTATTAATATTAACTACATAATTTTTTGATAAGTTTCCCTCACTTACTACTATAGAAAACTTAAGCGAAGATTTATTTTTAAAAGATTGTTCTAAAGAAACATTATTCTTAGCAGATTTACAATTATTATCTACACAAATTTTTATAGTATTATTTTTTTCTTTTCCTTTTGCACTAACTATAATATTTTTACTAGCTGTACTTATATTATAATTAGTAACATTTTCTTTAAAATCTATCCTACAATCAGTGGAATTAACAGAAATATTTTCTAATTTAGCTTCACGTTTTACATTTAGAGTATATTGTTTAGAAACCCCATTATTAGTTACTGTTATTTTGTATGAAATATTTTTTTTGTCACCAAATGGCAAACCATATGTTAATACAGATTTAGCTTCTTTACAATTATTATCTACACAAATTTTTACAATAGAATTTTCATCATCTGCAGTTGCAGTAATTGCCGTAGAATCTTTAGTAGTAGTTGCATTATAAGTATATATATTGTCCTTAAATCCGATTTCAAAGCCATACCATTTAGAGTGCGTATCAATATTTTTCAATTTAACTTCTTTTTTAGTAAGGTTTACTTTATATTGTTTAGTTTGATTGCCATTTGTTACAGTTATTATAAAAGGTAAAACACTTTTCCCATTAAAAGCATTCCCTGTTTCAGCCGAACCAGTACCTATATTACAATAAGAATTTGAAATACAAATTTTAACTTTAGCATTTTGATCTTTAGCTATAGCTTTTATTGTTCCGCCATCGGTATACGTATATGGATTATATTCAGTAATATTTGGATCGAAATTAATAGTAAATCCTGGCATATCTCCTACTTTTTCAATGGCTTGTAAAGAAGTATCTTTATTTTGATTATTATCTTCAATTTTTTTCACAACATTGATTTTATAAGTAGATTTACTTGCGCCATTTATAACTTCAATTGTAAAAACGCCCGGCACTCTTCCTCCAAATGAAGATTTACCTATGGCTTGATTGCTTCCTCCACTTGATCCTAAAATATTTACATAAGCTTTTTCGTCATTGGAAACAGCAGTCAATGAAACACTATCTATATTGGAATCTACTACAGCATTATATTCATATTTATTTTTAGTTAAATTTTCTGTTAATGTTAATTCATTGCTTGTAATTTCTTTTAAAGAAGTATCATTATTTACGACTACAATATCAATATAACCAATTAAATTATCATTTTGATACCTTAAAATTCGAGTTTCTCCCTGATTTATACCAGACAATGTTCCATCATCTAATACTATAGCTATATTCGTATCTTCACTTTTATAACTATCAGCTTTATATCTAATATCACTATTTAAAGAAAAAGTTTCATTTACTTTAATAGAAATCATGTTATTATTACCAATAGCTTTATATTTGCTATCAAATAAATCTACCTTTTGAAACATAAAAATGCCTGTTAATAGTACTATTAGTACAGCTATAATACCAACTATAATCTTTTTACTTTTAAAAACATTTTTCATAAAACTCCTACCTTCTAATTTTAGTATACTATAAAATAAAACTTATTCCAATATTTAAAAATTTTATACGTAATTTTTTATAATTAAGAATATTAAATATATAATAATTATAAATAAAATTCCAATCATGATAAATCCATAAATAAAATATAGTTTGTGATTTTTTTTAATAATATTATTCTGTTTTATACGAGGTGGGCCAGGACTTAATAATGGCTGATTAACAAATGGTTGCTTATTTGTCCTTAAACCACAACCTCGGCAATAAAAATCTTGTGGAAAAATTTCATGGTAACATTTTTTACAAAGCATATTAAATCTCCTTAAATTCTAAATTCCAAATTGTAGTTAAAACACTATCTAAGAGAAAATCAAAATCATCTATTTTGGAAGAATACTCTACTACAACTAATTTATTATTATTTTTAATTATACTAATTAATAAATTTTCTTCATTATTTTCTAAAATAAAATTATAACCATCATAGGATTTACTTGTTAATTTATCATTTTTCTTATAAATTACTTTATAATTATTATCCATAGAATTCAAAATTAAATTGGCCAGTTTATTCACACTTATTGTAGATTGTTCATTGTTTAAAAATTTTAATGAAATGTCTAGAGTACTGCCGTTTTCATGTTTAAATTGTAAAAAATTCTTTTCATTATCGGTGATATGCCAAAAATTATTATATTTAAAAGAAATTGTACTAGAGTTATAATATTTCAAATGCTTTAATGATTTTAAATATATTTTTGAAAGAAATAATATTAAAAGAATAAAAATAATAATAGCTAATATTATAATGTATTTTTTCCTTTTCATATACTCCTCTTTTCTATAGTAACTAAAATATAATTATAAATATTTAAAATACTTATTTTATAATTTTTATTTTGATAAATTTCTTTAATGTCAGTACTAGCAATTAAATTAAAATTTTGTTCCAGTAATGCTGATGAATATAATAAAGTACTATTTAAGGTATTGCCATCATTTTTAAATCTAAATGAAGCAATCCCATTTTTATAAGAAGATTTGATTAAATTTAATTTAATATTTTCCATTAGATTTCCTATGTTTTTAAATTCATCTAAATCGTTATTGCTATAATTTTTTACTTGCTCACCATTGGTTTCTATAATTTTTTCTTTGTTAATAAAATCATCTAGTTTAATTGGTATTATATTATTGGTTTTTATTTTTTCTTGAATATCTGCTAATTTTGATGCATTTACAAATAGACTAACGCTGCCATTTAATATATTAGATGTAGCAATTCCTAGAAGTTGTCCATTTTTATCAAATAAAGGAGCTCCACTATCTGTCTTAGAAATAGGAATAACGCCTGCTATATAGTTTCCTTTTTCTAGAATTTGTAAAGGAGTTACAGAAAAAGAATGATTATTTTTCGTACTTAAAAAATATCCTATTTTATTTTTAGTTATATTATTTTCTATTTCTAAGTATGATTCCCCTTTTTCATTTAATCTCAATATTACAAAATTTTTATCATAAGCCAAAACTTCTTTAATTGTATATTTATTATAATTATCATCATTAATAACTACTGACTTATTTTCTAAAATCGCATTGATAAAAAAGTTATAATCCGTTATTATACAATCTTCACTAATAAAAGTACCAACTGATGAAGAAGAAATACCACTTTTATCATATACTTTTAAATAAACTAAAGCTTTTTTTTGATCATAAATATTATTAGTAATAGTATCTATTTTTTCTTCAAATGTCGAATAAGAATTTTTTGAAGCATCTAAATAATATTTATTTAATTGTTTTGAATCAATTTTATAAATTCTTTTAATCTTTTTATTTTCATCATATAAAATATCAAAAATTAAAGTATCATCATTTTTATTTATAGTTAGATTGCCTAGTTCTACATGGGCAAACACTGTATTATTTATTTTTTGAATATAAATGTTTTTTAAGTGATCGTAAATAATTTTTTTAGACTTTAAATCTAACATTATTTTAGATAAATTATTTTTTTCAGTATTTGAAATTACTCTTTTTAATATACTTTTTCTATTTTTTAAAATGTCTTTAATATCAATTAATAATTGATGATAAATTTTTTCGTCTTTTATAATATTCATTGTATTCAAATTATAACTAATATTAAAATCAAGTTTATCTAAATTAAGAGCACTTACATTTATACAAAACAAAAAGATACTTAAAAATAAAAATATTTTTTTCAATTTAACCATTCCTTTAAAACTTTTATAATTGCTAAACTTTCTTTGGTTGCATTATTACCATTTAAATAATAGTCATGAAAAGCTTCAGCTATAGTTTCATCATATACCCCGCTTGCAGAGTACTGCGAAATTGCACTTTGAAATTCTAATAACGATATAAATTCATTATTTTTTATATAGTTATTATAAGCTGTATTAACTAAATCCTTGGAAAAATTTTCTGTTTCTAATTCCTTATTTAATTCCATAAGTTTTGATAAGTCTTCCTTTTTTATATAAATTAAGCTTTCGATATTATATTTTTTTAGTAATGCTACAAAAGATAAATAATGTCCCATTTCATGAACAATTATTGAATCCTTATTAGCATTTTTAACAAACCAGCCAGCGGCTTCAGAGCTTCTTACTATTTCTTGAAAATTATCATTATCTAAATAATAATTACTATTTAAAAGCATTGATGATTTTATAACTAGTGGAAATAATGAGATATTTAAATTAGCATTTGCAAACTTAGATATTGGTTCAAAAGAAGCAATAAAATTATCTTCGGAATTTGGATTCATCAAAGTTAAATTTGTCATGTATCCTTTAGCACTAGGGAACATTGTAAATATTTGGTTTAATGTATTATCAATAGATTTAATATCACTCATAGACATTTCACAAAGATTAATAGCCGTGATATTATATTTATCCATCATTTTTTTTTCTTCTTCAATAACTAAATCATTGCCACATTTTTCTTTTTGAATTTGGCTTTCTTTTTGAATTAAATCAATAGCATCTTTTTTATTAGCGATATTTACGAAATTATACTTAGTATCATAATTTATAGTAGTTGTATAAAAATTATATAAATTAGAGTTAGAATTTTTAGTAGTAGCAAATAATGTATCATTAAAATAAATCGTTGGGTTATTAGAAGTAGAATAAGAAATAAAAGCAAATAACCCTATTATAAATAAACTACAAAATGAAAAGCTTATTCCCATTAAAAGCAAATAATTTTTTTGGGGCTTTTCTTCTTTTATACATTTTAAAAGTGTCCCGCATTTGAAACAATAATTATCAAAAAGATTAACTTCTGAATTACAATTATGACATTTCATATTACCCTATCCTTTTGTAAGATTATAGCATAATTTTTATTTTAATTAAATGAAAAAAACACTAAATAAAGTGTTTATTTTTTCAAAATTCTTTTTAAATATGCTCCAGTATAAGATAAAGGTTCTTTAGAAATCTCTTCTGGGGTACCAGTAGCTACTATCTCTCCACCAGCATCACCGCCATCTGGCCCCAAATCAATTATATAATCAGCAGTTTTAATAATATCCAAATTATGTTCAATAACAACAATAGTATCTCCATTATCTACAATGCGGTTAAAAATTGTAATTAACTTTTTTACATCATCTGTATGCAATCCTGTAGTCGGTTCATCTAAAATATAAATACTTTTACCGGTCGGTTTCTTTTGTAATTCTTTAGCAAGTTTTACTCTGCCTGCTTCTCCGCCAGATAAAGTTGGAGCACTTTGTCCTAGTTCTACATACGATAAACCAACATCCATCATAGTTTGTAATTTATGGCGAATTTTAACATGATTTTCAAAAAATACTAAAGCTTCTTCTACTCGCATTTTCAAAACTTCATCAATATTTTTACCCTTATATTTTATATCTAATGTTTCACTATTATATCTTTTTCCTTTACATACATCACAAGGAACATAAACATCTGGTAAAAAATGCATTTCTATTTTTTTTACGCCATCACCATGACATGCTTCACACCTGCCACCTTTGACATTAAATGAAAATCTACTTTTATCATATCCTCTTAATTTAGCTTCTTTTGTTGTAGCAAAAACATTGCGAATATCATCAAAAACTCCTACATAAGTTGCCGGATTACTTCTTGGTGTCCTGCCAATCGGATCTTGTGAAATATGAACTACTTTATCAATATTTTCAATGCCTTTTACCTCTTTGCATTTTCCGGTTGTGTATTTTGGATTGTATATTTCATTGAATAATTTTTTATATAAAATTTCATAAACTAAAGAACTTTTTCCACTACCTGAAACTCCTGTTACACAAGTAAATGTTCCTAAAGGTATTTTTACATTTATATTTTTTAAATTATGTTCATGAGCTTTTTTTATTTCCAAAAATAATTTATTCCCTTTTCGTCTCTTTTTAGGGATTTCTATTTTTTCTTTGCCACTTAAATATCTTCCTGTTATACTTTTTTCATTATTTTTTACCTCTTCTGGTGTTCCTTTAGCAACTACATATCCGCCATTTTTACCAGCAACTGGACCAATATCAATTAAATAGTCACTTTCCATCATAGTCTCTTCATCATGTTCTACAACAATTAATGTATTTCCTAAATCTCGCATTTTTTTTAAAGATTCTATTAAAAGAGCATTATCTTTTTGATGCAAACCAATACTTGGCTCGTCTAAAACATATAAAACACCCGATAAACGACTACCAATTTGAGTTGCTAATCTAATTCTTTGAGCTTCTCCACCAGAAAGAGTTCCAGCACTACGGTTTAAAGTCAAATATGAAAGGCCAACATTATCTAAAAATGTAAGTCTACTTTTTATCTCTTTTAATATTAAATCAGATATTTCTTTTTCTTCTTTAGTTAATTTTAAATTATCAAGGAATTTTATTAAATCTTTTATACTCATACAAGTTATTTCATAAATATTTTTTTTATTAATTAAAACAGATAAAATATCTTCTTTTAATCTGGAACCATGACAAATTTCGCATTCTCGTTCTGTCATATAACCTTCTAACCATTCACGAATCCAATTACTTGTAGTTTCTAAATATCTTCTTTCTAAATTGTTAACTATTCCTTCATAATAATCTGTTGTATATCGTATATTGCCATTTTTTGATTCATATTTAAATTTTATTGGTTCTTTAGAACCATATAAAATAATATCTAATTCTTCTTTTTTTAAATCATTTATTTTTTTATTCATATCAATTTTATAATAATCACATACTGTTTTTAATGAAGTATAATATATATTGTTATCCGTATTTAAAGTTAATATTGCTCCTTCATTAATAGATTTATTTCTATCTGGTATTATCAAATTAACATCTATTTGTTGTTTAAAACCTAATCCTTTACATTCTTCGCAAGCGCCATAAGGTGCATTGAAAGAAAACATTCTTGGTTCTAATTCCGGCAATGAAAAATCACATTCCATACATGCATATTTTTCACTCATTAATATTTCTTTTTCACCATTTATAATAAATAATACTTTTCCGTCGGCTAATTTTGTACTTGTTTCTATTCCTTCAAAAATTCGAGAACGTTCTTCTTCTTTTAAAATAACTCTATCAATTACAACATCAATATTATCTTTTTTATTTTTTTCAAGAATTATTTCATCAGCTAATGATTGTATTTGTCCATTTACTCGGACTTTTGTGTAACCATTCTTACGTAAATTTTCAAATAAATCTTTGTGAGTCCCTTTTTCACCATGAACTATTGGAGATAGTATTTCTAATTTTATTCCTTTATCATATGAAAATATTTTATTTAACATCTCTTCAATACTTTGACTTTTAATTGGAATCTTATGTTTAGGACAATATGGGATTCCTATTCTAGCAAATAAAAGCCTTAAATAATCATATATTTCTGTAATAGTTCCAACTGTACTTCGAGGATTTTTATTAGTAGTTTTTTGATCAATTGAAATACTAGGGGATAAACCTTCAATTGACGTTACATCTGGTTTTTCAACACCACCTAAAAATTGTCTAGCATAAGCATTTAAACTTTCGACATATCTTCTTTGGCCTTCTGCATATATCGTATCAAAAGCCAATGAACTTTTACCGCTGCCTGAAACACCAGTTATAACAACTAGCTTATTCTTAGGAATTTCCAAATCAATATTTTTTAAATTATTTTCACGTGCACCTTTAATAATTATTTTATCCATATAAATACCTCTTTTTTATTTTACCACAAAATATTTCTTTATAACGTTTTATTTAGAGATTTATCTATTTCGTTGGTTGTTTTTGATAGTTTATTATACCAAAAATCTTCTATTTATTAAATAAAAAAGAAGAAAAAAATTCTTCTTTAAATATTGCTTTTTAATATCGTTAGTAAAAAATACTAGATTAATATCAAAAAAATAATATACACTAAGCAATATTTGTGTGTACATTATTATTATTTCAACAACTATCTTTTTTATTTAAACATTTTTTTCCAATTTTTTTAAGTTTCTATCATTTGAATTTAATGCCATACCCCAAACAAATATAATTGCTAAAATATAAACCCAAAGCATCAATATAACAATATTGGAAAGCCCTGCATAAAACATTTTGTAATTAGCTATATGTGATACATAATATGAGTATATTTTCGTCGAAAAAGCCCAAAAAATAGTAGTAAATAACGCTCCAAAATTTACAGAAGAACTAGGAATTCTTTCTTCTGGAGCCATTGTATAAATAATTTTAATTATTATAAATATAACAAACCAAGTAAATGGTCCCTTTAGACAATTTATAACTAAAGCTATATTCTTAGTCACATTTTCATTAAGATTTACATAATTTAATAAATCTATTATATTATTACCAAAGACAGGTACAACTAAAATAAAAATAAATAAACTAACTAAAATAAAGGTCATTATAATAGCTTTAATTCGTCTTTTAAAATAACCAGAATTCTTTACATTATAAATTGCATTAGAAGTAACTATTATTGATGCAGAACCATTAGAAGCAAAGAAAAATGCAATTATCAAAAATATTATTAGTCGAGTATCCATATTAGTACCACCAATCATAGGTGTAATTAAATCGAGCACTTCTTTTGAAAAAGCTTTTTCTACAAAATTAGATAGGAAATTAAATGGTAAATGAAAAAAAGAAGCACCATAACCAATTAAGGTTATAATTGGTACAACAGATAATACAAAGAAAAAAGCAAGCTGTCCAGGTAAGACCATCATCTCTGGTCGTTCAAGAACTCTAAATATTTTCTTTAAGAATTTTTTTAATCGTTTCCAAATTATTGCAATATTTTTTCTCACATTACTCACCAGATTCGTCTTTATTCTTATGCATTTCAAGTGTCGCTTCATTTATTGCATCATCAATAAGTTTTAAATCATCTGTAATCATACTATGTCCCATATTTATACTTTTATTATATGGAAGATTTTTGAATTCCTTATAAAGTTTTCTTCTATAACTAATAACTTGTTTTTCAGAGTAACCGACCATATAAATTAAAAATTCATTACCATCAGCTCTTATAATATCTGTATTATCAAGTTGAGTTTTAATTAATATATTTGCAGCAGCCTGAATTTGTTTATCTCCCTCTTCATGTCCAAAAGTATCGTTTATTTCTTTTAATTGTCCTAAACCAATAACAATAATAGCTTGTGGATAAATGGTATTATTGTCCCATGAATTTATATTATCATTTAAGTAATTTCGATTTTTTAATGAAGTTAAAACATCAATATATTTTATTTTATCTTCTTTTTTTGTCCTTTTTTGTAGTGTTATTTTTTTACTTTTTCTATAAACAATTATTACAATAAACAAAACTCCAATAAATATATATAATAAAATTTGCGCAATTTTAGTTAAAATTGTCCCACTTTTTAAAGTTTTATTATGATTATACATCCCAATATTCTTAATTTCATTAGGATCAAGTGTTGTAAAATATTTATCCATCAATTTGTATAACGTTGCATCTCCATTTAATTTAAAAGCATATGTTTCATTTAAATAACCACTTGCTCGTTCTGTATAATTATCTAATCTATTTTTACTATAAGCATCAAATACTTGTTTATCTAAGAAAATTATTGCATTTTTTGAATTTAATTTAAATAATTCTTTTTCATCAGAATAGGTTTTAATATTAATATTACCTACATTTTTCAAATAATTTTCTAAAATACTATTTTCTAATACATATACAGTTTGTTTATTTAAGCCACTTATTGATTCAATTGTTAAATAACTTTCTTCTGGTGCTATAATACTATAATTTATTTTATAGTTTGATGATATTTTAGCAAAACTATTTTGATTATTATAATAATCAAAATAAATATCAATATTTCCTTTAGAAATAGCTGCTTTTAATTTATTAAAATTTTTAAATTTAATAAATTCAAATTCTATATTACTAAAATCACTAAATTTTTTTAAATAAGTACTAACAATACCAGCATAATTACCACTTTTCAAAATTTCATAAGGACTGCATGGAATAAATCCATATTTATAAACTTTACTAGTTAATAAACTTTCATCTTTACTATCGATTTCTAGTTTATCTAAAAAAATTTCAAGATTATACTTATTATAATATTCATCAAATTTCTTATCAATCCAAATATTATAATATTTATTTATAATAGAATTAAAAGTTTTATCATTACCCATATGCAAATAATAATAATTATGCAAATCACTAAAATGATGTATTATAATTAAATCTTTTTCTATTATTGAATCTAAGAATTCATTTTGTGGAACAATAATGAAATCAACACTATTTTCCTTCGTTGCATTTTTTTCATCTTCACCAATAACAGCACTTATTAACTCTTCTTTAGTATTATATGAAATAAGTTCTATTTCTTTATTATTCAAAGATTTTTCAATATATTTTTTACTTGTTTTAATGACTCCTATTTTTTTATTTTCAATATCATTTATACTCAAATAATTAAAATTTTTTAAGCCAACTAAAATATAATGGTCTGTATATATAATTCTATCAGTTTTATTTATATCATTACCATTTAAAAGTCCAACACCTTCATTATTTGAATTATTAGAAATTGTTATTGGATTAATTGTTAAATCCATTTCTTTAGAAAAATCATTAATAAATTCAAAAAAAATCCCATTTCCTTTTGCACTAAAAACATTCAAATCGTTTTTAACATATATATCATTTATTTTTTTAGAATTTGCGTTAATCCAATTTTTTTCATTTAATGTTATTTTATTATAATCTTTATTAATAAATAGATAAACAGCTACTGCTATTAATAAAACTATGATAAAAATTATTATTAAAGTTTTTCTCTTTTTCAAAATTACTCAACCTCACGCTTCAGTGCTTGTATTGTTATTCCATACGATGTTTACATTGTTAATATTCTTTGCCCCCATAATAACAAAACCAGTTTCTTTATCATTTTGTTTTAAGATAAATTGGATGTCATAAGCTAATTTTATTTTATCTGATAATTCATCTAATACCAAGACAGCTTTTCCTTTAGCTTCGTCAAGCGTAGTTCCATCAATAAAATTTAAATATACATATATTATTTTCCCAGAAATATCGATAGACGTATTATCAATTTTATCATCATTATTTAATTTTTTTTCTATCTCATTAATTTTAGTATTAGATATTTTTATATCTTTAATAGAATCTAAACGGTCTCCATATTTTGATGTAGATACTCCAAAGAAAAAATATCTAAAAAAAGAAATTGTTATAATAATAAAACATACTATTACAATTAACATTAAAATTGAAAATATTCTATTTTCTTGATAAAACTTTTTTATTTTATCTATAATTTTTTTCAATAAAATCACCCCTTAAAGGTAATATAATTATACTACATTATATATTTTGTTGCAATTGTTTTATTACTTATAAAAAACTTGACAATATAGTCAAGTTTTTAAATATGAATAATTTTTCATATTATTTTAATTTATCTAAAAGTGTTTTTTCATCCCAAACTTCTATATTCAAGGCAATTGCTTTATCATATTTACTTCCAGGATTTTCTCCAACAATTACAATATCAGTGTTTTTGCTAACGCTCCCCATTACAAAACCATTATAGCTTTCTATTATTTTTTTCAACTCATCTCTTGTATAATTTTTTAAAGTACCCGTTAAAACAAATTTTTTATTTGTAAAATAGATATTTTCCTTTACTTCTAATCCTAAATAGGTCATATTTACACCTAAAGCTTTTAAATTATTTATTAAGTCAATATTTTCATTATTTTGAAAAAATTCAAAAATATTTAAAGCTAAAATTGGACCAATATCTTTAATTTGCATTAAATCTTCTTTTGTAGCTGCTATTAAATTATCAATATTTTTATAATATTTAGCTAAAATAGTTGCATTTTTATCTCCTATTCCATTTATACCAAGTCCCATTAGCAATTTATCTAATGAGTTTTGTTTGCTATCCTCAATTGCATTTAAAATATTTTCAATACTTTTTTGTCCAAATCCTGCTAAAGTAATTAAATTTTTTTTATGAGTACTTAATTTATATATATCCGTAATATTTTTTAAATATCCTAAATTATAAAATAATTCCACTATTTTTTCTCCTAATCCATCTATATTCATGGCTGGTCTTGAAGCAAAGTGTACTAAAGATTCAATATTTCTAGCAGGACAATTTTCATTTGGGCAAAAACAATCAATTTCACTTTTAGACTTAATAAGTTTGCTATTACAAATAGGGCAAACAGATATCATTTCAAAAGTTTTTTCTAAACCCGTTCGTCTTTCTAAAATTGGTTTTACAACTTCTGGTATAACATCACCTGCTTTTCTAATAGATACAATATCTCCAATTTTTAAATCCTTTTCTTTAATATATCCTTCATTATGAAGAGTTGCTCTTGAAATAGTAGAACCTGCAACTATTACTGGATCTAAAACTGCATTAGGAGTTATTTGTCCTGTTCTCCCTACAGTGCAAACAATATCTTTGAGTTTTGTTAAAACTTCGGTAGCTGGAAATTTATAAGCAGTAGCCCACTTAGGATATTTAGCAGTAAACCCTAAATCCTCTTGTTCTTTTAAATTATTAACTTTTATAACAATCCCATCAATTTCATAAGGTAAATTATTTCTAATTTCAGTAGTTTTATTTATATAATCTAAAAGTTCATCAATGTTATTAACAAGTTTATTATTATGATTTACTTTAAAACCAAGCTCTTCCATAAAATCTAAAGCTTCTTTATGTGTTTTAATACCAAAATCTTTTGGATTAGGTAAGTGATATATAAAACAATTTAATTTTCTTTGAGCAGCTATTTTAGAATCTAATTGTCTAATAGAACCAGCTGCTAAATTACGAGGATTTTGAAATAATTCTAAACCTTCTTCTTTTCTTTTCTGATTAATATCTTCAAAAGTTTTTTTGTCCATATATATTTCTCCACGGACCTCAATAGTAATTCTTTTTTTTAAATTTAAAGGAATTGTTTTAATTGTTTTGGCATTATGAGTTATATCCTCCCCAATTATCCCATTGCCTCTAGTTGCTGCAGTAACTAATTTTCCATTCTCATAATACAAAGAAACGGATAATCCATCAATTTTTTGTTCACAAACATAATTTGGATTTATTCCTTCTTTTTTAATTCTTTGATCGAATTCTTTTATTTCATCTTCATTAAATACATTACTTAATGATAACATAGGTATTTTGTGGCGAATTTTATTAAATCCTTCAAGAATTTCTCCTCCTGCTCTTTTTGAAGGTGAATCTTCTCTAATTATATCTGGATTTTCTTTTTCAATTGTATAAAGTTCACGTAAAAATTTATCATATTCTTGGTCAGTTATAGTTGGTCTATCTAAAGTATGATAATTATAGTCAGCTTCATTTATTATTTCAATAAGTTCATTATATCTTTTTTCAATCAACTTACTTCTCTCCTATCTTTTTAATACTTTTATGATTTTTCAGTAATTTTTTTACGCCAATATTTTTATTAAAAGCCACTGAAATTAAATACTTATCTGTTGAGACTACTACTCCTAAACCATATGTATCATGATTTATTTTATCTCCAACTTTAAAATCATCATCATTATTTTCTTTATTATAAAATTTTGATTTATCTACTTTTTCTTCCGGTGTTAAGAGCGGATTAAGAACATCAATATATTTTTCGTCTATTTCAGTTATAAATCTACTTGGCGGGTTTATACTTTCTTTACCATATAATAATCTTCTTTTGGCATTAGTTATATATAAAAATCTTTTTGCTCTTGTTATACCCACATAACATAAACGTCTTTCTTCTTCTAAGTTTTGTTCCATTAGTGAATTGATATGTGGAAAAAGTCCTTCTTCCATTCCAATTAAAAAAACACATTCAAATTCTAAACCTTTAGCACTATGTATAGTCATTAAATTAACAGCATTTTCATCTGTTTTATGTTCGCTCATATCGCTTATTAAAGTAATTTCTTCTAAGAAATCATCTAAAGATGCACTTCCTGTTCTTTCCTCATAAGCTGAAGCAATACTTATAAATTCATATAAGTTATCTAATTTTAAATCAGAATCTAGTGTTTTATTTTCTGCATATTCATCTTTCAAACCGCTTTCATTAATTACCATTTCAATGGTTTCAGATAAAGATAAATCTGCTGCTTTTGCTTGTAAATTTAATATCAAATCTTTAAAAGCCTTTTCTTTTCCTTCTGATATAGCATTAAACATTGAGGTATCTAAAATTTTACTTAAGTTTTCAAGATTAGAAATACTTTTACTACCAATCTTTCTTTTAGGAACGTTGATAACTCGACGTAGACTAATATCATCATGAGGATTTTGAATTAGTCTTAAATAACTTATTAAATCTTTGATTTCCTTACGTTGATAAAAATAATAACTACCTATTACTTTATAAGAAATATTATTTTTAAGCAATGCCTCTTCAACATTTCTTGATTGGGCATTTGTCCTATACAAAATAGCTATTTCTTTAGGCTCTATTCCTTCTTCATTTAATTTTTTTATTTCATCAATTATTAATTTTACTTCATGTTTTTCATCATATGCACGAGAATACTTTACTTTAATATCTTCATTGTTTTTACTCCATAAAGTTTTTCCTTTTCTTTCAATGTTGTTTTTAATAACACAATTAGCTGCATTTAAAATATTATTGGTGCTGCGGTAGTTTTCTTCTAATTTTATAACTTTACAATTTTTATAATCTTTTTCAAAGTTTAAAATATTTTTATAATTTGCATTTCTAAAAGCATAGATTGATTGATCTTCATCTCCTACCACAAAAATATTATTATATTTTTGTGATAACATTTTGCTCAATTTATATTGTACCTCATTTGTATCTTGATATTCATCTATTAAAATATATTTGTATAATTCTTGATAATAATCTAAAACATCTTTATGTTCATGAAATAATCTTACTGGTAAAACCAATAAATCATCAAAATCTACTGAATTATTGTTATGAATCATTTTTTCATATTCATAGTAAACACTTAATGCAACTTTTTCAGGTGGTGTATTTAAAAAAGCAGAAATTTCTTTTTCATTCAGCATTTCATTTTTTATAAAGCTAATTCGGTTACGGATAAAATAAGGACTATAAACTTTAGGATCGATATTTTTTTCTTTCATTATTTTCTTTATAACGGATAAAACATCATCGCTATCTAATATTGTGAAATGATTATTTAATATTGTTTTATTAACATTTTCTCTTAATATTTTTAATCCTAAGGCGTGAAATGTACCAATAAACGCGTTATTATCTGGTACTAATCTATATAATCTTTCTTTCATTTCTTTAGCAGCTTTATTTGTGAAAGTAATTGCTAAAATATTTTTAGAATTTATATTTTTTTTATTTATTAAATAAGCAATTCTCGTTGTTAAAACACGTGTTTTCCCGCTGCCAGCTCCAGCTAATACTAAACATGGTCCAGTGACGTGAAATACTGCTTCTTTTTGTTCATTATTTAGGTTTTCAAAACTGTCCATGTTATCACTTTCCTTATATCTTAATTATAACAAAAAAACTATTGGTTACCAATAGTTAATATTATAAATATTCCATAATTCCAGGATTTTTTTCTATTTTTTCAATTAAATCTTCTTTATCATATTTAAGAAAAGTTTTTTCAAATTCCTTATTATCTTTAAGAAATAATTTACTAAATCTAGCAAAAACTTCTTTTATATTTCTCACACCTAAGTCTTTTAAAAATTTTAAATTTGTATACACTAATGTTGGAAAAGTATTAAGTTTTTCATATATATCTTGAGATAAATTCGCTTTTAAATCATTAATTTCTTCCTCTGTATACCCTACTTCTTTTAAAAATTTCATGCAATTTTTTTCCTTTCATTGTCTTCATCTGTATAAAAATTATATTGACTAAAATAAGCATCAAAATCTTGAGGTGTATCATTGTACTCAAATGGTATAAAATCATTATCTTTTACATCAAATATTTTTTTTTGTGTATCAATTAAAGCTAGAATAATATCTGAGATACTTGCATTTGGAGTAATATTATGAATCAAATCTTGTTCATTTAATTTATTAATTTTTAATATAGCTCCAATAACAAGGCTAATATCTTCAATATTTTTATTTCCTTTAGTTTGAAGTAAATCAATTATTTTATCTACTAGGTCTAAATTTACTTCATCAGTATTTTCAATTAATTCTGTTTTATTAAAATTATTAAAAATTATTCCTTTATCCTCTAAATGTTTTATCAATTTAGCTTTTTTAGAAGCTAGGGAATCTTCTTCTTGGTTTTCCTCAACAACTGGTTGCTCAGTAATTTTGCCACTAAATAATGCGCTAAGATCATAAAGATCTGTATCTTCAGACACTCCTACTTCTTCTTTAGTTTTTTCTTTATCCTCAATTTTTATTTCATCTTTTTCTTCATTATCAGTTTTTGCTTGTTCATTAGCCTCATCTTTAGTCATCGATTTCAATTTTTCCCAAATTTTATCATGATTGTTTGGGAAAACAAATAATTCTGTAGCAAGATTAACCTCTAATTCAGTTAATCCTTCTTTACTATCTTTATCTTTAATAAACATTGAAATTATTGATTTAGTATCACTTACAGTATCCAAATTACCAACTTTTGCAAACAAATCACTTAAAGCTTGTTGCTCTTTTAATTTATCTTCTAATATTTCTGTTAATTCAGTAATTTCTGTTTCAGCCTTATCTTTCTTTTGTTCTAAATCCTTAATTTCATCTTTTTTGTCCATAATTAAGCTTGTATATTCATTTATTTTTTTATCTGCTTTTTCAGTAAATTCTTGTTCGATTTTTTTTGGTGAGTAGCCATAACCTATTTCTTCTAAAACTTCTTCGCTTAATTTTTCACTACCACTTTTAAAATAATCTGTTGCAATAGCTACTCCTTCTTTTAAAGGACCAAGCTTATTTTCTGCCTCTTCAATAATTGCTTCAATATTTGTCAATTGATTTTCAGATGTTTCTACAGTTTCTGTAGCTTTTTTAATTTCTTCACGAATTCTTGATAATATTGGGCTGTTATCTTCTGAATATGAAACTAATTTTTTTAATATTTCTTCATATGTCTTGTCCATTATATCACTCCTAGTCTATTATGTTTTAATTATATCATATTGAATTAAAAAGTAAATATTTTTTTGGAAAAATAAAATTAAA
>CANQYE010000020.1 GCA_947627995.1 uncultured Bacilli bacterium
CCGTGGTGTAGTGGTTTAACACGTCTGCCTGTCACGCAGAAGATCGCGAGTTCGATCCTCGTCGGAACCGCCATTTTGGCTTCATAGCTCAGGGGTAGAGCAGAGGACTGAAAATCCTTGTGTCGCTGGTTCAATTCCCGCTGGAGCCACCATTGACGTTTCTATTCGAACTTTTTCGAATATTGATATAAAAAGATAGCCCCTTAGTTTTTTTTGATACTTGTGTCAAAATACCTAGGGGTCAATTATTTTGTCAAAACAAAATATATGATAATATATTGTTGGAGGTACAAATTGATGGATAAAAACAAATTAATTAATTATGCCCATAGAGGTGCGTCATCATATGCTCCGGAAAATACTATGTCTTCATTTGAATTGGCATTAGAATTAAAAGCAAACAGGTATAGAATTAGATCTTCAAAAAACAAAAGATAATAAGATAGTAATATTTCATGATAAAAAAATAGATAAAAAGTCATCTGGTAGTGGGAGAGTTTCAGATTATACATATGAACAATTACTACAATTTGATTTTGGAAGTTGGTTTAATAAAAAATATGCAGGCGAAAAAATTGTGTTATTTGAAAATTTTGCCAAGCAATTTTTGTCAAAAAAATTAATTTTTGCTATTGAATTAAAAGTTAGTGGAATTGAACATGATGTTTTGAATATAATTAAAAAATATTCCAATTTTGATAACATTTATATTACATCATTCGATTACCAAATATTATATAATGTGAGAAAGATTAATCACGATGTAAAATTAGGATGGCTAATAGAAGATAATATAAATACTGACAATATAACTAAAGCATTAAATATAAATTGCAGTCAAATTTGCCCAAATGCGCAAAAAGTATCCAAAGAAGAAATTAAACTAGCTAATGCATCTGGATTAGCTGTTAGGCTTTGGGGAGTTGTTAATGAGAATGTAATGAAAAAGTGCTATAAATTAGATGTTGAAGGAATGACAGTTAATTTTCCAGATAAATTAAATGATTTGTTAAATTAAAGTATAGGACATTTTAATATAAAAAGTTGTAAATAACTACATTACTCGCACCAGATTGATGGTAAACTCGAACTTTTATAGTTCGTGTTTTAAAATATTCAAATCTATGCTATAATTTCTATAGTTTGAATTTATATATTTGACAACTTGCACATTGACAAAATCAATATTTTGATAAGGAGTTATTAATATGTTAAAAAAAGAAAATTTAAATATATATAGAAAAAAATATACGAACAATAAACATAATAAAATCATACAAAGAATGCTAAGTAAAGTTTCATTAGTTGATTTAATTCAAGATTCAGACACTCAAATTAATAATGAGTTTAATATAAATATTAAAACACATAGCATTACAGATCAAAAAGCATCTAATCGTTGTTGGTCGTTTGCTGGATTAAATATATTAAGAGAGATAGTAATAAGAAAATGTAATTTAGATAATTTTGAATTATCTAGTAGTTATATTGCTTTTTATGATAAATTAGAAAGATTTAATATGTTAATAGAAAGATTAATTTCATATAAAGAAAATAATAAAAGTTTATATGATAGAGATGTGTCAAGTTTACTTGAAAATGGAATAACAGATGGTGGTAATTTCACACAATTAGCTTGTTTAATAAAAAAATATGGTATAGTTCCTAAAAGTGTTTTCCCTGAAAGCTTTTCATTTTTAAATCCATATGAAATTAATCAAATATTATCTAGACTATTAAGAAAATTTTACTTAGATTTACAAGAAATAAGTAATGATGAAAATATTAATTTAAAAAATAAATACATGCAAGAAGTATATAAAATAATTGCTACTATGTATGGAATTCCTCCTGAAACATTTGATTTTGTATATACTGATAAAAGTGGAACATACCATATAGATAGAAATATCACACCAAAACAATTTTATAATAAGTATGTGAATATTGATTTGCAGAAAGAGTATATTGAAATAACTTCATATAATGATGAAAAAATAGAATGGAATAAATTATATCAAGTAAAAGAAAGTTCTAAAATTAGTGGTGAAAAAGATAATATTACTTTGAATTTATCTCCAAAAGAATTTCAGTCTTTAATAATTAAACAGTTAAAATCTAATGAGCCAGTTTATTTTTATTGTTCTACCACATCAAAACATATTAATGGCATATGGATTGATTTAATAGAAAGATATGGAGAAATATTTGATATTGATTTAAAATTAGATAAAAATTCTATTTTAAAAACTAATGGAATAACTAATTGTCATTGTATGCTGATAACAGGTGTTAATATAATAAATAATAAAGCCGTAAAATATAAAATTGAAAATAGTTGGGGAAATAAATATGGAAAAGATGGTTATTATATTGCTACTGATGATTGGTTAAAAAAATATGTACATAGAATCGTTATAAACAAGAAAAATTTAACTAAAAATCAACTTGAACTACTAAAACAAAATAGTATTAAATTAAATAAATATGATGATAAATGTTAATAATATTATTTTGTAAATTTTTTGCGCTTCTTCCCTTCGTGGACTAGAATGATAGTAAACTCGGACTTTTGATGGTATCGAGTTTTAAAATGCTTAAATCTATGCTATAATTTTTATAGGGTAAATAGACATTTATCAATTTAGAAAACATACTTGTATATTGTCAAAAACAATACGCATGATTTAATTATTTTTTTCAAGGTGATAGTATGAAATATGAAATTGAATATATTCATAAAGATAAAGATTTTAAAGATGTATGGAATATTGAAAGAAATTATTTAGAGCCATCAACAATTGCTAGTGTTGAGCAAACTATAAGTTGGGACAATAAGAATCATGATATACATATTTTTATTAGAGAAATTCAAAATGACAAAATTGTGGGAGAGATAACTATTTTGCCATTATCAAACGAACAATTTAATAAATTTATGAAAAACAAATTAGAAGATACTGAAATAAATAGTTATACTTTATTAAAATACGAAAAAAATTCTTCTTATTATTTGTTGTTCTCTGGTATAGCCATTCATCCTGCTTATAAAAATGATAAATTAGTGTTAAGTTTATTGTTAAAAGGTTTAAAAGATAAATTAGAGTATTTTTCTAATAATGGTATTAAGTTTTTGAATATTTGCGCTGAGGGGCAAACTTTAGATGGACAAAAATTTATCGAAAGTTTTTTAAATTTGAAATCTAAACGTTATACTAAAGAAGGTTATAAATTATATTCTTTTGAAAATACTGAAGAACTAAATAATTGGCTACAAGTTTTTCCAAAATATATAGAAAATTATAAAAAAAATCATAATTTATAAAAGTTCGTACCTCTTCCTTTAAAATTTTGTTTATTGACAATAATTATAAGCACATTATTTAACAATACGTGCATATTCTTTATTAGGGAGGTTGTATGTATAAATTAAATAATTTATCTTATTTGTACCAAGATTTAGAACCATTTATAGATACTAAAACAATGGCTTTACATTATCAAAAGCATGCTAAAAATTATTTAAAACAATTAAATTTACTATTAGTTAAAAATAATTATGATTTTAAATATAATATTAATGAATTAATTTTTCATATAGATGATTTTTCTATAGAAAAAGAAAATATTTTATTTAATTTAGGCGGTGTATTAAATCATAATTTATTATGGAAATGTATGAATTCACGAAATGAGAAACCTAGTGGGCTTTTAAAAATGTATATTGATAAAAAATATGGGAATTTTGAAAATTTTTGGAATGAATTTAAAATATCAGCATTAAAATTAAAAGGATCAGGATATACTTTTTTAGTTTTAAAAGACAATAATGATTTGGAAATAATAAATACGCCCAATCAGTATACTCCTTTAATAGATTATTTTATTCCTCTTTTTACAATTGATTTATGGGAACATGCATATTATCTAAATTATCAAAATGAGAAGGAAAGATATATTGATAATTTTAAACAAATTGCTGACTTCCAATATGCTAGCAAGCTATATGAAAAGTTAGTAAAATAAAAAGAAAGGTTAACTTTCTTTTTTAAAAGCATTGATTATATGACTTGTATCTGCACAACTCATGAAACAAATAACCGCATTTTTTTCATTTGTTATTTGATTAATAGTTTCTTCGCTTATCATTTTACCATTATGCATTTTATCCAAGATTATTTTAGAAGTTATATTATTATAATCTTCTTTTTTTTCTCGATTACATTTTATTTCCGTGATATATGATTCATCTGCTAAATTTAAAGATTCAGCAAATTCCATTGGAAAGGCTAAAGTTCTTGAATAAGTATTCGGAATAAAAACAGCAATAATTTTTCTATTTGGATATTTTTGACGAGCAGAATTTAAAGTTACTTTTATTTCAGTTGGATGGTGAGCATAATCGTCAATTATAATATTTCCTTTAAATTTTTCCTCACTAAATCTTTTTTTTGCATTTTGAAAATTTAATAAAAGATTATGTACAACATCACTTTGAATATTAAATTCATTGAAAATAGCAATACTTGCTAAAGTATTTAAAATCATATGTTTGCCGTACAAAGGCAAAGAAAAATTTCCATATAATTTATTATTGATATAAACATCAAATATGCTACCATTTTCAGTTAATTTTATATTTTTAGCTATGATATTGTTATTATTGTTAAATCCATAATAAATAACTTTTTTATTCAATTTTAATTTTAAAATATTTTCATCATCACCACATGCAATAACCATTTTAGATGATTTATTTGCAAAAGATGCAAAAGTTTTAATTATTTCATCTAAATCTTTATAGCATTCTGTATGTTCAAGTTCAATATTTGTGATAATTGTATATGTGGGATAATAAGCTAAAAAATGTTTGTTAAATTCACAAGATTCTAAGACAAATAATTTGTTTTTTTTATTAGCAAATCCTGAACCATCGCCAATAAAATAATTGCAGCCAATAGTTTCTTTTAAAATATGAGCTAATAGAGTTGATGTAGTAGTTTTTCCATGAGTTCCACAAACTGAGATTGTTTCAAACATTTTTGAAAGATTTCCTAAAATGTCATGGTATTTAACAATTTTTAATCCTAATTTTTTTACTCTTTGAATTTCTTTATGATCTATATTAAAAGCTGCTGAGTAAGTCACAATTATATTTTTAGGTAATTTATGTTCACTATCATGATATATTGTAATTTTTCTTTTTTTTAATCCTTCTTCTGTAAATTTATAATCAACAATATCATCATAACCACAAACTTCATTGCCTAGGTCTTTTAAAATACAAGCAAGTGTACTCATACCAGCTCCTTTTATTCCTATACAATAATATTTCATTTTACCTCCTAATAATAATTATAGTAGGATTTAGAAAAAAAAACAATTATATAATTTTTCGACATAAAATATATTAAAATTTCTGTATTATTATATCGGTGATATTATGATAGTATATATAGATTTAATATTTTTTTTAAATTTTATGTTTGATACTTTACTATTGTTATCAGTAAATATAGCATTAAAAAGAAATATTTATTTAAGAAAAATATTGTTAGGTGGCTTAATAGGATCAATAAGTATTTTCTTTTTGTTTTTAAAACTTAATAATTTAGAATTGTTTTTATTTAAAATAATAATAAGTATTTTAATGATTCTTTTTTCTTTTGGATTTAAAAATTTTAAAAATTTTATAACTAATCTTATTAATTTATATTTAATAAGTATTGTATTAGGAGGATTTTTATATTCTTTACAGATAACTTTTAATTATCACAATGAGGGACTTATATTTTATTATGATAATTTTAATTTAAATTTTATAATATTAATTCTATTTTCACCAATTATTTTATATATTTATATTAAACAAATGAAAAAAAATAAAAAACAACTTTCTAAAATTTATGAAGGTAAATTAGTATTAAATAATGATAAAATTATAAATTTATGTTGTTTTTTGGATACTGGACATAAGTTAGTTGATCCATATTTTCATAAAAATATTATTATTATAAATAAAAGTACATTAAATAAAAAAATGAATTTTAAAGCTCCGATATTAGTTCCATTTAGAGCATTAAATAATAAAGGAATATTAAATTGTTATAAAGCTAAAAGTTTATATATAAATAAAGTAGGGGTTGTAAAAGATTTTTTAATAGGGGTTAGTAATGAA
The DNA here is from genome assembly GCA_947627995.1 of uncultured Bacilli bacterium. Taxonomy (GTDB): domain Bacteria; phylum Bacillota_I; class Bacilli_A; order RF39; family UBA660; genus CANQYE01. The sequence continues at coordinate 6,179 of CANQYE010000020.1, forward strand.
GATATAAATATACCAGGAGTAAATTGCTTAATAAATGAAAGGATGATTAAATGATTTTAAAAATTAAAGATTTAATTTCTAAACTAAAATTAAAGTATATTGAGTGTTTTTTTATCGGGAGTACAGATATTTTACCGCCGCCTTTGTCAAAAGATGAAGAAACTAAAAATATTATTTTAGCTAAAAAAGGTGATGAAAATGCTCGTAATTTATTAGTGGAACATAATTTAAGATTGGTAGTTTTTTTAGCTAAAAAATATGAAAATACAGGGGTTGATATTGAAGACTTAGTAAGTATTGGCACAATTGGTTTAATAAAGGGCATTAATACATATAAAATTGATAAAAATATAAAATTGGCTACGTATGCTTCACGTTGTATTTCTAATGAAATATTAATGTTTTTAAGAAAAAATAAAAAAAGAAAAACAGAAATTAGTTTTGAAGATGCTCTTAACTTTGATTCTGAGGGGAATGAACTTCATTTAGAGGACATTCTTGGAACAGAAGGTGATATTGTAATTAAAGAATTTGAAAATAAAATGGACAAAAATGAACTTGAAAACGAAATTAATAAACTTGATTTTCGAGAAAAACAAATAATGGTATTAAGATATGGACTTAATAATACGAAAGAATACACACAAAAAGAGGTTGCAGAATTATTAGGAATTTCTCAATCATATATTTCTCGAATTGAAAAGAAAGTTATCCGACGTTTAAAAAGTATTCTAAAAATATAAAATGGACATAGAAATGTCCTTTTTACATATACCATTTTTCTGAAATATTAACACTTGTGCTTTCTGGCATTGGATTTGGTAATTCTAAATTAGCTACTAATGGTAATTTAAATGCTGTGCCAAATGTTAATGCTGATCCTGGAGGCAGAGATTTTATTTTGTTAATTGTTTCAATATTTACATTTGCAGATATTGACGAAACTATTTTTATATCATCAGGATGGAACATTCTAAATACTATAAAATTTGAGCACTGAGATAAAGAAGTTGTAGATAACTCACTTGGTCTTTGTGTTATAAATCCCAACAATACACCATATTTTCTTCCTTCTTTAGTAATTCTATCAAAAATATTATAACCGATAATTTCAGTATCAGTATCATTCAAAACATATCGGTGCGCTTCTTCTAAAATAATATGTATTGGATAAGATCCACGCACATTCAACTTAGTAGCATAATCAAAGAATATTTTAGAAAATAACTTTGTTAAAATTTTAGCAAATCGTTCATCGACATAATTAAAATTCATGTTAATTAATTGAGCTTTTTTTCCATCAGTGCATCTAAATATTTTTTTTACATATTCTTCTTTGCTAATATATTCTTTTACTTCAAAATATTTGCTATGATTACTTTTTATGATTGATTGTAAACGTACTTTTAAAATACTTGTGCGTTCATATATTACTTTATTATTTAATGTACCTTCAGATATTAAAGCAAATTCTAATGCGTAATATAAGTCTTCTAAATTATATATGGTTTCGTTTTCAATAATTATATTATTAATATCAATTCTTACATATTGATTTAAAAAATCAACTACAGCTTCCATTGCATTCATTTTACCTTGTGCATCGATATTTAAACATTGTTTAAGAGTTCTATTGTATCCTGGTTGTGGAATAATAGTATCTAAGTTTAATTTATCTGTGTTGTAATTTGTTAAAACTGCAATAATTTGATCTCTTATTTGTGTACTATTCTTTCCACTTGCCAAAATATCTAGTAAGGCTTTTGCGATTATATCATTTTTATATTCTATAACTGTATCATCTGTAGATTTAAAAATATAAACAAATTTTAAAGCTTCTTCTAATATAGGAAGAGTAGATGAATCAGTAACATTAAGCAAAATTGCTAAATCATCAACATCAAGAAAATATGCGGGAATATTAACAACATTTTCTTCATTATCTTGAGTATCGGTTGTATAATTTTGGAAACCTAAATTAGGTAAAGAATTCATTTTGTTAAAGGCTTTATTATATTCACCAAAAAAATCGAATAGTACAATACGAGCACGAGTAGGTAATGAAGAATCATTATGATAAAAAATATTTTGTAAAATTCTTGCAACCCCACAACTTTTACCAGAACCAGAATTACCTAAAATAGCAAAATGGTTGCCAAAAAAATCATTGATATTTGCACTGATGTTATACCCTTCATAAATATTTGATTTGCCAATATATAATGTTTCTTTATCAGCTATATCTTGTTTTCCTAAAATTAAATCTAATTCGCTTTTATAGATAATACGAGGAGATGTTTTAAAGCTAGGTTTACGATTTACACCGGATATAAAGCTATTATTTCTTACTTCACCAACCAATAATATTGTGATAGTTTCATCATTTATTGCGGTTATTTCTCCAATTATTTTACGATTGTTTTCTTCCCATATAACATGTACTTTTAATAAATTAGCTTCGCTTTCTTTGTTTAAATTTGTTAAAACTACGAATTCTTCATTTATATTTATTACTTTTCCAAACATAATATCACCCTTATTCTATAAATATAATAATATCATATTTTTTCCATAATAAAAAGAGGTAACCCTCTTTTAAAAAAATACAACTGAACTTAATATAATGGCAAGTAAAATATATAAAACTATAATAAACAAACCATTATTTAATCCACAAGTTTGATTTGGGCATGGTTTTTTATTCTTAGATGAACAACAACTCATGGGTACACCTCCTTGTTTTTAAAAGACTAGATGAAAGCTCCTACAATAATTATTAATAAAATGAATAGGACTAATATAATAGCAGGTCCTAAGCATCCGCAATTGTTATTCATAAAACACCCTCCTTTTTTTGTCTTTTCAATAATATTGTATGGTAAATATTAGCAAGTGTGAGTGTTCTATACTTGTATTTTTATAAAATTTTGCTATAATTATTAAATAGAGGAGGATAAAACAAATGAAAAAAAAGATATTTATTGTTTTATTATGTGTCATAGCTTTATGCGGATGTGGTAAAGTATCAAAATTAAAAAATGGTAGTGATGCAGTAGTAAGTTTTAAGAATGGTAATAAAATTAGTGTAGATGATTTATATACTGAGTTAAAAAATTCATATGGTGTCTATAAATTAGTAGAAATGGTAGATGACTATGTTTTACATAAAGAATATGGTAATGATATTACAGAAGATATGAAAAAATATGCTGAAGAACAAATTTCTTATATTAAAAATTATTATCCTAATGAAAGTGATTATTTAAATTATATTCAATCTAATTTTGGTGTTGCTAATGAAAATGAATTTAAAGAGTATATCTATATAAATTATTTAAGAAATAAAGCTGTAGAAGATTATTCAAAATCACAAATTACTGATAAGGCAGTAGAAGATTACTATAATAATGAAGCTGTAGGGGATATTAAAGTTAGCCATATTTTAATAACACCTGAAAAAAATGATAATATGACTGATGAAGAAATAGAAAAATCTGAAAAAAAAGCTGAGAAAAAAGCTAAAGATTTAATAAAAAAACTTCAAGAGTCTGAAGATGTTGCAAAAACATTTGCCGAATTAGCAAAGGAAAATTCTGATGATGAAGGTACTAAAAAAGATGGTGGAGATGTCGGATATTTTAATAAAATTGGAGATAATGTGATGGTATCTGAATTTAGTGATGCAGCTTATAAATTAAAAGATAATGAATATACCTTAGAACCAGTTAAATCCGAATATGGATACCATATAATTTTGCGAACTGGAAGTAAAGAAAAAGAATCATTAAAAAATTTAAAGAGTGACATAAAAAAAGTATTGTCAGAAAAATTTAAAAATGAAACTAAAACTATCCAAGTAGATGCTATGACAGAACTTCGTAAAAAATATGATATGAATATTGAAGATAGTGAACTTTCTAATCAATATGGAAATTATATTCAATATTTAATTTCACAAGTAAACACAAGTGAGAAAAATTAAAATAAGAAAAAGTTAAAGACTAGCTAAAAATTTCAGCTAGTCTTTAATTATATTAAGAATTTCATCAGTAGTTTTTGTTGGAGATGATTTATAATTAGGAAGTAAATGATAATGAAAATGTTTTATTACTTGTGAGTCACCATAATTTATTAAATGAGTAATTGACTTGCAATTTAGTTTTTGCATTAAAATTTTAGATAAATCTTTTGCAACTTTATAAATATGAAGTAATGTTTGCTCATCAATATTATATATATCTTCACTATGTTTTTTTGGAATTATTAAAGTGTGACCATCAACATCTGGATAAGCATCTAATATTGCTATAACAATATCATCTTCATAAATTACTTTTTTTTCTAATTCTCCATTAATAATTTTACAAAATAGACAATTCATTTTATCACCATTTTTATTTTATCAAAAAAAAGTGTTAATTAAAAGAATTAGTTTTTGATTAATTCTTAATAATAAGATATAATTATAATTGAAGGTGAGTTCATGACAAAAAAGAAAAAGAGCAAAGATTTAGAACAAAAATCTTTTAGATATAGTGTAGAGTTAAATGGTCTTTTATTAATTTTAATAGGACTTATAGGATTTGGAGGATTTGGCCCAGTTGGAAAAATTATTAAAAATTTTGCTATATTTTTAATGGGAAATTGGTGGCCAATTGTATTATTTGTTGTTCTTGTTTTAGGATGTTACATGTTGGTAAAAAGAAAAATGCCAAAGTTTTTTTCAGCTCGAATGATTGGCATTTACGTTTTATTAATAGTTTTACTTGTAGCAACTCATTTCCCATTCATCGAATCTGTTAAAAAAGCTAGTGAAATTTTTTCATTTACTATAGATCAATATATGGAGCGTATTGGTAGTGATTTATCTAATGTTTCGGTAGGTGGAGGTATAATTGGCGCTTCATTTGCTACTTTATTTTCATATCTTTTTGACATAAAGGGTACAACTATTGTTTTAGTAGTATTAACTATTTTTGGAATAGTAATGTTATTTGATATTACTCTAACTGATGTTTTTGCTAAAATAAAGAATTTCTTAAGTTATATTAAAAATAAATTTAAAAGTGATAATAAAGATGATGATAATAAGCCTCAAGACGATGAACCAATTGATGATGATAAAAATATAGTTGTAACCTCTGTGGAAGAAATAAAAAATGAAAATAGTGATGAAATAACACCTATAGAAAAAGAACCAATAGTAGTAAATAGTTCATATCGTTTGCCATCTTTAGATATTTTAGATAATCCATCTAAACCTAAAAAAGTAAATTCTGATTCTTTTACTCAAACTAATAAAAATATTATGGAGAGAGTTTTTAAAGAATTTGGTGTAAGTGGGCGAGTTGTAGAAATACATATTGGACCTACTGTTACGCAATATGAAGTTAAAATTGAAGCAGGGACTAAAGTAAACAAAATAGTTAGTATTAAAGATGAACTAAAATTAGCATTAGCAGTTAAAGATATACGTATTCAAGCACCAATTCCTGGGAAAAATACTATTGGAATAGAAGTTCCTAATCCTATAATAAGTGAAGTTAGAATTAAAGAAATTCTTTCGACAATTCCAAAGCACATGCAAAATGCTAAAATATTAGCGTGTTTAGGGAAAGATATTATGGGACGCAGTCAATTAGCAGATATTTCTAAAATGCCCCATTTGTTAGTTGCAGGTTCAACTGGTTCGGGAAAATCAGTATGCATTAATAATTTTATTGCTACTATTTTAATGAAATATCGTCCTGATGAAGTTAAGTTAATTTTAGTTGATCCTAAAAAAGTTGAATTATCAAATTACAACGGAGTACCTCACTTATTATGTCCAGTTGTAACTGATCCGCGAAAAGCAAGTATAGCTTTACAAAAAATCGTCGCAGAAATGGAACGAAGATATGATGTATTTAGTGAGTATAAAGTTAAAAATATTACGTCTTATAATGAATATATAGAAAAAATGAACAGAAAAAATCCTAATTCACAACTTCCATTTATGAGCTATTATGTTGTAATTATTGATGAATTAGCTGATTTAATGTTAATTGCAGCTAAAGAAGTAGAGGATTCAATAATGCGTATTACTCAAATGGCTAGAGCAGCGGGAATTCATTTAATAGTTGCTACACAAAGACCTTCTACGGATGTAATAACAGGTGTAGTTAAAGCGAATATACCATCTCGTATTGCTTTTGCTGTATCATCAAGTATTGATTCAAGAACAATTCTTGATATGACAGGAGCGGAAAAATTATTAGGAAAAGGAGATATGCTATATTTACCAATGGGTGAAAATGCACCAATACGTATACAAGGAGCATATATTTCTGATGATGAGATTAGAAGAATAATAGAATATGTTTCTAAAGAACAAGTTGCTCAATATGATAACTCTGTAACCACGATGGATGATTTGCACATGGCTGGTTCAACTAGCGAAAAAGAAGAATATGATGATCCTTTATATAACGATATTGTTGATTTTGCAATTAGTACTGGTAAGATTAGCGCATCTTTGTTACAAAGAAGATTTAGATTAGGGTATAATAGGGCAGCAAGAATAGTTGATTTATTAGAAGAAAGAGGGATTGTAGGACCACAAAATGGTTCAAAACCTCGCGAAGTTTTAGTTAAAAGCGAAAAAAATGAGGAGTAGGTGTTAATATGTGTGGGATTACTGGATTTGTTGGTAATACTGATAAAAATAGTAAGAAAATTTTAGCTAATATGATGGAAAAAATTAAACATCGTGGGCCGGATGATGAAGGAACATATATAGATGATAATATTGCTTTGGGACATGTTCGCCTTTCTATCATAGATCTTTCTACAGGAAAACAACCTATGTACAATGAAGATAAATCATTAGTTACTATTTTTAATGGTGAAATATACAATTATGTGGAATTGAAAAATGAACTAAAAAAAAAGAAACATAAATTTAAAACTACTTCTGATACAGAAGTTTTGCTTCATGGTTATGAAGAATGGGGAGAAGACTTACCTAAACATTTAAGAGGAATGTTTGCTTTTGCTATTTGGGATATAAAAAATAAAATATTATTTATGGCTAGAGATCAATGGGGAATTAAACCATTATATTATGGTAAGTTTAATAATACCTTTATGTTTGCTTCAGAAATAAAAGCTTTTTTAGCTAATCCGGACTTTAAAAAAGAATTAAATACCGATATTTTATCCGCTTATTTATGCTTTAATTCAACACCAACAACTGAAACATTTTTTAAAGGAGTGTATAGATTAGAACCAGGAAGAACTTTAAAATTAAAAAATGGTAAAATAAAAATTAAAAAATATTTTGATTTAAAATTCAGTGAAGATCAAAAAGATTTTAATAAATCGGTTGAAGAAATAAAAAAAGCTATGCAAAATTCTGTAAATTACCATCAAATAAGTGATGTTGAAGTTGGCTCTTTTTTATCAAGCGGTATTGATTCTTCTTATATTGTTTCCTTAGCTCATCCTGAAAAAACTTATACTGTTGGTTATGATGATAAAAAATATGATGAAATTTCTTATGCTAAAGATTTAGCTAAGAAATTAGGAATAAAAAATAAATCAAAAAAAATAACTAAAGAAGAATATATGAAAAATTTTCCTAATATTATTTATCATATGGATGAACCGCTTGCTGATCCTTCCGCTATAGCTTTGTTTTTCGTTGCTCAAATTGCTTCAAAAGATGTTAAAGTTGTTTTATCAGGTGAAGGGGCAGATGAGCTTTTTGGTGGTTATAATTCTTATAGAGAAGAAATTGATCAAACTTGGTACAATAAAATCCCTTATTTTATTAGATTTATAGCTGCTAAAATGGTTTCAATTTTTCCTGAAGTTCGAGGACTTAACTTTATTCAAAGAAGAGGACAAAAATTGGAAAATAATCATATCGGTTTAGGCAGAGTATTTCGAGATAAAGATGCTCGAAAAATAGTTAAAGTTAAAAATCAAATAAAGACAAAAGATATTACAAAAGATGTATATAATGAATATAAAAATAATTCTAATATGGTAAAAAGACAAGGAATAGATTTTTATTTTTGGCTTGTCAAAGATTTTCTTCATGCTGTGGATAGAAATACTATGATGTTTTCTTTAGAAGCTCGTACACCTTTTTTAGATATAGAAGTATATAAAGCGGCTAAAAAATTAACAACTAACGCTAAAATTAATAAAAAAACTACTAAACCAGCTCTAAGAGAAGCGGCTAAAAGTGTGATTCCTAATGAAGCCTATAAAAAGCAAAAGTTAGGTTTTCCTGTACCACTTAGAGAATGGATTAAAGAAGATGATGTTTATGAAGAAATTAAAAACGCTTTTAATAGTGAAATATCTTTAAAACTATTTAATCATAAAAGAATAATGAAATTACTTGACGATCATAAAAACTTAAAAAAAGATAATTATAAAAAAATATGGACAATATACACTTTTATAGTTTGGTATAAAATATTTTTTGAAGAAAATTAAAAAAAATTTGATCATTTTATTAATTAATTTAGAAATATAAATAATCATTTAACGAAGTAGTTATTTTATAAATCCTTCTCTTAAATGATTATTTTTGGTTCTTTGGATATAGTTAACTTTGACTTTTATTTTAGGATTAATATAATTACATTTTGCTTCATTATAATTTTCAAATGGAGAATTTTTTATTATTTTTTCTTTTATTATTTTTTGATATTCATCACTTTTTTTATTTAATGAAGTTTTACCTACAAAGAAAAATTTTTGATTAATTTTTTCAGCTAAATAAACTATAACCATACTTTTATTTTTTTTATTTATATAGCCACCAATATAAAATTCTTCTATTTTATAATTTTTAATTTTAATCCATTCCTTGCTTCTTGTATTTGGATAATATTTACTATTTTTTTCTTTAGCAATAATTCCTTCTAAATTATTTTTTTTAATTATATTATAAAGTTTAATACCATCTTTTAAAAAATATTTTGATTTTAAAAAAATATTTGTATCATTAAATTTATCTAATATTTTTTTCCTTTTTATTAAAGGTAAGTCAGTTAAATCTTTATTTTTATAAAGAATATCAAAACAAACAAAAGTTACAGGATATTTTTCTTTTAATGTAATTGCTTTATTTTTGTTTTTTATTTTAAATCGTTCCATTAATCGAAAAAAAGATTGTTTGTTATTTTCCATTAAAACTATTTCACCATCAAAAATACAAGTTTCTTTAGTCATATTTTTAAGATTTAAAAGTTCTGGATATATATTATTTAAAATTATACCATTTCTACTTTTAATTGTAATTTCTTTATCATTAATATAAACTAAAGCTCTAATACCATCAAATTTGATTTCATATATATAGTTTTTATTATTGAATGGTTTTTCTTTTTCAGATAGTAGCATTGGGAATATATTCAAAAAATTATTTTTTTCCATTTTTACCTTTTGTTTTTAAAGATTCTTCTAATGCTTCCATTAAATCAGCTACTGTTTTTTGCTTTTTACCTTTATATTCTTTTATTTCTTTGCCATTTACTTTTTTATCGATTGCATCTTTTAAACGAGTTTGATATTCATCTTTGTATGTTTCTGGTTTAAATTGGTCAGTCATTACTTCAATTAATTTTTCAGCCATTTTAAATTCTTGATCAGTAAAATCTTTTTTATTTTTTTCTTTTTGCATTTTAATTTCTTCTTCGTAGTAAAGTGTATTCATTATTATATTTTCATATCCAAATCTTATTACTACATAATAAGCTTTATTTCGCATGTATGTTTTACCAATAGCAACTTTTCCACTTTTTCTTAAAGCTTCTTTAAATAAATTAAAAGCTTTAGAACTTTTATTAGATGATAAAATATAACTTTTATCATAGTATACAGGATCTATCTCGTTTATGTTAACAAAAGAAATAATTTCAATCATTTTATCATTTTCACTTTTAAGTTTGTTAAAATCTTCTTCCGTAAATGTAACATAATTATCATTAGAATATTCATATCCTTTTTCTATTTCTGTATTTTTAACTTTTTCTTTGCAATGAGGACAATATCGAATATATTCTAATTTTTCTTTACATTTTTTATGAATCATATTAAAAGTTATATCATTATTTTTAATAGCTGTATTCATAACTACTGGAATATGAACAAGTCCAAAAGATATAGCAGTTTGATAATTCATAATATCACCATTTTTATTATGTTATATTTCAATTTATTTATCCAATTATTAATAAATAAAATAATTAAACATATAATTTTATAAGAGGTGTAATGATGAAATTTGATTATAATTTTGGCAATAATTATTATAAGTATTTTGATAAATATGGTCTTAAATGCACAAAATATAAAATAATGGCGCCAGAACAAGCACAAAGTAAACAGCCGGGAATGGAATATTTAATGACTCCTAAACCTATTTTTGATAATCCTGAATATAAAGGTAGCGACAAACTTAAAAATAAAGTTGCGATAATAACAGGCGGAGATAGTGGCTTAGGAAGGGCAGCAGCTATAGCTTTCGTTAAAGAAGGTGCAAAAGTAGTAATACCTTATTATAATGAAAACAAGGATGCTATTGAAACAAAAGAATATATTGAAAAATTAGGTGGGGAATGTATATTAATACCTGGGGATATTACAAAAAAAGAATTTTCTTTAACAATTGTTAAAGAAACAATAAAAAAGTTTGGCAAAATTGATATTTTAGTAAATAATGCTGGTGTACAATATCAACAAGATTGTTTAGAAAATATTAGTGATGAACAATTTGATTGGACATTAAAAGTAAATCTTTATGGAATGTTTTATATGACTAAAGCTGTGTTACCATATTTAAAATCAGGTGCATCCATAATTAATTTATCATCTGTAACAACATTTTACGGTGAGCCACAATTAATTGATTATGTTACAACAAAAGGGGGTATAATAGGGTTTACTAGGGCATTAGCTAGAAATTTAGCGCTAAAAAATATAAGAGTTAACGCTATAGCACCAGGTTTTTACTGGACTCCTTTACAACCTGCTTGTTGGGTAAAAGAAAAAATACCTTCACTAGGTTCTGATGCTGCAATGGGTAGGGGTGCAATGCCTTATGAATTAGCACCTACATTTGTTTTTTTAGCTTCTAACGATTCTAGCTATGTTACTGGACAAGTATTACATAATAATGGCGGACAAATTATGGGATAAATTAAAAATGGACTTGCAATATAATTAAATTATGGTATAATATATATTGCAAGTATTTGCAGGTGTAGTTTAATGGTAGAACTTCAGCCTTCCAAGCTGACCACGTGGGTTCGATTCCCATCACCTGCTCCATTGTGATAATTACTCACACATTCGTGTGAGTTTTCTTTTATTTAAATGTACTGTTTGTCAAATTAAAAACGCACTTGCAAATTGACTTAGTCAATTAGAGTGCATTTATTATGGTATATTTTTTATAATTCCTAATCCTAAATGTAATGTTTCATTATTTAAAAGTTTTCTTTTTAGCTCTTTTTGTAATGTTGTTTTTTCAGGTAAATTCTTATAGTCTACTTTATCTATAGCTACATCAAATACAAAATTCAAAAAATCTTTAATATTTTCTTCGTATTCTATAATACTAAATTTATTTTGAAATTTTATTATGTTACTATTATCGGATAGTATTTCTTTAATTTCAGGACTTAATAACCAAGTTTTTGTATAATATGCTAGTTTTTCATTCTTTAATTCAGAATAATATTTTTTTATGTATTTATCTGCCAAGCATAACGATTCTTTTACATCTTCTTCATTTAAATCTTTACCTCTTGGGATATGAATATAAACATATTGATGTTTTTCTTCAAAATATTTATTTAATTTATCTAAATCTTTAACACCAATTTCATATTGCAATCTTCCAATTTGAATCAAATTACCTTTCATAAAGTATGATCCCCACAT
>CANQYE010000021.1 GCA_947627995.1 uncultured Bacilli bacterium
AACTTGGAAAAAATTTGATAAAATAGTAGAAGGTGTGTTAGTTAAAATTAATTTATAAAGGAAGTGATAATAATGGAAAATCGACAAAATTCGACAAATATCAACTGGTATCCGGGTCATATGGCTAAAACAAAAAGATTAATTAAAGAAAATTATAATTTAATTGATGTTGTCTATGAATTAGTTGATGCCAGAATTCCTTATTCTTCTAAAATAAAAGATATAGATGAAATAATAAAAAATAAAAAAACTATTATAATTATGACAAAATACGATTTATGTGATAAAGAAGAAACTGAAAAATGGAAAAAATATTATGAAAGTTTAGGAAAAATTGTATTATGTGTTGATTTAAATAAAAAAGAAGATATTAAAAAAATATTAGATACAACTAATTTATTAACTAAAGATATTCAAAATAATAGAATAAAAAAAGGTTTAAAAACAAAAGAAATTAGGGTTTTAGTAATAGGTGTACCTAATGTTGGCAAGAGTACTTTAATTAATTCAATAGTTTCTAAAAAAGCAGTTGCTATTGGAAATAAACCAGGTATTACCAAAAGTTTATCTTGGATTAAAACGGCAAATAATATTTTATTATTAGATACGCCAGGTATTTTATGGCCAAAATTAGAAAATGATGAAGTATCATTAAATTTAGCATCAATGACGGCGATAAAAAACGAAATTCTCCCAATAGATAAAGTTGCTATTCATATTTTAAATAAATTAGATAAATATTATAATGAAATTTTGCAAAAACGTTATGATATTGGTACAATGGATATGGATATTGTGGAAGTATATGATAAAATAGGTAGAAAAATTGGAGCAATTGTTAAAGGTGGCCAAATTGATTATGATCGAGTTAGTAATGCGATTATAAATGATATAAAAAATGAATATGTAAAAGGAGTAACATTTGATAGGAGAGAATTATGGAATTAAGTACTAAAATAAAAATATATTTAGAAGAATATTTGCATTTATCTAATTATTATAATAGTGAACAAATACAAAAATTTTATGAAAAAATTTTAAATGGTTCATTTAAAAGAATGACTGAAGATAAAATTCTTGAATATATAGAATCTTTTATTTATTTATTTCAATTATTGGATTTTAATGAAGTTGAAATTATAACTGCAATAAATAATGAACCATCTCTTTTACATGCTGATAAATATGATTTGTTATCTAAATATTTAATTTTAAGTAAAGTTGTTGATAAAGATGGAATATGTTGTAGAGATGATATTTTTATTAATCATCCAAAAGATTTAAGAATAAGTCTAAAACTTTTATATGCAAGAATTATGTTTTTAATAAATAATCAAGATGTGATGCGAAATAGTAATATTACTCGCAGAAAGGTTTTGAAAATAACAAATGAAGAATTTAGAAAAATATATTGCAGAAATATTACAAATGATGAATTAATATCATTATATCCATTTAATAGTGAAGATTACCAAAATATTTTTAATTGGCCCGAAAATTTACATATTAAAGAAAAAATTTTGGCGGAAAACAATAAAGGTGTACATCATGGTTAATTTATTAAAATATGAAAAAAAATTATATAAAAATGGTATTAATTTAATAGCAGGTGTCGATGAAGTTGGACGTGGTCCATTAGTAGGACCGGTTGTAGCTAGTGCTGTTATTTTACCTAAAAATTATGAGTTAGAAGGATTAACAGATTCTAAAAAATTAAGTGAAAAAAAGAGAAATGAATTTTATAATATTTTAAAAAAAGATGCTATAGCAATAGGTATTGGAGTAGTCGATGCAAGTGTAATTGATGAAATAAATATTTATGAGGCAAGTCGACAAGCAATGATTAAAGCAATAAATGATCTAAAATTAAAACCAGAACATATTTTAGTTGATGCTATGCCTTTAAATTTGGATATCCCCTCAACTAGTATTATTCATGGCGATGCACTTTCATTGTCCATTGCAGCTGCTTCGGTAATTGCTAAGGTTACAAGAGATGCTATGATGTATGAATTAGATAAAAAATATCCAGAATATGGTTTTGCTAAACATAAAGGTTATCCTACTAAAAAGCATTTAGAAAATTTAAGAAAATATGGAGTATTAGATAATTATAGATTTACATATCGTCCAATTCGTGATTTAATTGATAGTAAAGATGTAAAGGAAAGGTGATAAAGTGACTAAATTAGTAATCGTAGAATCTCCTAGTAAAATAAAAACAATTGAAAAATATTTAGGAAAAGATTATAAAGTTGTATCATCTAAAGGACATATAAGAGATTTAGCAACATCTGGGAAATTTGGACTTGGAGTAGATGTTGCTAATAATTTTGAACCAAATTATATAACAATTAAAGGAAAGGGTAAGGTTGTATCAGAATTAAAAAAGAATGTTAAAAATAGTGAAATGGTCTATTTAGCTACTGATCCAGATCGAGAAGGAGAAGCTATTTCTTGGCATTTATATGATGCATTAAAAATAAATGATAATTATGAAAGAGTTGTTTTTAATGAAATAACAAAAGATGTTATTAAAAACGCTTTTAAAAATCCTCGTAAAATTGATATGGATTTAGTAAAATCGCAAGAAACAAGGCGAATTTTGGATAGAATAATTGGGTTTAGATTAAGTAAACTAATGCAAAGAAAAACAGGGGGAAAAAGTGCTGGACGTGTTCAAAGTGTTGCATTAAAATTGATAGTAGATAGAGAAAGAGAAATTGAAAAATTTGAGCCAGAAGAATATTGGAGTATTAAAGCAATTTTTTCTGATTTTGAGGCATCTTTACAAAAATACCATGGTAAAAAGATTGAAATTAAATGTATTAATGAGGCTGAAGAAATTGAAAATAAATTATCTAAGTCTTTCAAAATAGAAAATATTGAATCTAAAGAAAAGAAAAAAACAAGCGTTATTCCATTTAAAACTTCTACATTACAACAAGTAGCTTCTCGTAAACTGAATTTTGGTTCATCAAAAACAATGCGTATTGCTCAAAGTTTATATGAAGGAATGGATATTGGAAGTGAAAGTGTAGGTTTAATTACATATATGCGTACTGATTCAACCCGTATTTCAAACGTATTTATTGAGGATACGTTTAAATATATTAAGGATAATTACGGTAGTGAATATGTTGGTTATGTTAAAAAAGAAAAAAAAGCTGAAAACATTCAGGATGCTCATGAATGTATAAGACCTACAAGTATTTATAGAACACCAGAAAGTATAAAAAAATATTTATCTAATGATGAATTTAAATTATATAGTTTAATATACTATCGAGCACTTGCAAGTTTAATGGCAGATGCTAAAGCTTTATCAACAACTATAACATTAGAAAATAATGGTTATATTTTTACAGCATCAGGCAGTGTAAAAATTTTTGATGGTTATTTAAAAGTATATAATCCATATGAAGACTCAGAAGATGTTAAATTACCTGATTTTAGTAATTATAAAACAAATATAATAGTAGCAAATGAAATTTTAAAAGAACAGCATTTCACAAAGCCATTACCTAGATTTACTGAAGCTTCTTTAATTAAAGAAATGGAAAATCTTGGGATTGGTCGACCAAGTACGTATGCAAAAACAATGGAAACTTTAAAATTACGAAATTATGTAAATATTATTGAGAAAAAATTTTTTCCAACTGAAATTGGATTTGATACTAATGATAAATTACAAGAGTTTTTTAGTAATATAATTAATGTTGAATACACTGCAAAGATGGAAAATGATTTAGATTTGATTGCTGAATCAAAATGTATAGGAACTGACTTATTAAAACAATTTTATAATGAGTTTGAGCCTTTAGTAGAAGATGCATTTTCCAAAATGAAAAAAAAAGAAGCAGAAGAAACTGGGGAAGAATGTCCAGAATGTGGGCATCCATTAGTTAAACGAAATGGTCGTTATGGAGAGTTTATAGCATGTTCAAATTATCCAAATTGTAAATATATTAAAAAAGAAGAAGAAAAAATTGTTGAAATAATGGATTGCCCAAAATGTGGCGGAAAAATAATTGAGAAAAAAACCAGAAAAGGTAAAATATTTTATGGGTGTTCAAATTATCCAAAATGTAAATTTGCTTCATGGGACCAACCATTAAATGAAAAGTGTCCAAATTGTAATGGAATTTTAGTTATGAAAAAAGAAAAGAAAAAATGTTTAGATTGCGATTATGAAAGTTAGAAAACTCTAACTTTTTTTAAATTTTAGTTAAAAAAAAGTTATTTATAATTATTTAATAATATGATATAATTTATTTTAGAATATGGAGGTGTAGCAATGGTTAATGTGATAAAAAAACCATTTTTGTGGATATTTCTTGGTATATTAACTATTGCAAATGGGATAGCCGTATTTATAAAATGGATTTCAATTGGAATAATTCAAGTTTTTTTAGTAATATTTAATTATTTATTTCTTTTATTTAAATATATAGGGATTTTCTTTTTTTTAATTTTTAAAATAATTATAATGTTTTTACGTTATGATTATAAAGGATTTAAATTTATTTTTATAGATTCTATATATAAATTAGGAAATAGTATTAAAAATGCTAGCAGTAATGCAAAAAAATTAATTGTAAATGAACTAAATACTTCTAAAAGTAAAACAACACCATTATTAAAAGATGATAATAAACTCAAAACAAATGTAATAGAAAAAGAACCTATTAAAAGTGAGCAAACAAACTTAAAAGAATCGAAAAAAGAAATTAATAAAAAAATTAAAATGGAAAAAGCAAAATCGAAAAAAGAATTACGAGCTAAGAAAATAGCAAACAATAAAAAACTTCAAATAGAACGTGCTAAATTAGTTCAAGAGTTAAATTCTAATATTTTAAAAAGATCAAACGAACGTCAAACATTTAGGTATGTAGCAAAAAATAAAGATGGAAAAATTATTAAAGGAACATTTGAAGCATTTTCTAAATTAGATGTAAATTCTTATTTAGTTAATGAAGGATATGAAGTTTATAAAATTGAAACTTCTTCATTTATAAAATTTTTATATGGAAAATCAAGTGTTATTGGCGGAAAAATGTCCAATAAAGACTTAATATTCTTTTTGACTCAATTAGTAACCTATATAAAAGCAGGGATTCCATTAACTGAGTCAATGCGCATTTTGTCTCATCAAGTTGGCAAAAAAAAGAATCATCGAAAAGTTTTTGAATCAGTTGTTTATGAATTAACATTAGGAGAGTCGTTTAGTAGTGCTTTGGAAAAGCAAGGCAATGTATTTCCATCGTTATTAATAAACATGTTAAAAGCTGCTGAAGCAACAGGTGAATTAGAAACCACATTAGATGATATGGCTGATTACTATACAGAAATTGAGAGTACAAGAAAACAAATGATTAGTGCTATGACATATCCATCTTTAGTGGGAATATTTTCTTTAGCTGTTATAACTTTTATAATGCTTTATGTTATTCCTAAATTTATGGATGTATATAGTCAAGCAGGGATAAAAATAGCTGGTATAACTCTTTTTATTGTTAATATTGCTAATTTCTTAAAAAATAATATTACAATTATTTTAATTACTTTAATCATTTTATTAATTATTTTTATATTTTTATTTAAAAAAATTAAAGCTTTTAGAAAGATAATTCAAAAAGGATTAATGCATATGCCTGTTATTGGAAAGATAATTATATATAATGAAATAACAATATTCACTAAAACATTTTCTTCATTATTAAGAAATAATGTTGTTATAACAGAAAGTATTGAAATTTTAAGTAAAGTAACTACTAATGAAATTTACCGAGAAATAATGTATGATACAATAAATAATATAACAAAAGGAGAAAAAATTTCAATATCTTTTAAAAATCATTGGGCAATACCTGAAGTTGCATATTATATGATTGTAACTGGTGAATCAACAGGAGAACTTGCTGAAATGATGGATACTGTATCTAAATATTATCAAGAACAACATCGTAATATTATAAATAATTTAAAGTCATTTATTGAACCAATAATGATAATAAGTTTAGCACTTATTGTAGGTGTTGTAGTCCTTGCAGTAATTATTCCAATGTTTGATTTATATTCTAGTATAACTTAGGTGGTATTATGATTTATTTATTAATATTTGTATTTGGATTAATTATGGGATCTTTTTATATGGTTGTTGGAATTAGATTACCATTAAAGAAATCTATAATTAAGCCTAGAAGTCATTGTGAAAAATGCAATCATTATTTAAAATGGTATGAATTGATACCTGTTATTTCATTTGTTTTACAAAAAGGCAAATGTAATAATTGTCATCAAAAGATTTCTAAATTTTATCCTTTATGTGAATTGTTGTGTGGTTTGCTTTTTTTACTTAATTATATAATATTTGGGTTTAGTTTTAAATTTTTAACTTCTATTTTAATATCATCTCTTATGATAATAATTTTTATAAGTGATTTTAAATATTATATAATTTTGGATAGTCCAATATTAATAGCATCAATTTTATATCTAATTTTAGAATTTATATTTTTAGATATTAAAACAACCATTTTATCTTTTTGTAGTGGGGTTACAATGTTTGTTATAATGATTTTAATAATGCTTTTAGGCAATCTAATTTTTAAAAGGGAATCATTAGGAGGGGGAGATATTAAATTATCATTTTTTATAGGAATGGTATTAGTACCAAGACTTTCTTTAATATCTTTGATATTTGCAAGCTTTTTTGCTCTTATATATGCCTGTATTTTTTTACAAATAAAAAAAGAAAGTGAAATTCCTTATGGTCCCTTTCTTATGATTGGATTTTATATAACATTTTTGTTAAGTCCATATTTATTAATGTTTTTAGATTCGATTTAAAAATCTAATACTTCATAATCAATATTTTCAGTAACGTTTTCGTTACTTTTTTTAATTTCTTTTCCTAAAATAGCTTGTTTTAAATGAGATTCATCATCGAAATCAATAAAATCTTCAGCTATATCAATAAGTCTTAATATTTCATCGAAAGATGTAATACCTTCAATAACTTTATTTAATCCATCTTGAAGCAAAGTAATAACACCCGATTTTTGATAAACAATTTTTCTTAATTCATCTTTAGCTACATTATTAGTAATAGCATCTTTTATTTCTTGATTCATAGCTAGAACTTCATGAATAGCAATTCGCCCCTTATATCCATCTAAGCATTCATCACATCCGACTGGAGTAAAAATTTCATTAACCTCCATATTCAAAGCTTGCTTAAAAACTTCTTTTTCATAATTGGTTGTTGAACGAGCTTTTTTACATTTAGGGCATAATTTTCTTGCTAATCTTTGAGATATAATACCAGTTAATGCACTACCTAATAAGTATCTTTCAACTTCCATGTCTAATAAACGTTCAATAGTATTTAGAGAATTATTAGTGTGGATTGTAGATAAAACTAAATGGCCAGTAATTGATGCACGTACTGCAATTCTCGCTGTTTCATCATCACGAATTTCACCAATCATTATTATATCAGGGTCTTGACGTAAAATACTTCTTAAAACATTGGTAAAAGTAAGTCCAATATCAGAAATAACTTGAACTTGATTAACCCCCTCAATATTCATTTCAATAGGATCTTCAACAGTAATTAAATTCCTGTCGGTAGTATTTAATTTTTGTAATAATGCATATACTGTAGTCGATTTTCCTGTACCAGTCGCTCCAGTTACTAATATTATGCCATTCGGTGCTTGAATCATTTTATTTACTTTATTTAAATTTTCCTTTGAAAAATCTAAATTTTCAATTCCATCAACGCTCATCGAATAATCTAAAATACGAATTACAATTTTTTCGCCCTCAGCTAAAGGTAAAGATGATACACGCATATCAACTTCTTTATTTTGGATATTCATTTTTATGGCACCATCTTGTGGTAAACGACTTTCTGTAATATTCATGCCACTTATAATTTTAATACGTGTTATCAAATTTTTGCGAACATTGTCAGGAATAATAGTATAATTAATAAGTTCTCCATCTATGCGAATCCTAACTACTAGTTCTTTTTCATTTGGATCGAAATGAATATCACTAGCCTTATTATTAACAGCATCCTCAATGATTTCATTAACTATATCAACAACTGGTAAATTTTGAAAATCAAATTGTTTATTCATATCCATTCCTCTTTATTCTAAAGTTATTATACTATATAAATTATTTATTGACAATAAAAGTATTAAAAAAAATATAATTTAAAATACTTGCAAAAAAAATAAATTTTGCATATAATTAATGCATAGACGATGAACAAGAGGAGTAAATATATTTAAATTATTTAGAGAGTTAGTGATTGGTGAAAACTAACAATTTAATATATTGAAGGTAGCTTGGGAGTTAAATATTTGAAAAAAAAGTAGGATATTTCGTATATTATGCGTTAAATAAATAAGTGCACTACTAAGTGAACTAAGGTGGTACCGCGGGTTATCTCGTCCTTTAATAAGGATGAGTTTTTTATTTAAAGGAGAGTTATTATGTTAGAAAAAAAATACAATCATTTAAATGTAGAAAAAAATAAATATGCTAATTGGTTAAAAGCAGGTTATTTTAAAAGTGGTGATACTTCTAAAAAACCATATGCTATTGTTATTCCTCCTCCTAATGTAACTGGGAAATTACATTTAGGTCATGCTTGGGATACAACTCTTCAAGATATAATTATCCGTTACAAAAGAATGCAAGGATATGATGCTTTATGGCTTCCTGGTATGGATCATGCAGGCATTGCTACACAAGCTAAAGTTGATAAAAAATTAAAAGATGAAGGTATTGACCCAAGGAAAATGAATCGTGAAGATTGGTTAAAAGTTGCTTGGGAATGGAAAAAAAAGTATGCAGAAAATATCCATTCTCAATGGGCAAAATTAGGCCTTTCTCTTGATTATGATAAGGAAAGATTTACTTTAGACGATGGTCTTTCACAAGCGGTAAGAAAAGTTTTTGTTGATCTTTATAATGAAGGTTTAATTTATAGAGGAGAAAAAATTATAAATTGGGACCCAGAAGCACAAACTGCACTTTCTACTGAAGAAGTTATTTATAAAGATGTAGAAGGAGCGTTTTATCATATTAAATATTTTATAGATAAAACAGATGAATATTTAGATGTAGCTACAACTCGTCCAGAAACATTATTTGGAGACACAGCAGTTGCAGTAAATCCTAACGATGAAAGGTATAAACATTTAATTGGAAAGAATGTAATTTTACCGATTGTAAATAAAAAAATACCTATTATTGGAGATGAACATGCTGATCCTGAATTTGGAACTGGTGTGGTTAAAATTACTCCTGCTCATGATCCAAATGATTTTGAAGTTGGTAATAGGCATAATTTAGAAAGAATAGTTGTTATAAATGAAGATGCAACGATGAATGAAAATGCTTTAAAGTATAAGGGATTATCTAGAGAAGAATGCCGTAAAGAATTAATTAAAGACTTAAAAAGTGAAAATTTACTTTTACAAATTGAACCAATAACACATAGTGTAGGGCATAGCGAAAGAACAGGTGTAATGATTGAACCTTATTTATCTAAACAATGGTTTGTAAAGATGAGACCCCTTGCTGATCGTGTTTTAAAAAATCAAACTAATACTTATACTAAAGTTAATTTTATACCTGAACGATTTGAGAAAATAATGAATCATTGGATGGAAATAACATATGACTGGTGTATTTCTCGTCAACTATGGTGGGGTCACAGAATACCAGTATGGTATAAAGACGATGAAATATATGTTGGTGAGCATGCTCCAAAAGAAGCTGGGTGGGTACAAGATCCTGATGTATTAGATACATGGTTTAGTAGTGCATTGTGGCCATTTTCAACTCTTGGATGGCCAAATAATCTAAATGATTTCAAAAGGTATTATCCAAATAATTGTTTAGTTACTGGATACGATATAATTCCTTTTTGGGTAAATAGAATGACTTTTCAAGGCCTTCATTTTACAAATTCAAGACCATTTCAAGATTGTTTAATTCATGGGCTTATCCGTGATAAAATGGGTAGGAAAATGTCTAAATCTTTGGGTAATGGTGTAGATCCTATGGATGTTATTGAAAAATATGGAGCAGATTCTTTAAGATTTTTCTTAACTACAAATTCAGCTCCTGGACAAGATTTAAGATATGATGAGGAAAAAGTTAAATCTACTTGGAATTTTGTCAACAAATTATGGAACGCATCTCGTTTTGTATTAATAAATTTAGAAGATTTTAATCAAAATGATTATAGACTAGATAATTTAACTATTACAGATAAATGGATTTTAAATAAATTAAATAAACTTATAAAAAATGTAACTGAACATATGGATAAATATGAATTTCATATAGTTGGTAATGAGCTTTATAATTTTATTTGGGAGAGTTTTTGTGATTGGTATATAGAATTTTCTAAAAGTAATTTAGATAATACTAGAAAAAGTGTTTTATTAAAAGTTTTAACAGATATTTTAAAGTTACTTCATCCTTTTATGCCTTACGTAACAGAAGAAATTTATTTAATGTTACCAATAAAAGATGAAAAGTCAATTATGATTAGTCATTATCCAGTATATCAAAATGATAATTATCAAAATGATAAAGAATTGGTTGATAAAATTATTAATGATATAGTTGAAATAAGAAATTTAAAAGCTAATAATCATATTTCTAAAGAAGCCTATGTATATTTTGAAATAAAAAAAGATGTAGAAAATATATTTAAAAATATTTTAAAACTCCCAGAGAAACCTACAAAAGATATTAATGATGAAACTACTTTATTTTCAGTTTCTTACAAATCATCTTTAATAAATATTAAATATTTTGATGTAAAGCAGGAAAATAATAATGAACAAAAACAAGAAGAAATAAAAAAATTGCAAGATTCGATTAAAAGAAGAGAAAATTTACTTAAAAATGAAAATTATATTAATAAAGCACCAAAACACATTGTCGATTTAGACCGAAAAAAATTATTAGAAGAAAAAGAAAAATTAAATAATTTACAAAAAAATTTATAATGTAGGAATTCCTACATTTTTTTAATAAATATTTATATTAATAAATAAAACTTACATATGAAAAATGGCTTTTTAAGGGCTTTTTAATCATAAAAGCTATTTAATTTAGAAATATTAAAAAAAATTATATATTTTTTATTAATTTATTTGAAAAAAAATAAAAATTTGTTATAATATGCTTTGTAATTTAAAAATCATTTTCATAAAGCAAATAATTTTATGAAAAGAGGAGCAAACAAGGGATGATTTTTTATAAAAGTTTATAATTGTTTTAAATAAATATATTAAAAAAAATAAAAAAAAGTTTTAATCTCTTTGTGGGGTGTTGGTATATATGATTAATTTAAATAAATTAAATATTACTGATTTGAAATTTTTAATATTTGAAAATGAAATTTTATCTAATATGTTAGAAATTATTGCTGAAAACAATAAAAGAGAAAAAAATTCTGAAAAAATTTATAATCAAATAACTCCTGAAAATATTGATGAAAACGATTCTTTCCAATTTGATGATTATATAAATTTATATTTAAAAAATATAAATAAATTTCCTTTATTAAGTTTAGATGAAGAAAAAGAACTTGTAAAAAAAATGATAAAAGGGGATTCTAATGCCAGACAAAAATTAATCAATTCTAATCTTAAACTCGTAATTCAAGTAGCTAAAAAATATATAAATAGCGGCGTTCCTTTTTTAGATTTAGTCGAATTTGGAAATATAGGATTGATAAAAGCTATAGATAAATTCAATTATAAAGAAGATGATAGGATTAGTACATATGCTTTTAATTTGATTATATCTCAAATAATAAAAGGGATAGCAAATTTTAAAGGTTTTTCATATTTAGATTTAATATATATAATAAAAATGCAAATAGTTTATAACAATTTTCTTATTACCTTAAAAAGAAAATCTACAATTAGTGATGAAGAAGAAATGAATTTGAATAAGGAATTAGAAAAATTATTACTATTAAAAAAAGATTTTATGCCTTTTGAAATCATTAATTATGGTGAAGAAAATATTGATTTAGAAATTCCGGATGAAGAATCAGATTTTGAAAATAAAGTAATTAACAAATTATTATTAGAAAATATAAACAAATTATCTATTCAAGAACAACAAGTTATAATATTAAGATTTGGATTAAATGGTGAAAAAAATAAAACGTTAGAAGAAGTCGGGAAAATATATAATATAACTTGTGAAAGAGTGCGTCAAATTGAAAAAAAAGCATTATCTGAATTAAAAGATATGATTAATAAAGTAGCTATAAAAACTCCTAAAAAAAAGACTGCTAAAAATGTTTTACCTAATGAAAGATTAGAAAAACTTATTAATGATTCTAGTTTTGATAAAGATTATATAATGAAAACTATTAACTCAATGTTTTCAAAAGAAGATTCTAAATTATTGTTCAATCAAGAATTTACAGAAAATGAATTGAATAAAGCAAATATAATGCTAAAAAAATTAGAAAATTCCATATATTTAGATGAATGGTATAAAAATTATGATGATTTTTGTAATAATACACATTATTCTAAAAAAACAATAATTTGGTTACAAAATCAAAGAAATAATTATCGAAATAATAGTATTCCTTTAGATTTAGTAAAATTATTGGATGCAAAAGGATTTGTTTGGGATGAAAATATTTTACAAATTCAAGAAAATATTAATCAAAATGTTGGTGATATATCAAGAAGAGTAAATTTATCCACTTTAATTAATGATTATAGTGTTTATGGTTTAACAAACTTATTAATTTATATAAAATTTGAAAAAAATTTAAAAAATATTAAACAACTAGCATCTAAAATAAATGAAATTATAAAAATAAGTTTAACAGAAGATATATACAATACATTCATCCTTTATTTATTGGGTGTTTCTATTAAAAATATTGCAATATATTTAAATATATCAATTAAAGAAGTTGAAAATAATAGAATTATAGCATTTAATAAAATATTTTCAAATCAGGATATATTAGATTTAATAGAGAATAAAAATATGGTGTTAAAGATTACGTAAAAAATCTAAATTAAAAGGAGTGAGGGTATGTTTGATGATTTTATTATTCATATAAATGAATATATTAATAATAATTTTAAAATAACTTCGGATTATAAAGTGAATTATCAATATTTACAAGATATTTGTGAAGTCATAAATTTAGAATTAAAGTTAATTTCAAAAAATAGTATGGATATTGATTCGTGTATAGATTTAATTAAAAATAATAAAATATTAAATAATATTCTAGAAAAAGTTGTTGAAAATAATTTTGCTAAAATACAAAAAGAAGCATTTAATGAAATATTTGATAATAAAATTGCTATTGATTTGCTAGAATCTTATTGTCTTTTAAATGATATTCAAACAGGTTTAACAAATGACAAAGAATTAGAAAATTATTCTGAAATAGAGAACGATTATTATGATAAATCCGAATATGATTCAGTAAGAATTTACTTAATTGAGATAGGCAAATACCCATTATTAACACCACAAGAAGAAAAAATTTTAGCTTTTAAAAAAGATCAAGGAGATAAAAACGCTAAAAAAACATTTGTTGAATCAAATTTAAAACTAGTTGTAGATATTGCAAAACGATATATGGGGCATGGTCTACAGTTTTTAGATCTTATTCAAGAAGGAAATGAAGGATTAATAAAAGCGGTTGAAAAATTTGATTATAGTAAAGGTTACAAATTTAGTACATATGCAACTTGGTGGATTCGCCAGGCAATTACTAGAGCTTTAGCTGATAAAGCCAGAACTATTCGTGTGCCTGTTCACATGGTTGAAAAATTAAGAGAGTTTACTAAAACACGCGACAATTTAGAAAATAAATTGCATAGAGAACCAACTATAAAGGAACTAGCCAGTGAATTAAAATGTAGTGAAGATAAAATAAAAGATTTAATTGGTTATAATTTAAATTTGGACTTAGCAAGTTTGGAACACCCTATAGGAGATGATAACAATACAACTTTAAGTAATTATGTTCCAGATGAAGAAGCAGATTTTGAAAGTGATATTATTAATAATATATACAATAAACGATTATTAGAAGCAATTGAAGAATTATCTATTCGAGAACAACAAGTTATAATATTAAGATTTGGATTAAATGGAGAAAGAAATAGAACATTAGTAGAAGTAGGAGAAATATTTAATATAACTCGTGAAAGAGTGCGCCAAATTGAAAAAAAAGCATTAAGAAAATTAAAAAATAAAATTGAACATAATTTAGCGAAAAAAGATAATCCTCCAACTATATATGAAAATAAATGGGAAGAAAAATATAAATTAGCCAAAAAATATTATAAAGAACAAGGACATTTATATATACCACAAGATTATGAAATTTCAGGAATAAAACTAGGCCAATGGATAAGTACGCAAAGAACACAATATAAAAAAGGTGCTCTTAGTAAAGACAGAGTAGATAAATTAAATGCAATCGGAATGGTTTGGAATAATAAATTAACAAATAAATCAACAAATGAATCAATAAATGAATCAATAAATAAAACAACAAATAAAACAACAAATAATTCAACAAATAAAACAAAAAAATTAACAAAAGAAGAAATTGAAAAAATACATGCTATAGGAG
Organism: uncultured Bacilli bacterium; assembly: GCA_947627995.1. Taxonomy (GTDB): domain Bacteria; phylum Bacillota_I; class Bacilli_A; order RF39; family UBA660; genus CANQYE01. The sequence continues at coordinate 14,681 of CANQYE010000021.1, forward strand.
CGGAATTAAATAAGAATTTTGAAAATCAATCATTAAAAGTAATACTCCAAAATAATGAGCAATGGGAAGAAAAATATAAATTAGCTGAAGAATATTTTAAAGATAATGGTCATTTACAAATTCCTTATCTTTATGAAATAGGTGAAACAAAATTAGGCCAATGGATAGGCACACAAAGAGTGCAATATAAAAGAGGTACTCTTAGTAAGGATAGAATAGATAAATTAAATGCCATAGGAATGGTTTGGGAACCAAAAAGATGTGGTCGAAGAAAAGACAAAAAACAATGGGAAGAAAACTATAAATTAGCTGAAGAATATTTTAAAGACAATGGTCATTTACAAATTCCTCAAAATTATGAAGTAAATGGTAAAAAATTAGGCGTATGGATAAGCACACAAAGAGTGCAATATAAAAAAGGCATGCTTAAAAAAGATGAAATTGATAGATTAAATGCCATAGGAATGGTTTGGGAACCAAAAAGATGTGGTCGAATAAAAGATGAAAAACAATGGGAAGAAAACTATAAATTAGCCGCAGAGTATTTTAAAGACCATGGAAACTTACAAATATCCCGAGAGTTTGAAATAAATGGTAAAAAATTAGGAGTATGGATAGGCACACAAAGGGTGCAATATAAAAGAGGTACTCTTAGTGAAGATAGAATAGATAAATTAAATGCCATAGGAATGGTTTGGCATCCAAAAATAGGTTTTAAAAATAATAATGAACTATGGGAAGAAAAATATAAATTGGCCGCAGAGTATTTTAAAGACCATGGAAACTTACTAATTCCTCAAAGATATAGAATAAATGAAATAAAATTAGGCCAATGGATATGTACACAACGATTACAATATAATTTAGGTAAACTTAGTAAAGATAGAGTAAATAAATTAAATGCAATCGGAATGGTTTGGAATAATAAATCAACAAATAAATCAATAAATAAAACAACAAATGAATCAACAAATAAAACAAAAAAATTAACAAAAAAAGAAATTGAAAAAATACATGCTGTAGGAGTGAAATTAAATAAGAACTTTGAAAATCAATCACTAAAAGTAATACTCCAAAATAATGATCAATGGGAAGAAAACTACGAATTAGCTAAAGAATATTTTAAAGACCATGGAAACTTACAAATACCTCAAAAATATATAATAAATGGGAAAAAATTAGGTATATGGATAAGCACACAAAGAGTAAAATATAAAAGAGGTACTCTTAGTAAAGATAGAGTAAATAAATTAAATGCAATAGGAATGGTTTGGGAACAAAATATTAGTGAATTATGGGAAGAAAATTATAAATTAGCTGAAGAATATTTTAAAGATAATGGTCATTTACAAATCCCTCAAAATTATGAAGTAAATGGGAAAAAATTAGGTGTATGGATAAGCAAACAAAGATTCAAATATAACAAAGGTACTCTTAGTAAGGATAGAATAGATAAATTAAATGCCATAGGAATGGTTTGGGAACAAAAAAGAGGTGGTCGAAGAAAAGATGAAAAACAATGGGAAGAAAAATATAAATTAGCCGCAGAGTATTTTAAAGACCATGGAAACTTACAAATACCCCGAGAGTTTGAAATAAATGGAAAAAAATTAGGTGTATGGATAAGCACACAAAGAGTGCAATATAAAAAAGGCATGCTTAATAAAGAGGAAATTGATAGATTAAATTCAATAGGAATGGTTTGGAATACCGAAAGAGGCCATCTAATAAATAATGAGAAACAATGGGAAGAAAAATACAAATTAGCTGAAGAGTATTTTAAAGACCATGGAAACTTAAAAATTCCTCAAGGATATGAAATAAATGATAAAAAACTTGGTAGGTGGATAATCACACAAAGAGAAAGATATAAAAAAGGTTTGCTTAATAAAGAGGAAATTGATAGATTAAATGCAATCGGAATGATTTGGGAACCATATTGTAATAAGCAATGGGAAGAAAACTATAAATTAGCTGAAGAATATTTTAAAGACCATGGTCATTTACAAATCCCTTATGTTTATGAAATAGGTGAAACAAAATTAGGCCAATGGATAGGCACCCAACGAGTAAAATATAAAAGAGGTACTCTTAGTAAGGATAGAATAGATAAATTAAATGCAATAGGAATGGTTTGGGAACCAAAAAGAGGTTGCCTAGTAAATAATGATGAAATATGGAAAGAAAACTACAAATTAGCTGAAGAATATTATAAAGACCATGGAAACTTACTAATCCCTCAAAGATATAGAATAAATGGTAAAAAATTAGGCCAATGGATATGTACACAACGATTACAATATAATTTAGGTAAACTTAGTAAAGATAGAATAGATAAATTAAATGCAATCGGAATGGTTTGGCATCCAAAAAGAGGTGGTCGAAGAAAAAATGAAAAACCATGGGAAGAAAACTATAAATTAGCTACAGAGTATTATAAAGACCATGGAAACTTACAAATACCCCGAAAGTTTGAAATAAATGGGAAAAAATTAGGCGTATGGATAAGCACGCAAAGAGTAAAATATAACAAAGGTACTCTTAGTGAAGATAGAATAGATAAATTAAATGCCATAGGAATGGTTTGGCATCCAAAAATAGGTCGTCAAGGAAATAATAATGAACTATGGGAAGAAAACTATAAATTAGCTGAAGCATATTATAAAGATAATGGAAACTTACAAAT
>CANQYE010000022.1 GCA_947627995.1 uncultured Bacilli bacterium
GTCTATTGTTTCTATTTCTTTTAAATTTACTTGCTTACTATCTGGCCCACTATATTTATATCCTTCATATGTTCTACTTTTATAGTTTTCACAAACATTTGATGTTGTTTTTTTTGTAAAACATACACTTTTAATATCATTATCTGTTGGATTAATTTTAGATAATTGTGTATCGTTTTTAGAACTATTATAAGAATATTCACTACCATATGATTTATTCTTATATGATTCACATGTTGGTAGCATACAAACTTGTTTTAAACAATATAACTGAGGAATATTTAAATCATTATTCCAATTATTATTACAATTATTTTTAGTTACATCCTTATACCTGTTATCTTTATTAATTAAATAAATAGTTCCTTTATCTGTTCCCGTTTTTGTTTTAAATTTACCAGCACGACCTATATATTCATATTGATTTTTGATTGATTGATTTTGATTTGCGTAATAATATAGCAAATATGATTCACAAGATTTAGGTTTTGAAACTTTTGAATAGCATTCTTTTTCTGCACTTACATAATGTGTTAAACTATTTCTTTTATAAGTGTCTCCAGAAAAGATTTTATATTCATTTTTAGGACATGCATTTTTATTTTTAGTACGAACAAGTAAATATTGTTGAAATGCAGTAGGATTTTTTGAATCTTTTACTTGATAAACATATGATATTTTATCATTTTTTTTCTGCTTTTGAATATTAGATAATTGCAATGAATCCCAAAATAAATCTCGAGCATTCGTATGCCCATCAAAATTTTCAGTTAAACCTTTTGTAAAATATGGTTCATTACTATCATAACTACCATTAAATCCAAATTTAGATGGTGTTGAACCTTTTTCTTTAATTATTTTTTTCGCAGTATTCCAATAAATCCCAGGTGCATTTACACTAACATATGGACTATTAGTTATTCCTTTATTGTAATTAAAATTTCCCCATAGTCCATCGCCTATTTGTTGATTATTAAAGCCATCTAGTCTTCCATATAGAGATGCTAAAAGACGTGTTGCAAGAAACTTTGATTCCCATGATGCATTAGCGTTATATATATACATAAAAGAGCATTCAAAACTTCTTGTATTACAACTATCCGAGCTTCTATCGCTATACTTGCTAATTAAAACAGATCTTGCATTGCCATGGTAATCACTACTATAAGAGCCATCTTTCATTGGTGAAATACAATATAAGACTTCTCCAGTACTACTAACTTTTTCAATAGATGAAACATTAATAGGATAATAACTATTTTTGCTAGGATCATATCCTGTCGCCCAATTATAATTACCATTGCCAAAAGCTCCAAATTTAGCAGTATAAATAGTTTCAGCTTCAACATCCTTACCAACTATAAATATTAATAAAATTGTAAAAATTAATAGAAACTTATTTTTCATTTTTAACCCTCCTGATTTTAAAAATTAATACGCCAACAATAATTATAATAATAAAAATAGATATGCCAATCAAAATATTTTTAAAAATATTTTTTTTATTATTTATATTTTTACTTTCTATTTTAATATAATCCGGTACTAAATCTTTTATATTTTTTTCATTAGCATCTGCATATTTTAAAGCTTTATTATAAAACTCATCTTCATTTATTTGATCTTTTAACCATATTTGTGAGCAATTTTCATATTTAGGAATTTTTTCACAAATATTTTGTTTAGTATTTAAATATTGATTATAAATTGGTCCAGTTACTTCTTTGGAGAGTATTAAACATTGTGAAGATGATTTATAAATTTTTATAGTATAATTAATTTTAAAATCAATACTTATAGTTTGATATTTATATGATCCATTAGTAAATTTATCTGAACTTATAGTTTCTTCTGTAGTTGCTGTTTCATAATATTTGTTAGCATCGTTACTAATGACTATATACATATCATCCGTTAAATTTTTAAAATTAATATAATATGTAGGCCCTTGTGGTGGTGGAGTCACCCAGGATGTATGGTCACAAAAATCTCCTTCACACATTTGATATTCTTCATTAGTTTCTCCATCAAAGGTTTCAACGCTTATATTTATATTTTCTGCTGAAGGATCATTTTCACATTTTTCTTCGGCTTTAACATTCTTAAAGCAAACTACCAATAACATTATTAATAAAAAATATAATATCTTTTTTTTCATACTCATACCTACTATCCTTTTATTTTCATTTTTACATTTAATTTTAAAATTGTCAACATATAGTTTATTAAATTACTTTTCTTTTTTTATCGATTACTTTTTTTATTATTATTAATATACCCATTATTAAAATAACACCTAATGACATTAAAATTGTTGCTTTATAATTATTAAAAAATTCTATAATTTTTTCTTTTAAATTTTTTTCTTTTGTTTTTTCTTCAATAAATGGTTTATTTTCTTCTTTAATTTTCTTTTTATCAATATATTTCTTATATTCACTTTCAAATTTTGAATCAGTTATTGAATAAGAATAAAAAGTACTACATAATTTAAAATCAGGGTTTTCTTTACATTCTTCTTTTTGTGAAAACTCATTATATTTTGGAGTTACTAAAGTTATAGTACGAAGAGATCCAGAGCAATTACTAGTATCAGATAGTACTACAATATTGTAAGTAGTATTTTCATCACTATTAAATGTCTCGAAAGTAACGGTGTTATTTAAAATATTACTATTATTAAATGAATATAAATTATCATTATTTAAACTATTTCTAACCATAATTCGCAAACCATCAGAAATATTATATATGTTTATTATATATTTAACATTTTTATTATTTAATTTATTTTGATCATAAACGTACTCGTATGTATAGTTAGCTGAAACCAAGCTTGCTTTTTTAGAAAGTTCTATTTCTTCTTTATAGCTACATTCTGCAGCATCGAATTTCTCTATAAAAACTAAAAAACTAAATACTAAGAAAATAAATAATTTTACTTTTCTCATATTTTAGCCTCCTATTATTTTAAGTATATCAATTAATTAAAAAATTGAAAAGATAAAATTATTATGATATATTTACTTTAGGATGATAAATATGGAAAGAATAAATTTATTTAAGCAAAAAAGCTTAATTATTTTAAAATCTATAGTAATTTTTTTGTTTTATATAATTTTACAATTATTATTAAATAAAAGAATTAAAACAAACTCTATGCTTTTTTTAAACATACAAGAAATAATTGTAGGAATTATTATAATGCTAATAATTGGAGCTTTAATGAAAGATACTTTAAAAGAGTCTCTTAAAAATTTTAAAAAAAATAAAAAAGAAAATATTAAAATAGCTCTTAAATTTTGGTTAATTGGATTTTTAGCAATGATAATAGCAAATTTTTTCATTAATTATATTTTTTTCAAAGGACAATTAGCTACCAATGAAATACAAAATAGAGAAATTTTTAATAAATTACCAATTTATTGTACATTTGCATTTTTAATTTATTCGCCATTTGTTGAAGAACTTATTTTTCGTGCTACTTATAAAAAAGCTTTTAAAAATATTTATATATATACTATTGTTTCTGGCTTAATATTTGGCTTATTACATATTATTTCGGCTTTTAGTATTAATGATATTTCAACAAATTGGTCACAAATATTATATATATTCCCATATGGTTTTATGGGGGCTATGTTTGGATATATTTATTTCAAAACTAATTGTATATTTAATACAATGATAGTGCATTTTCTACATAATTGTATTGCCTTAGCAACAATATTGTTTCCTTTGATTATAGGAGGATAAAAATGGATATAGAAACACAAGCAAAAGAAAATAAAAATTTAACAAAAAAAAATAAACTATTCTGGTTAGCTCTTATTACGTTATTATTTATTGTTTTATTAATCGTTTTAGGTAAATATTATTATACAGAAAATTTTAAGGTAAGAGAGTATGGTATTACTAATCATAATTTGCCAAATTCATTTGATGGTATTAAAATAATTCAATTCAGCGATGTCCATTATAATACGTCAGTAGACGAAAATTTTTTAAAAAGAGTTGTTAATGAAATAAATGAATTGAAACCAGAAATTGTGATATTTAATGGTGATTTATTTGATCAAAATATAAAATATACTGATGAGGATTTTAAAAAACTCACTAATATTTTAAATAAAATAGATTATGTTATAGGTAAATATGCTGTATTTGGCGAAAATGACTATAAATATGAAAAAGAATATAATGAAATTATGAATAACTCTGGTTTTAAAATACTTAAAAATAATTTTGACTTAATTTATTATCAAGGTTCTATTCCTATTTTTATTGGAGGGTTAGACTCTTTGTTAAAAGAAAAAAGCGATATTAATCAAACTCTATCATACTTTGAAGAAAATGATTCTAATTTATTTAAATTAATAGTAATGCACGAACCTGATAATATAAAAAATTTGAAAAATAAAAATATTGATTTATGTTTAGCCGGGCATTCTCATAATGGTCAAATAAAAATTCCTTTTATTGGAGCTATTCATAATTATAAAGGTTCAAAACTTTACTATGATGATTATTACCAAATAAATAATACAGATTTATATATTAGTAATGGTCTTGGGACAACTTTATATAAATTTAGATTATTTAATATGCCTTCTTTTAATTTATTTAGGCTATATAGCAAATAACAAAGTATTTCCTTTCTCATATAATAAAAAAGAAAGGAGTTTTTTATGTATCAAATGTATCAACCAGACACTCGAGGAGGTTTCTTTTTTCCTTTTTTAGTTGGAGCTGTTACTGGAGGAGCGGCTGTAGGTTTAACTAGACCTCGTCCAATATACAATGTCGCACCAAATTATCCGAGATATCCATATTATGGCTACAGTGGCGGATATAATTACTATTATCCAGTATATCCTTATATAAGATAAAAAAAATACCTATTGGTATTTTTATTTTATACAGAATAAGTTTTAAGATTAATACGTTTTAACTCTTTTCCATTTATATTATAAGTAAATATTTCATCGTAAGATTGTCCGACATCAACTCTATTATAAGGAGAAGTAACTTGGAAATTCGAATCTTCAAGAATATGAAGATTAGAATCACCAAAATATGTACAATTATTTCTTAAGTCTTCATCCTCAAAAGTTTCTTCACTTGTTTTACTTCTTCCATTATAAATTGGTTTTTTTGCTCGAGTATCTAAAAAATATATATCTGTAGTAGTTTTGGAATGATTTCTGCAACCATCTTCTACTACTTCGTGACAATCAGATATTTTTACACAATAAGGTAAACTATGGTCTATACTTTTATCATAATTTAATTCTGTAAATGTTGTATCTACATTATTGAAATTTTTCTTACTTACTTTTTTTGTTATATCTGTTTTATCAATCCCATTAGATCTTATATGATATACTACTCTTGTATTTTTTTTATTACATAATAATACAAATCCACTTCTTTTTCTAATAAAGTATACATCATCATCCCCATATAATTGAACAAATTCTTTTAAATTTTTTAATATTATATTAGCACTATTTTGAAACATTAAACTTCTTTTTACAGTTTCAATAATATCATGAATTTCAACAATATCTTTAATTTGAGTTTGCATTTTTCTTGCAAAACCTCCTTCCATTGCTGATTACTATAGCATAGTGTATTTCGTTTTGTCAAATATTTTTTTGCTTTAAAATATAAAGATTAAAAAATTATTTTATCTTTTCAATAATTATACTAACAACTGGGCTAGAAAATGATGATTCAGTATTTAAATTATCTAAATCCGGGCTTTGCAAAAAAATAGAAGATTTACTCAAATTAACTAATTCAAATAATTCCTTGCCATAGGTAAGATTAATAATTCCTTGCCCAGTTAATAATACCGGCGTCGACTTATTTCCCCATACTGAACTACCAGCATAAATAGTTTCTTCATTAACCTTTTTAAAACCGACTGAAATAAAATTATCTTGAGGTAAAACTGGTTGTTCACTAGTACGAGCTTGAACTATAAAATTTATTTTATAAATTCCTGGTTTTAAAATAGTAATAGTATTATTTCGATTACTGAAATAAAAAATATCTGAATTATTATTAAATACTTCTACTTCAAGAGGCAAAGGATAAAGCGATAGTACTTCTCGTCCTGATTGGGCAGCACCTTCATTTGAAGTAAAAAAATATCCAGTTGGAATGTCTAATGTACCTGGTAATCCTTGCGGCCCGGTTGGGCCAGTAACACCTTGTTCTCCTTGGGGACCACGTTCCCCTTGAATTCCTTGGATTCCCGCGGCACCTTGAGGGCCTATAGGGCCTTCTGGGCCCGTTGCACCCTGCTCGCCCTTTGGACCTTGTGGGCCACGCTCTCCTTGTAGTCCTCTTTCACCTTGTGGACCTTTTATTTGGCCAACATTAATCCAATTAGCTGTTTCATCCGACCAAACATATAAATTATCGCCAACCAAATAACTTTGTCCTGGACTTCCAGTTTGATGATTTTTTTCTAATTCATCAAATGAGCTATATGAACCTAAAATCGTTACACTAGTCCCATCATTGCCTTTTGGTCCAATTTCACCTGTTGGGCCAACTTCACCTTGTGGACCTGTTGGACCTGTCACTCCTTGTAAACCAATTTCACCTTGGGGGCCAGGAATTCCAGGGACACCTTGTTCACCTCGAATTCCTCTAGGACCTGTTGGACCTGTTACTCCCTGTAAGCCAATTTCACCTTGTGGACCGGTTGGGCCAGTAGATCCCGTTGGCCCCGTTGGTCCAACATTAATCGGATTTATATAACAATAACAATTTTGAAAATTTTTTCTAGCTAATTTTATTTTTTTTGAAGCTTTTTCAAACGCATTCATAATACCTCCTTATCATATTTTATGTAATTTTTTTAATGATAGACTTTCTCAATTATTAATATATTTTTATAAATTATAATACCCACTTAAAAAAGTGGGTATTATTTTATATTTACTAGTACAAATTTATTATATTTTTCATAAATGTTTTTCTTGCATATCTAAATCTTTTTTTGTTTCTAGCTTAGTTTGATTTAAAATTTGATTTTTCTTAATCTTAAAGCATTAAATACAACACATAAACTTGATAACATCATAGATGCACTTGCTATCATCGGATTTATGCCTAATCCAATTTTTTTAAATATGCCTATAGCAAGAGGAATCATTAATATATTATAAATGAATGCCCAAAATAAATTTTGTTTTATATTTCGTAATGTCTTTTTACCAATAAGTAAAAAGGTTACAATTCGTTCTATATTATCATTTGTAATAATAACATTTGAAGAATTTGTAGCAATATCCGTACTACTTTTAAAGCTAATACCGATATCAGAAGTCGCTAAAGATGGGGCGTCATTAATTCCATCGCCAACCATTATTACCTTTTTACCATTTTTTTGTAATTCTTTAATATATTTTGTCTTCTCACTTGGCATTACATTAGAAATAATATTGTCTATCCCCAATTCTTTTCCAATAGTATTAGCTGTTATTTCATTATCGCCAGTAAGCATTATAATATCGATTCCTAATTTTTTTAATTTTTTAATTGTTCTTTTAGACTCATTTCTTATTACATCTTTTACACCAATTAAACCGATAATTTCATTTTCTTCTAAAATATAAATAATACTATTACCTAGACTAGCTAAATTTTCTTCGTCTTTTTTATGATTGTTTTTTATTTTATCTAAAATCTTACTATTACCTAAATAATAATTCTTACTTTCTATTTTAGCAGTGATACCTATTCCGGATAATTCTTTATAATTTAAAACATTTAGTTCATTCATGTTATAGCCAGCAAAGGCTTGAGCGATTGGATGAGTAGAATTACCTTCAATATTAGCAATAATATTTAATAGATTTTTATCATCATAATTAGAATAATTATAAAATTTACTAATACTTAGTTTACCATACGTAAGTGTTCCTGTTTTATCAAATATGATTGTATCTATTTTAGAAGCTATTTCTAAAGTTTCACTTGTTTTTACGAGAATATTATTTTTCGCAGAAACACCTATTGAAATAACTATAGCAAGTGGTGTTGCAAGGCCTAATGCACAAGGACAAGCAACGACAAGTACAGTTACCATATGAATAAGTGAGCTATTTAAAGGAGTACCTAAAAGAAGATAAATAATAAATGTTAAAATTGCAATTATTAAAATAATTGGCACAAAATAAAAACTAACCTTATCCGCAATTCTAGAAATTGGCATTTTAGAATTGCTTGCTTCAAGTACCAAATGTACCATTTCAGATATTGTTGATTTAGGCCCTATTTTTTTTGCTTTGTATTCTACTAATCCATCATAATTAATTGACCCTGCAACTATTTTATCTTTTATTTCTTTTTTAGCAGGCCTAGATTCTCCTGTTATAAACGATTCATCAAAATGTGCGGACCCTTTAATGATTTCACCATCAACTGCTACTTTCATACCTGGTTTTACTATTAAGATATCTCCAATTTTTACTTCATCTATAGTAATTTCTTTTTCACCATTTTTTGTTTTCAATAATGCACTTTCAGGCGTTACTTGAATAAGTTCTTTTATAGCCTCTTTTGTTTTTTCTTTACTATTTTTATCAATGAATCTACCTAGTTTAATAAATAAAATAATCATACATACTGATTCAAAATATAAATTTTGAGCAAGGATTTTATTACCTAAAATAATTAAAATAAGATTAACAAAACTATAAATAAAACTTACTAGTACTCCAATTGATACCAGAGTATCCATGTTTGCAGATTTATGAATTAAATTTTTTATTCCACCCCATATAATGTCTTTTCCATATATTAAATAAGGTATTGTAAGTAAGCATAAAATAACTGCATAATTAACAGGATGATTCATAATATGTAAAAATGGTATTGCTGGCAGATGAATCATATGCGACATAGAAATATACATAATTAGAATAATTAAAATTCCAAGGAAGATTAAATAGAATGCGCTATTATCTTTTTTATTTTCTTCATGTCCATTATATATGCCACCAAATTTATATCCTGATTCATTAATATATTTACCAAGTGTTTCAACATCTATATTATCTTCATAATGAATTAAAGCCTGACCTAAAATAAGATTAACTGAAGCATCTATTATTCCTTTTTGTTTATTTAAATATTTTTCGAGCATGTTAGAACAAGCAGAACAAGTCATTCCATCAACTTTTAAAATTATCTTTTTCAATTTAATTTTCCTTTATAATTTCAAAGCCAAGATTTTCAATTGCCTCTTCAAGTAAAGTTTTATTTATTTCTTTTTTTAAAGTTATAGTTACCAAACCTTTCTGATGAGTAGCTTTAACTTTTTTAACTCCTTCAATAGCCATTAAAGCATTTTCTATTCTATTTTCACAGCCATTACACACCATACCATTAACTTTTAAATTAATTTTTTTCATTTTAACTCCTATCTAATAATTTACTATAATCATACTTTTTAAATCTAATTTAATATATTATATCACACTTTTTATTTTATTATTTTTTTGTAATTGAAATTTATTTTTAAATATTTCTATTTTTCATAAGTAACAACTTTCATATTGCATAATTCTCTTAATCCATATTTACTGTTATTTTTACCCATTCCTGATTTTTTATATCCTCCAAATGGATTACAAGGTCTTAAGTAATAAAAATTATTTAAAGCTATCATTCCTGTTTTTAATTCTTTAACTACTTTATTAAATTTTTCCATATCAGAAGTGTAGATATACCCACCTAAGCCATATTGTGTATCATTAGCTATTTCGATAGCTTCTTCAATTGTCTTAAAAGTCATAATTGGTATAACTGGTCCAAAAACTTCTTCGTTATATATCTTCATATCTTTAGATATATTAGTTAGTATTGTTGGTAAATAATAATTTCCATTATTTAACTTTATCTTTTTTCCGCCACATATTACTTTTGCTCCCTTTTGTAGAGCATCTTCTACTTGATCTTCTAGTTTTTTTAATTGCAATACTGATACAAGAGGGCCAATATCAGTTCTTTTATCCAATGGATCTCCAATTATCTTATTTTTAATAACTTCTTGCAATTTTTTACAAACTTCATCAAATTTATTTTCTTGAACAATAAGTCTTTTCTGTCCATCACATATTTGACCAGTATTAGCAAATTTATTAATATAAACTGAATCTATTATTGAATCTACATTAGCATCTTCAAAAATTATTCCTGGCGCTGATCCCCCACATTCAAGAATAGCAGGAATAAATTTTTCTGAAGCTTTTTTATACAAATATTTTCCAGTTTCTGTACTGCCTGTAAAACAGATCATATCAATATCTTCATTTACTAAGTTCTTGCCAATTTCGCCATCACCATATATAACATTATAAACATTTTTAGGAAGAACACTAGAAACAATGTCATAAATATATTTACTGCTTAAAAGGACGTTTTCTGAATGCTTAATAATTACTGTATTGCCTACAATTAAATTAGATATAGCTTGCCATACAAAGCTTGAAAACGGAAAATTCCAAGCAATAATTACGGCTACAACTCCTTTTGGTTCAAAAATAATTTTATCAATTTCATATTCATCTTCATAAGTTATTTCATCAATAATAATCTCTTTGACATTTTCAATATACCAATTTATATATTCAAGCCCGCTTTCTATATCAGACAAAGATTCTGATATTGGCATACCCATTTCATTCGTAATTAATTGTGCAAGTTCTTTTTTTCTTGAATCTATTTCGTTATATAATTTATTGATAAAAAAAATTCGTTCATCTATACTCAAATATCCCCAATTTTTAAAAGCATGCTTACTATCTCTAACTATTTCTTTTATTCTTTGAACAGATGTTGACTCTACTTCTCCTAATAATTTATTGTTCGATGGATTATATGACTTTATAGTCATATAGTCTCCTCCTCTCTTATAATTAATAATTTTATTATACAATATTTATTAAAAATTTAATAGTTGAAACCAAGTTGTTATCATACAAAAATAAAACCATAAGTGACTACAAAAGCAATAGTTTTACGCGCTTATAATTTTATTTAAATTGATAAACAATTTCATTAAAATATTTAAATAACATTTATCCCTATAAAATTGATAAGATTTAAATAATATGCTACTATACGCATCAATTAGGAGGGGACAATGAATAATATTGAGAAAAAAATTTTATCATATTTAACAGCAGGTGTTATTGCATCAACTAGCTATATTTGTACTAAAATTTGTTTATATTCAGAAACAATTACTAAAGTTTCAAATAATATAAGAAGCGAATTATATAATCAAGGATTATTAGACTCTAGATTACTAGATATTAATTTTCCTTATAATAGTGAAAAAAATGATCCAAATATTACACTTGAATCGTTAAAAAAATCAACTACTTTAAATATTAATATGGATGAGAATAAGAATTTAAGTTTTTTAAAAAAATTTCCAAATTTAAATACAATTAAAATAAATAATGCAGAATTATTAACTGATAAAGATATCGAATATATTAATGCTTCTTCAGTTAATAAAGTCATGCTTGAATTTTGTGAATTAAATGTTGAAAAAGATAGAGAAAATAAATTTGACGTATCAAGAATAAAAAATAAAAAAATTGAAATTTATACTGATTCTTTAAGTTATTATAGTGATGATTTAAACGATTTAATATTTATTAATTATTTACAAAATTATGATGATTCGATGATAAAATCTGATAAAATTGACGAAGCCAGAAAGTTAGATAATAAATTAAATGAAATAATAGGTAATTTAGGGATTAAAAAAGACTCTTCAGATATGGAAAAAATATTTATAATTTCTAATTATATATGTAATAAAATAAAATACGATGAAAATATACAAAATAGTAGTTATGAAGATGATAAATCTAAAAATATGATTCATTATTATAATGTAAATAATATTTCATCTATAATTAATAAAAATGGTGAAAATGTAAATGGAATATGTGCTAACTATTCAGCCTTATTTGAAATTTTATGTTATAAATTGGATATTAAATCTAGAAAAATAAGCGCTTACAACAGCAATAAACTTGGTCATGCTTGGAATATTGTATATTTAAAAAACGATCAAAGATTTTATGTCGATTTAACGGCATTTGATGAATATTCAAGTTTAAAAAAATTTTTAAATAGTTATATAAATGATGAATTTAATGAGGATTATAAAGATTATGTAAGTGAAATAATAAAAAATTATTTATTACTTAATTTATATGATAGTGATTATGCAGATTTTCATTTAGAATTTTCTTCAATTGATGACCTAGATCAAAAAGCAGAAAAATTGGATATTGAATATTATAATGAAGAATTAGACGGAGAAATAGTATATGAAAATAAAAACTTAATACCAATTATAGTAGGGCTTGGAACTGATTTTTTAATTTTTCCTTTAGTAGAAGTACTAAAACATAAAAAAAATAAACAATTAACTAAAAGCATAAAAGAAAATAAATAATTATAAAGATTATTTATTTTCTTTTTATGAGCATCAAAACTCTATATTTTTTTAACTTTTTTTATAACGAGTCTTGCTTCTTTCCCCCCAAAACAATAAAAAATATTCTAAAGATAAGTTAACAAGTTTATTTGACAAATATTTGAAAGATAATAAATAATCCAGTATAATTATTATGGTGATTATATGGAAAAAATAATCGAAGCAGATCAAGGTAGACCATATAAGATTATGAGAAATAAACTTTTACATGGAAGTGAGTATAAGGAATTACTAAGTATAGTTAAAAGAAATATACCAAATATTACAGCGAATGAGATAATAGAAATGTTTAAAAGTATGGCTGATTCTGGTTGTTCTTCTTGTATGCTTGCTAATCTTTTAGGTAAAGAACTTTTTAAAGATGATGAATCTTTTAAAAATATGTTTGGATTTTCTATAAGTAATAAAGGAACTTTAGATTATAATAAAATACTTGTAGATATATATTCTAAATTATATGGAGTTATGAAAGCAAAATTTATTGAATATAATACCTATACTTTTAAAAGTATAAAAGAAGCTGCCTTAAATTTACTAGGAAAAGAATATAGTGATGATATGGAAGCTTCTATTAATTTATTTAATAATGGAATTAAAAGTGACGGAATTGACTCTAATGGAAATCTAGTTTTTAAATCTAGAGAACCTAAAATAACTAATTATGTAGGTACTGCTAGTGAAATATCTAAAAAGAAGTTTGAAATAGATGTAAATAGTTTAGAGGAATTAAAACAAATATGTTTAAGTAAAAATATAAATTTAGAATGTACAGATTTACAAATATATGAAAAATTATCAGGATTGAAGCCCACAAACTTTAATTTTTGGAGTAATTATTATTTAGAAAAAACTAATATAGACTATTCATTAAATAGTGAAGATATAATTATTAGTGATTTTAATAATGATTATAATAAATTTTTGCAATATATAAACTCTTTAGTTTTAGAAGGTTATGAAATAAGTGTAGGAACTACACCAAATAGTAGCGCACAGATGCATAATAAAAAATTATTTTCGTGGAGTCAAATTTCATCAGAAAGTAGTGGGCATGTTATGTTATTTAAAAAGTTTAATAAAGATAATGATATTGTTGTATCTTCTTATGGAGAAGATTATACTATACCAAAAGAATTTTATAGTATCCTTGAATTTAGAAAAATAAAAGTAACATCAAAAGAAAACTTAATAGTTAAAAAATAAGAAGTTAGATATATAAAATTTTAAATTAAGTTAAAAAATTATAATAACTTTTTTCTTCTTTTGTTCTTCTTTTTTTAAACTTACAACTATAGTTTTAACCTCATCTCCAAGTGAATCAATCTTTTTTATGATTTAATCAATAAAATGAATTTTTATTTCTATATTTCCTTTACTATCAATGTATTCTAACTCATAATCATAGGTCCTATTATAGCAATCTATTTGATTTTCATATATTTCTTTAATTGCGCTATTTTTCCCTTAAATGTTTCCCATTCATTTAAACAGGTTAGATTTAACTCAATATATTTAACATTAAAAATCAGTATTTGAAAAATCAAGACTTTTAATTATATTTAATGTATTTTCATCATCAATAACACCTATTGCATAATCAAAATACAAATAATCATTTGACCAATTCATACCTAATCCAATAATCTTTTCGTTTTTTATATGCTTAGTAAAAATTTCCCAATTTCACCTAAGGTATTTACTTGTTCCCATTCTAAACATCTAACTCTTATTTTATAACCTTTGTAAGTAATAGTATTTATTTTCATATTTCTATTTATCCAATCCATTCAACTATATCTTTTAAATCTTTTCTTGGTCTCTGCTTTGGAGATTGATTAGCATAACCTAAAGCTATCGCACAATTCAGTTCCATATTACCATGCTTTACGAGATCTGCTATTTCTGGAGCAGCATAAAAAGTATCTCTTATCCATAAACTGCCTAAGCCTAAATCTTGTGCCCTTAAACAAATATTTTCAACACAAGCACCAATTGATAAATTATCCTCAACTATCCAATTATCATCTTTTTCTCTAAATACAAGAATCAATATAGGAGCTTGTTTAATCACATTAGCTGTTGGATTAACACTACTAGGGCATCCAAGTTTTGCTCTTTCTTCTTTATCGTCAACTTTTTTAGAATAATTTATCATTATATTAGCTATCTTATCTTTAATATCATTTTTTGCTATAACAAAATACCAAGGTTGTCTATTTTTAGCAGATGGCGCTAATCTTCCACAATTAAGTATATCTTCGATAATTTCTTTTGATGGTTCATCAACTTTAAACATTCTAATACTTCTTCTATCTTCTATTGCTTTTAAAACTTCCATTTTATTAACTCCTTTTAATCCAAAATAAAATTATTTTAGAACAATTAAATTATATCTTTTATGTGTAATTTAATTATATCATATTTTTATTTATATTGTTTTTTCTAGTAAGCATTATTTTATAAAAATCAAAAATTTTAAATTCCCATAATTTCAAGGAAAAAACAAAAATGAGAGGGCTTTTGCTCTCTCTTCAGGGGGCGAAATTTTTTCAGATCTTTTTTGCTTAAAATTTCACTTTTTCCCTTATTTTTTCGTTCACTTTTGTTTATTTTTATTTAGAAAAGATTAAAATAATTTATTAAAAATTTCAAATTTTAATGTCTAATTGCCTAAAGCTTATTCATATAAATTGTAATTTAGCGAATAATATGGGCTGTGATAATTGTATAACTATAAGAGTTAATAGTTATCTTTATATTATCTATTACACAATACCAATTCTTACCTTGTTTATAAATATTGCAATTCTTATCTATAATTAAATTTTTACAATATTCAACTACATCATTTGTATCTAATTTTAGATTCTTCCTAATTCTATCAATACCCATTTTAGTAGTATGAACTCTATCTATATTTGATAATAATATTTCCTTATTCATCTGCTTTTAACTCCATAAATTACTATTTCGTAATTATTTATATATTTTTAATTGTTTACTTCTATATCTCCACAATTGTTTTCTATTTTTAAGGTAATATCAGATTTATTATAATTATTCTTAATTTTCACTTCCCCTAAATCTGTTTTGGCATAAATAAATAATTCATTTGTATTACCTATTTTTATATCGCCATAAGCATCTTTAATATAAGAATCTTTTTTTAAATTAATATTATTAAGTTCTATGTCTCCGCAATCATTTTCAAGACGAAGAAAATTATTAATAGATTCAATTTTTATATCGCCATAGCTATTTTTTACTATTGCATCATTTGTTTTAGAAATATTTACATCTCCACAATCTTCATTAATAGTTAATACATTAGCTTTCTCTATTTCTATGTCCCCATATTTATTATCTACTTTAACAATATTTCCACCAAGTATTTTTACATCTCCACAATCTTCTTCAACATCAATATTAACATTTAAAAATTCATCAATAGAAATATCACCATAATCATTTTTAATATCAATCTTTCCATCATATTCTTTTGGTAAATATATTTCTACCTTAGCTGATTTTTGATTAAAGCAAAATCCTATACATTTTTTTTCGTTTATTTTAACGTTTAAAGAATCAAGATTAGTTTCAACATCAGTATAATCCTTTTCACCATAAATTATAGTTTTAATATTTTCCGTATCGGATTTTTTTATAAAAATTTCACTTGTAGTAGCATCTATTACAATATTTTTAAATTTTTCTTCATAAGTTTTATCTAATATCAATTCATTACTACTTTGTAATCCAATTCTAAAGCCTTTAAATTTAAAACCATTTTGTAAAAGACCAACAAAAAATATTGATAAGGCAATCATAATAATAGATAATAAAATAATTAAAGTTATAATCCATTTTTTATTTTTCATCTTTAGAACCCCTTAACATAAATATTAATTTTAATATTTCTTCAAATAAGCCGAATATTATCCATATTATCCATGTTAAATGCCAAGCCATAGTTTTAAAACTAATAATTAAGTATATAATGGTAAATATTATTACTACGACACTTGAAATTTGATTCCTTAATTTATCAGTTTCTGTTTTTTTAGGAGTTTTTATTTTTTTATATTTAATACATACATAGATTATTATACCTGTTGCTATTCCACAAATAAGTAAGAAAATAGCAGACGCAACTATGGGATTCATATTCATAACGGGAATTGAAATCATTGTCCATACAACTCCCAAAAAATATAACACAACACTAATGGCAATTCCTTTTGCTTTTTTACTTGTTTTTAGTTTTTCTTCTTCTAAATCAATAATAAATTCATTATTTTTTGAAGTTTCCTTTCCTTTTAATTCAATAAACAATTCATCAGGAGTTATACCATATAATTCACATAAAGGAACAACTTTATCAAAATCAGGCATACTTTGATCTGTTTCCCATTTTGAAATTGTTTGTCTTGTAACATTTAATTTTTCTGCTACTTCTTCTTGAGATAATTTTTTATCTCTTCTTAGCTTAAATAATCTTTCACCGAAATTATTCATTTTCCTCACCTCACACCAAAATTATACATTTTATTTTAGTTGCAATCTAGCTGTTTGAGTTGGAAATTTGTCAACTAAAATTAACATTTTAATTATTATACCATGAAAAAAGCAAACTATTTCTAGTCTGCTCATATAAATTGACTTGTAATTTGTAAAACTATTTAATTATAGAATTCTTTATATAACATATTTCCTTTTTCAATTATCTCTTTGATTTTGGATTCTTCTATT
>CANQYE010000023.1 GCA_947627995.1 uncultured Bacilli bacterium
TTTTTATAGCTTCTTCAACTAATTCATATCCTAATCCATTTGCACCACCAGTTATAATTATTATTTTCTTTTCCATATAATTTTCCTCCTTTTTTTTATTTAAACAAATAATATTTATAAAATTTTAATAATTTCCCATTATATTACTTTCCTTAATCAATATATACAAGTTCTTTAAGACATTAATTAAACAATCTTCTGCAGTTTTATCTGTATCAGAAAAACTAATTCTTACTAATTTGCCATTTACCTTAAATATACTTTCATTATAAAATCTAATATTCTTTCATTGCTTGATTTTCTTCTATCTATCTTTATAGAACTTATTTCATCTACATCATCTAATAATACATCTTCTAATTTCATATTTTTACATTTATTAAGTTTTTCTTCTAGTTCTTTTAAATTATATTTATTAATTAAATCACATCCCAATTAATTATATAATTAAATATCATTAATTTCAAATGTGCATTTTATGAGGGTTAAATGTCGTAATCACCTTTATAATTCATCACATAAATTTAACCAAATTTAAAGTATTTTTATCCATTTTTAGTAAATTTAGACCTTTTTTAATAAAAATGTGTACAATCGTTTTTTACAAAATCCCTTTATTTATAAGGTTTCACTAGTGGGTTAAATAAATTGTAATCAACCAATTTATATTTGTCTTATTTTCATTCATTTTTATCACTTCCATAAATTATTTAACTTCTTTAAGTTTTTTTATTTTCTAATCATATTTCTTTTTCAAATTCTTTTTAAGTTTTCTAAATTCTCAAATTCGATGGAATTAAATTTCATAGATAATAGAACCATATTTCATCAATTTTATTGTCGTCCGTTAAATCAACTACAAATGATAAACATCTAACTCCTTTTAAATCTTATTCAAATTTTCTTCATCTATATCTATTAGTATTAATTCTCATCTTTTAACAATTTTGCAACTGCTTTTCCTACTCCATTAGCAGCCCCTGTAATTATTACATTTTTCTTATCTTTATTCATATTTTACCTCCTAATAATTTTATTTTTTCAGTATTATTAATCATATCTAATTGATACTTTACAATTGACTTAGTATTTAAAATCTCTCATCTTAGCTTTTTTTATTTTTGGCATATAATGTAAATTTTATCTTTGAATCTTTGATTTTCATCTAATATTTTATCAGCAATTTTTATTATTTTAAAATTACATTTATTGAGCAAATTTTTAATATATTCTGTATCATACAATTTTTCTAAAACATTATATTCGTACACTAAATTATCATTTTGCATAACTTTTACGTTTGTATTAATTAAATTGTTCTTTTCAGTAATATAATAATTTACTTTAATTCCATCATCTCTATTACTAACTATATTAGTATTCAGATCCAATTTATCTACATTATATATATCAAATATAAAATATCCACCTTTATTAAGCATATTATAAACATTAGAAAATAATTGTTCAATTTTTTTATTTTCTAGTCATGATTTATCGCATCACAAGTTATAGTAACCAAATCATATTTTTCATTCGAATTATAAGTTGTCATATCTGCAACTAAAAAACGAATTTTATTATTTTTACTTTTACAAATATCTATCATATCCCCTGATATATCGATTCCCATTGTCTTAAAGTTATGATTATAAAAATAATTACATAATGTTCCGGTTCCACAAGCTAAATCTAAATGATTAACAACACTAATTTTATTTAAATTAAAATATTGTAATATTGCTTTACCCATAGTTTCGCTAAAATAATCCCAACCATATTTATTGTAAATATTACAAAACTCTTTGCTATACATATTTTTTATAGTTGATTTTTGCATTTTATTATCATTCACTTTATTACCTGCTTTCATTTTTTTCTTTCTCTTTAAAGCCATTTTTCTTTTTGAAATATAATCTTTTTTCAAAATAATTATATCATTATTATTTTTATCAGTCCAATTAAGTAAACGGAATTTTTAACTTTATATATATTTTTTTATTTAAAATACCAGTTTCCCTCACTGATTTTTTCAAATTATAAATAGCTTCTATCATCTGCTTTTAATTTTTATATATATTCTATTAAATGAAATAAAAAAATTTACAAAATAAAAAAATTTATATATAATAGCTAATAGCAAAAATTTTTAAGGTGATTGAAGTGGAAATTATTAATTATAATTATAATGTAGTTAAAAAAGATCTTTTAAGAGCTATTAATGTTCTTAAAACATCCAATAATATAGATAAAATTATATCAGCATTTATTGGGCTTTCTACTTTTCATGAAGAAATTTTCTCAAATCCACAATTAAAAGATATCCTTTGTAGCTATTTAAAAAATATAGAAGGAAATAAATTCATGTTATATATGCGTGCGATAAGAGAAAAAAATGAACTATCATCTCAACATATTGATAAATCAAAATATTATAAAATATTTAAAGGTCTAGTTGAATTATTGGAGAAATCAATAAAATTATTTTATACAGCTAATAACTATACACCATTTAATGATTCATCCATATATTATATAATTAAATATTATTTAAAAAATTATGATCCAAAACTCCTAAAACTATTTAATAAATACATTGAAAAAGGACAGATTTTCGAAGTTTGCACTCCATCGTTTTATTGTGGATGTACTCTATATATACCTTTTTTCGATAATGTGTATATAAAAATGGCAAGATATAACAACTTTAAAGATATTCAAACACTTATACATGAAATGAGTCATGCTAAAGTCTTTGAAGAAATATTAAAAAAAGAAAGTGATAAAAAATCTAATAAAACTACGTATGATAATTTTTACGTAGAAATTTATCCAAGATTACAAGAAAGATATTTTATGCAATTTTTAATTGATAATTATCTTTGTATTGATGACGTAAAAATTTATTTTGTTAAATATTTGAAAATGATGTATGCATTATTAGTTAAAAATATCAAATCATATGAAAAAAGCAAAGAATTTATAATAAGTGATATTAGCAATATAAATGCATTTTTATATCGGGATTTATTATTTTTAAATAACTTTCCTATTCATGATTTACCGAGTTTAAAACAAACTATTGAAGAGGAATTTTATTTAAGCAATTTTAATGAACATGATATTTTAAATGCAATAAAAGAAAACAATGACAAAATTAAAAATTTATTTTTATAATGGTCTTTATATTATTTTATCTTGCCTATTTTATTAAATGGATATAATGCAAAATTTGTAATACCTTCTATTTCTTTTTTATTAATTGGTCCAATATATCTACTATCCATAGAATTATCTCGATTATCTCCCATTACATAATAAGAATCTTTGGGAATTGTAATTAATTCAATATCGCCAGTACTGCCCTTACCATATTTATCCTTAAGTTTTTTCCCATTTATATAAATATTATCATCTTTACATGTAATACTCTCCCCCGGTAATCCAATAACTCTTTTTATTAAATACCCATCTGTTCCTTTTAAAACTACTATATCAAATCTATTTATATCTTTAAATTTTATATTTATTTTGTTTAAAATCATTATCTCATTACCATTTAATGTTGGATACATGCTTTTCCCATTTACTTTGATTGGAGTTACAATAAATGTTCGAATTAAAATTACTGCAACTAAAATTAAAACATATGGCAACAATGATTTAAAAAATTTCATAAATCCTCCTTTCAAAAAAAATTAAGGAACTAAACCTTAATTTCTTTCTTTTACTTTGTATTCTTTTTTCATGCCTCTTAAGAAGTTTAATTTAGCACGTCTTACTTTTCCTTTTTTAATTACTGTTATTTTATCAATACTAGGAGCATTAACTGGAAAAATTCTTATAACGCCTACACCAGAACTTTTTTTACGAACAGAAAAAGTTTCTGATACGCTTCCTCCTTTTTTAGCAATTACTAGTCCTTCAAATGCTTGGATTCTTTCTTTTTTTCCTTCTTTTACCCAAACATCGACACGAACAGTATCACCTACACGAAATTCAGGAATATCTTTTCTTATTTGTTTTTGATTGATTTTATCAACTAAATTACTCATATTTTAAATTCCTTTCTAGTTATATTAAGATGTAATCATATATTAAATAAAGCGGATTACAAATACAAAACATAAAGATTATATCATAATTAGCATATGATGTAAACATTATTTTTATTTAAAAATTTAATATTTTCCCCTTTTAATTAAGTAACAAATTTCTACTTTTTGCATATAATTAATTAGGTGATATTTTATGTTTAATGGATTGTCTCCACTAGCGCCCAGAAGTACTTTTAGTATTGGAAGCATTTTAACAGGTATTTCTAAAACTTTAAATATTGCGAATAAAGCTATACCTATATATCAACAAATAAAACCTATGATTGGTAATATCGGCCCAGTTGTTAAAATGGTTCGTGGAATAACTAGTAATAATAACAAAAAAGAAAAAATATCAAATAATAATATTATAAATTCTAATAATACTAATTCAAAATTAACAAGAAATACAATTAATACAATTAATAATCCCAATTATCCTGTATTTTTCCTTAAACGTTAAGTAAAAATAATTCAAAACCAATATATTTATCTATCTTACCAGATTTTATTTCATAATCTAAATCAGCTAAATATTCTATTTTATTTAGAAGTTCTTTTTCACTATAGTTCATTCCATTTTGTAAAGCATGCCATACTACATTTGGATTAGCTTTCAACATTTTAGCTATTTCATTTTGACTATGTCCTTTATTATTTAAAACTTTACTTTGATACATTAATCTGTATTGATTTGCCAGTACTATTAATAAAATAATTGGTTCAATTTTCAATAATTTTAATTCATTTAAGATTTCAAAAGAATTTTTGATATCTTTTTTTATAACTGAATTTGTAAAATTAAAAATATTATCATCATAAACCTTTGAAACTAAATTTAATACATCATCGTCACTAATATTTTTATCTTCTAATTTATATAATAATATTTTTTTCAATTCTTCCATAATAATATCATAATTACATAATGATGAATGAACAATATATTTAATACTAAAATCACTAATATTATACCCTTGATTTTCTAACTCTTTTCTTAATTTTTGATATAGCTCTATTTCTGTTAAGTCAGCTATTTCTAAAATTTTATTATTATTTTTGAATAATTTAACTATTTTTTTTCGCATATCCAATTTTTTATTAGTTACAAAAATTAAAGTAGATAACTCTTGTTCATGTTCAAAATATCGCAATAGCTTTTCCGCATCTTTTTCATTTGATTTGCTTGTAAATAAATTGCCAGAATTTATAATTATAAACTTTTCTTCGGCAAATAAAGATAAATATGCGGCTTCTTCTATAACATCATCAATTAATACTTCATCTAAATCATATTTAATTACATTAACTCCTGCTTTTACTATTGAAGACACTTTTTCTTTAATAAGTTCTTGACTATTACCATGAATTAAATATGCATTCATTAAAACCACCATAATATATTATAACTAATAATGTTTTTCTTAACAACTTAAAAAGGTGTTTTTTATGAACACTTTACGTTCATATAAAACACCAATCTATATCAACATTATATATAATGTATTATATATTATGCAGGGTAAGTTTTTACCTTGTAATTATTATGCCCAAAAGTTATTTTAATAGTTCCATTAAAGGCAGTGTTATAATATTTTATATTTTTTTGGTTTAACCTATCAATCACTTCTTTTGACGGATGATTATATCGGTTATTAAGTCCACTGCTAATAATTCCTAAAGTTGGTTTAACATTATTTAAAAAAGATAGTGATGTACTGGTTTTAGAACCATGATGTCCTAATTTTAATATGTCAGACTCTAAATTATAAACTGATAAATAATTTTCTACCTTATTACTAGCATCTCCCATAAAAAGAACTTTATTGTTATCCACTGAAACTTGTAAAATTATACTATTATCATTTTCGTTATTAAAATCTTTTGTTTTAAAATAATGCATATTAAAATATTTACTTTGATATTTTTTAATTATTTTAACTTTAGTATTTAATATTTTCTTTTCAATATAATTAATTTTACCTTTATTTATCATTACTTTTTTAATTCCTACGTTATTATAAATATTTAGATATTCCCCAGCATGATCATTATCACCATGTGATATTATTAATAAATCAATATTATTTATCCCTAAACTTTTTAAAAAATTAATTGTATTATCACTAATATGATATTCTTTTTTTCTTTTTTGCCATTGTTTTACATTATAATTAATAGTGCCTCCAGTATCTATTAAAATAATTTCTTTATTGAATTTGCTTCTAAGAAGTATAGAATCCCCCTGTCCTACATCTAAAAAATATATTTTATTTGTAAAATTTATTTTTGGATAAATAAAAATAATAATTAATATTATAATAAACAAAATTAAATTAGTTAATTTTTTATATAAAATAAAAAATATTAATAAAATATAGTAAATGATATAAATTATAATATTACATTTTGGCAATAAAATTTTAATCGAAAAAGAAGTAAAAAAGTTGTTTAATATTTCTAAAATATTTATAGTTATGTTTGCAAAAAATTCTAAAAATGGCAGAAAGAAAGTGAGCAAAATAACTGGATATACAATAAAAGAAATAAATGGAACAAAAATTAAATTATTAAAAATGGACACAATATTTATTTCATAAAAATTAGATGAAGTAATTGGTAGACTAAATAAAAAAGATATAATACTAATTAAAATTAATTTTATAAAATAATTTTTATTTTCTATTAAATTTTTACTTAATATAAGGCCGAAAGTAATAACTGAGGAGTATATAAATCCAATATTAAAAATCAAATTAGAATTTAAAAATAAAATAACAGAAATGCTTAATAGGAAAATATTTAAAGTTTTAATTTTTAAACAAAAAATTTCGTTTAATTTTAAAAGCATAAAAAACATAAATGCTCTAATTAATGATGGTGAAAAATCGGTTAAAAATAAATAAAATAATAAAAACACACAAATAATAATAAAAATGAAATTATGATTAATTTTTAATTTCTTTAAAAAATAGTAAAAAACTAAAGTAAAAATAGATACATGCATGCCGGAAATAGCAAATAAATGATTAATTCCATTTATTTTAATATTATTTAAAAAATCATTAGTAAAATTATTTTTATCTCCTAATAAAAAAGCTTGAAAATATTCATTTTTAGAAAAACTATTAATTCTTTTATTAATAAAATTTTTTATTTTATAAAATATATTTGTTTTATTTTTTTCTATTTTTATTTTTTTACAATCTAGAATATAAAATATTTTTTGATGATTTAAATATTTTTTATAATTAAAGACATTGGGTATAGTATTATTTTTAGGTTTATTTAAATTACCAAAAACTTTTAAAGTAATACCATATTTTAATTGTCCTTTTAATTCTTTTAATTTCTTTTCTGTTTTAAAATAATAATTTATCAATATTTTTTCTTTTGCTTTTAATTTTATTGTCAGTTTATTACCATCTATTTTATAATTTAAAACTATTCCGGTAAAATTAGTTTGAGTTTTAAGTATTTTAGTTTTTGGTTTATATATTGTCTGATTAATTAAAACAAAAAATAAAGAAAAAGCAAAAATTATAAAAAATATTTGCTTACACTGTAATATTATCTTTAATTTTTGCAAATAAAGCGTCACCTATCCCAGAAACATTTTTAATATCTTCAATATTTTTATAATTGCCATTTTCTTCTCGATATTTAATTATAGCTTCTGCTTTTGATTCACCAATACCAGATAGTGTTACTAGTTCTTCTTTTGTTGCAGTATTTATATTAATAATGTTATTTTTATTATCATTATCATTAGAAGTCTCTGTTGGATTATTTGGGACTATAGTAGATACCTTAGTTGAACTTGATAAACAAGAGTTTAAGTATATTTCATCTGTATTACAAGAAAAATCTGTCTTTCTTAAATCTGTTTTTATCTCACTTGCTTTACTAACAATAATAACCATTTCATCTTCAACTTTTTTACTTAAGTTAATATTTAAAGTTGAACCATTTTTTGTTAATCCTCCACTAGCATTAATAACATCATTTATTCTATTATTCTCATTAACTTTATAAACACCTGGATTATTAACTTCTCCTTTTATATCTACATAAACTTCTTTTTCCTTTTCTGTAGTAGTATTTTTTTTATTTGATTTAGCCGAAACATTTTCTAAAGAAAAAAATATTAAACTACATATACTTAAAAATATAATTGCAACAAAAAAGAGTATACATTTTTGTTTGGTAGAAACAATTTCTTTCACTTTTTCACCTCCAAAAGATATATACTCTTTTATTAATACTTTTCCTTTAATTATTTTTAGAAAACAGGCATCCACAATAATTTTGACGATATAAATTATATTTTTTAGACAAATTAATACTATTTAAATACCCATTTTCTTTTTTAAAGTCACTTGGTAAAAATTTTATTTGAAATTTTTGAGAATATTTTTTCATTAAATTATTTATTAATATCGCATTTTTATGGGGTGAAACACTTAAAGTAGTTGTAAAATAATCAAAATTATTTTCTTTAGCCTTCAATGCCGTAAAACCAATTCTATTTGAAATACATAAACTACATCTACTTCCGCCTTCTTTGTCTTGCTCATGTCCTTTGGCTATACATACAAAATCATCATGAGAATAATCACAATCTAAAAAATTAACTTTGTATTTTGTTTTTAAAACCTTTAATAACTTTTTTTGTTCATGTTTTCTTTTTTCATACTCCTCTAAAGGTTCAATATTAGGATTATAATAAATAATTGTTATCTTAAAAAAGTTACTCAATAAACTAATAACATGGCTACTACATGGTGCGCAACAACTATGTAATAAAAGAGTTGGTACATAATCTAAAGATACAATTATTTTTTTCATTTCTTCATTATAATTCATCATTAAAACGCCTCAAACAAAAAGTTTTCCTCATTACTGGAATCTAAATACAAAGTTCCTTTTGCATTATCTAAAGTAGAATTTATTTTAGGGTATAAATTCATATTATTAATATTTATTAAATCAAAATAAACTATATTACCATCATTCATATAAGCAATAAAACGATATTTATTAACTAATTTATCTTCACTTTTAGCTGGACTATATTCTATTTCACTAATTAATGAAATTATTTCTTGATTTACTTTAGCAAATTTTTGACAAAAATTTTTAGCAAGTTTATTTTCAAGATTACTAGTCAAAGTTGGCAATCCTAGATAATTATCATTAGTAATTTTTTCGCCATTTTCAAGTACTACATTGTTTTCATTATCTATAAAAAGCATTTTAGCTTCATCAATATCAATTGTAAGTTTTCCAAAAATATTTTTACTTATTTTAACATCTTTTACCAAATTTATTTTTTTTATTCTTTTTTTCATCAAAAATGAATTAACTCTAAATATTGATGGATAATTCTTAATTTTAGCAACCTCAATTATCTCTTTATCAGGAATAACATTTGTACCTTTTATATAAATATTTTTAATTGGTAATTTAATAATATAAAAAATAAAATAAATAATAAGATATAATAACAAAAATAAAAATATAAATTTTTTAAATTTAAATTTTTTTCTTACCTTTGTTTTTGTTTTTTCCATTAATATCACCACTTGATTATTTCTTGTTCACATACTAAATCTATATTATATTCTTCTTTTACTTTTTGTTTTACTATTTCAATTAATTTTGTAATATCTTCATAAGTTGCTTTTCCTTTATTTATTATAAAATTGGCATGTTTTTCACTAATATATGCATCGTTAATATGATAATTTTTTAAGCCTAAATCTTCTATTAATTTCCCTACATATAATCCTTCTGGATTACGAAAAACGCTTCCTGCATTAGGATAAAAAATAGGTTGCGTTGATACCCTTCTTTTAGCACGATCAATAATCAGCTCATTGCTTTTTTCTTTATTTCCAAACATTAATTCTAATTCCACACTTATAATAACATATTTTTTAACTTCTTTAAACATTGTATTTCGATAACTATGAGCTATAATTTTTTTATCTAATTTTTTTATTTCAAAGTTTTCATTAAGAATTGTAACATTTTTTATAAAATCAAATATTTCACTTTTATAAGCCCCCGCATTATTAAAAACACACGCTCCAACAGTACCTGGTATACCAATCGCCCATTCTAATCCTTTTAAATCATGATTGACGCACTCTCTTACTAAATGTGAAATTAAAACGCCTGCTTCACAATTAACAATGTTTTCATTAATATTAACATTTGTTAAATTATCTAATTTGATAATAACACCTTTAAAACAATTGCTTGGAAGAATTACATTTGATCCATTTCCTAAAATAAAATATGGTATTTTTTTATTTTTCAAATATTTTAATGATTCAATTAAATTAATTACATCTTTTGGGAAAAATAAATATTCACAACTAGCAGATAAATGGTAAGTATTATATTTTTGTAAATCGACATTCTTTAATAATTTTCCATATTTTTCTAATTTTTTCATTTTACCAATTCCTTAATTATATTATAAATTTCCTCAGCACTATCAAAATTATCTTTTATAGAAGATAAATTATCTTGTATAACTGCATATAAATTTTTATCAGAAAAAAGTTTATCAATATTATTTTTTATACTTTTTTCATTTAAATCTTTTTCTTCTATTAATAAAGCAGCATTTTTTTGAACTAAAGATAAAGCATTATAATATTGATGATTATTTGCAACATAAGGTGAAGGAATAAAAATTGTTGGAACTGATAAAGAAATTATTTCACTAATTGTACTTGCTCCAGCCCTACTGATCATAATGGTAGCTTTTTTCATTACATTTTTTAAATTATCAATAAACGGGAAAATTTTAATGTTATCTTTAAAGTTAGTATCTTTTATAAAATCATCATAATAATCTTTACCAGTAATATAAATAATTTGATAATCGTTGGTATTTAAATTATTTAAAAATTTTTTAAATTTATTATTTACAGTTTGACTTCCAAGGCTACCAGAAACAATTAATATTAATGGTAAATTATCTTTAAGGCCAAATTTTTTTAAAGAAATTTTTTCATAAGTTATATTAGATGTAACTGGGTTGCCTGTATAAACGGCATTACATCCTTTAAAATATTTTTTACTATTTTCAAATGAAGTTCCAACAACATTTGCAAGTTTTGCTAAACTTTTATTAGTTTTTCCTGGTATTGAATTTTGTTCATGAAGAAAAATTGGGATATTAAGTTTTTTAGCAGCTTTTATTACTGGATATGTAACATACCCGCCTATCCCTAATACCACATCGGGTTGGAATTTTTTTATAATTTTTTCGCATTTTCGTTTTGCTTTAAAAATCAAACCAATATTTTTTATATCTCTTTTAATTAATTTTTTACTAAATCCATATATTTCTAAAGGAATATATTCAATATTCATTTTAGGAATAATATCTTTTTCCATGCGATTATGTGTACCGATGTAAATAAACTTACTATTCGGTTCTTTTTCTTGAATTTTCTTTATAATAGATATTGCTGGATATATATGCCCACCAGTACCTCCTGCTGAGATAACAACTTTCATAATCCACCTCTTTAATTAATTATACTATACTTTTATATTTTTAATATTAATTTTTTTACGTCAATGTAAATTAGAAACATTAAAAGAATTTTTTATATAAATAATTTATATAATTTAAATGAGGTGAAACTATGTTTGATAATAATATTCATACTAGAATACGTTATATTTTTTTAATAACTTTACTTTTATTTATTTTTATAATAATCCGTGTTTTTTACATTCAAGTAATTGATTATAAAAAGTTAAATAATTTAGCAAAAAGTTTATGGAGCCGAAATTTACCAATTGCAGCTGATCGTGGTATTATTTATGATCGTAATGGAGTCGAACTTGCAAATAATATTACTACTACTTCTTTAGTTCTAATTCCAAATCAAATCAAAAATAAAAAAGAAGTATCTAAAAGTATTGCAAAAATACTTGGAGTATCTTATAAAGAAATGTATAAACATGTTAGTAAAAAAACTTCAATTGAAAGAGTTCATCCAGAAGGAAGAAACTTAAGTTATGAGGTAGCTGAAAAAATAGATAAATTAAAATATGATGGTGTTTATTTAGTTAAAGAATCTAAAAGAAATTATCCTTATAAAAACTTACTTTCTCATGTATTAGGTTATGTTGGAATTGATAATCAAGGATTAAGCGGCCTTGAACTTACATATGATAAATATTTAACTGGAGAAACCGGCGCAATTAAATATTTATCCGATGGAAAAGGAAATAAATTAAAATTATCAGAAGTTTATGAATCTCCACAAGATGGTATGAATATTTTTTTAACAATTGATCTTAATATTCAACAGGCAATAGAAAGAGAGTTAGATAACGTAGTTTCTAAATATACCCCTGATCACGCTCTTGCAGTTGCGATGAATCCGAACACAGGCGAAATATTAGGAATGTCATCTCGTCCCAATTTTGATCCAAATAATTATCAAAAATATGATATTGAAACATTAAATAGAAATTTACCTATTTGGATGACTTATGAGCCGGGATCTACTTTTAAAATTATAACTTTAGCTTCAGCATTAGAAGAAAAAAAAGTAAATTTATTTGAAGATAAATTTAATGATCCGGGAGCTATAAATGTTAGTGGTGCAAGATTAAAATGTTGGAAAGCAGGTGGGCATGGATCACAAACATACTTACAAGTAGTAGAAAATTCATGCAATCTTGGAGTAAATACAGAAACATATTTGAATTTAAAGAATTACTAGGAAATAAAATAATTTACTCTACCCAGATAGATGTTTGTTCTACCTATAATTTAATTTATGAAGGAGTTAAATATTCAAATATTGAAGAAAATAATATAATGCCAAAAGAACATATTATAATTTCTAATTTTAATATAGAAGATAATAATATTAAAAAGAAACAAATGCATTTTGATACAAGTACTTATGAAAAGTTAATTTTTAATAAAAAAACAACTGCTATTAATTTATTCAATAGTTTAGATAAAAAAATTTTAAATGTGACTCCATTGAAAACGAAATAATTAACAAAAAATGTAATTTAATATGTTTTACTTTCGAATCTTTTTTCCCATTTATTTTTTTATTGATATTTTTTTC
The DNA here is from genome assembly GCA_947627995.1 of uncultured Bacilli bacterium. Taxonomy (GTDB): domain Bacteria; phylum Bacillota_I; class Bacilli_A; order RF39; family UBA660; genus CANQYE01. Next base: position 13,220 of record CANQYE010000023.1, read on the forward strand.
CCATTTACTTCTATTTCATCATCTGTTATCCATTTTATTTTTCCTTTTTTACAAGTTGGTATATTTATATTTTGTTCAAGTGGATCAATTGTATTAAAAATATCTATTGGTAGTTTTTTCTTACCCCAATAAAATTTGTTTTCTAACTTATTATTTGCTAATTTATAACTTTCACAGTAACCATAATACTTTTTAGTAGGTGAAAAACCTATATCAACTGCTTTGTTTGAATCTTCATTATTATGGTTATAAATATAAGATTCTATAGAAAAAGTTAATGTCAAAATAAAGACTACTATTCCAATGAATATTAAAACTATTTTTTTATTTATTATAAAAAATAGTAAATAAGATAAAATTATTAGAAGATATAAAATAGGAAAAACATCACTTAAAGGGAATGAAAAAACAATAGAAGTAATGGCTATTGCTCCCACAAGATTGTTTTTAGGATTTTTATAAATATAATAGCAATTAAAAATTGTTATTAATATTATTATAACCATAAAAATTATAGGATATATCTCAATTATTAAATCTTTTCCATTCGTAATATAATATAATAAAATTAATGATATATTAAATATAATAAATATAATATTTTTTAAAGTATTTCGTTTTACATTTTCTGGCTTATTAATGATTATAAATAATATTATATAAGTTAAAACCATTAATAGATAAGCTCCTGTACAAATTAAGAATAAAGGAATTGATAAAATTGTCGCCAAAAAAGTTAATATTATTAATTCATCTTTTGGATGTTTATAAATGTAGTAACAATTAAAAATCGTTATTAATATTAATAAAATTCTATAAAATATGACTATAAATATAATCCAAATTTTAAAATCAAGCAAGAAATCCATTTTCATTGTTACATAATTTAATAAAGCTAAAATTACATTGCAAATAATAAATGTTTTTTTTTGGTTTTTCATTAATTTATTTTTAATTTTTTTAATTAATTTCATAAATACATCCTTTATATTAAAATTATAACATGAATATTTTATTATCTTAAAATAATCTTTTTTTATTTGTAAATTTTACATTTTAATTAACAATAATAGATGTAATTATTAAAAAAGCAATATAAAATTTAAATATTACTTTTTTAATTTTAAATCAAATTTTTAATTGTAATTAAAATAAGCATTTATTGAATTTATGTTAAATAATTTGTTACATTTTTATCTGTAATTTTATATAAATTAGCATCTTCAAAGGTTATAGTCCAGGATTACCATCGTACATAGTATACCATTTATCATCTATTTTATTTTTATAGAAATTGCCTTCACTATCAATATAATCTTTGCTTTTACACTCAGGCGATACACAATAGTTATATGATACTTCAACACGA
>CANQYE010000024.1 GCA_947627995.1 uncultured Bacilli bacterium
TTAATTTTTTCTAAAGTAGTTTTTTCTATATTTTTAGAAATATTCTCATTTTCAAATATTATTTCAACAAATTTGAACGGAGATATTTTCCAAGCAGTATTATTATCAGCATTTAAATATTGAGATAGAAAGATTTCTTTTACACTATCTTCAGATATTCCAAATAAACTAGCTATTTCATCACTAGACATCTCTTTATTTATGATATCGTTGTTACTAAAATTTGCTAATAACCTAATATTATTTTTAGTAGCATCATCAAAATTATTAGAATAAGTACTATCTTTTAAAACATTATTGATAATAAAATTAGAAAAATTAGAAATTGTTAATTTTAAGTTAATATCGTTTTTTGATATGCAATATTTGAGCAAATCATTTACAACATTCGTATCTAAGCCAAAAAATTTAGCTAATTCAGAATTCGTCAGTTTTTTTGTAAGAATATTTTTGTTAGTAAACTTTGCTATAGTATTTAATTTAGCTTTACTTTGATTATCAATTTTTGATGCATATTTTTCATTAGTTAATACATCTTTGTTCATGAAATCAAGAAATTCATTTAAAGTCATTTTTTGATTACTATTTTTAGATAAATAATAGATAAAAAGATCTTTAACATCGCTTTCATCAATTTCTAAGATTTGAGCTATTTCACTTGCTGTTCTTTTTTTATTTATTGGAAATTCTAAAACAAAATTTTTTAATCGAGCAATATCTTTTTTCATATTCGTATCAATTTTTTCATTAATCTTTGGATTATTATAAGCTTCTGTTTCAATAAAATTAATAAATTCATTTAAAGTTATTTTATTATTATTTTTTTTGTTATAGTAATTATAGTAAATAATTTTTAATAAATAATCTTCAACACTAACATTAGATCCTAAATCATTTAATTTTGCGTTTAACTTATTATAGGTTAGTTTTTCATTAATAGTATTGCCATATCCTAAAACTTTAATTATTGCATTATCTTTTTCTAACGTTTTAAGTTTTTTAGATATTTTCTCTTCATCTTTATTTTTATAAATAATAGCTATTTGATTATTTTCTTTAAATATTTTAGATATATCATCTGATTGTTTGTCAGTATAGTCAATACCTAAATTACCTTTTAAAAGAAAGCTTATACCAAAAATTAATAAGAACAAAGGAAGCGCTATATAACGAATTTTATAACTTGCTTGTCCAAGTTTATTTAAATTAAAACGAGGACTTTTTTTCTTACTTTTAATTATCCATTTATCAAACATTAATATTAGTGATGGTAAAACAAAGAAAATACAAATTAAACTAAATAAAACTCCTTTAGATAAATTTAATCCTAAATCCATACCAATTCTAAAACTCATAAATATTAAAGCTAAAAGTCCAACTATTGTTGTAATAGAACTACTTGAAATAGATTGAAAAGCTTTATGTAAAGCTTTCTTCATAGCTTTGACTTTATCTTTCTCATTTTTCTTTTCTTGATTATAACGATTCAAAAGCATAATTGAATAATCCATCGATAATGCCATTTGAAGTATAGCAACAATTGAATCAGTAATATGAGAAACACTTGGAAAAATAATATTCGTTCCTTTATTTAAAACAACGGCCATTAAAATTGTTGTTAAGAAAAGAAAAGGTTCTACATAAGATTCACACATAATTATTAAAATAATAAAAGCGCAAAAAACTGCTAAAGCAACAATCCAAAATGGCAATACTGATTTATTAGATTCAGAAACTGACCCACTAGTATAGAAAGTATAGTTTTCATATTTTTTTTGGATTTTATCAAAAACTGATGCGGCGTCTTTAGAATCTGATTTACCATTAATATTTATAACGTACAAAGTGTATTTCCCACTATTATAATCTTTAGAATTATTATAATCAACACTATCTACATTTTTTAATGTTTCTAAATCTTTCTTAATAGAAATCTTTTCTTCTTTTTTCAAGTTTTCAAACATAAGGTTTAAATTGCTAGTTTCTGTTCCAGCAAATTCTTTTTCCATTATATTCATACCAATTCTAGTTTCAGAATTATTAGGCAAATATTTAGCTATATCAGAATTAATTTTGACTTTATTAATCATTAGTGCAGATATTATTGTAAATATAATAAATAAAATTAATATAAAATTCCTTTTATCTATAATAAAATCAGTTATTTTTTTCATAAAATCTTTCCTTTCTTTAAGAACTCCGCATTACATTATATTCTTATAAGATACTTTAGAAAAGTATAATTTTTGCAAAAGTGTCTAAATTTAGACAATATTAATAAAAATGTATATTTTTTTTAAAATCTGTGATATAATAAAAAAAATTTTTTGAAAGGAAGAAATCAAAATGAAAGTTCAATGTTTAAATTCTTCAGCTATAAAAACAAGAAATAAAATCAAAAAAATATTTGCACAATTATTAAATGAAAAAAAACAATTAGATAAAATAACAGTAACTGAACTAGTTAATAGAGCAGAAATAACTAGAAGTACTTTTTATACTCATTATGATAATATATATCAGGTAGCTCAAGAATATCAATTACAAACAATTGACCTGCTTTGTAATGAAGAATTAAAACTTCATTCAAAGAAAGATATTTTAAATTATTTCGATAATATATTTTTATGCTTGAAAGAAAATGAAAAATTATATAAATTACTTTTAAATGCAGATATTTCAGTTATGTTTTTAGATAAATTAAAAAATATTGCAAGTAAAAAGATATTAGATGCTTTAAAGTATATCTATAATGATAAATATTTGGAGCTTGATGTTTCTTTTCTTATGAATGGAATTATAGTAGAAATATTAAAGTATTTTAGAAATGATAGTGAGTATAATTTAGATGAGTTATTGTATAATATAAAAAAATATTTTAATAAATTTTTTTCATAATAGATTTATTAAAAACAATTTTTTATTTATGATATAATAAATGCATAAAGAGAGGTTTGTATGAAAAATATAAAAAATGAATATATACAAAGAATACCAGCACATTATGTAGGAAGAGACTGCATTCATATAATGATATCAAATTTTAACAATGGAACAATATTGAATTCAAGTGGAATGACATACCACTACATGCCAGATTCAAACTTTTTTATAAATAAATATACTTCTGATGAAAGAATAAAACAATTTCCATTTTCACAAATACCTACACATATAAGTAAAACTAAAGGTTTAAAAGTAAAATATATTAATCAATTATTGGATTTTAATAGAGTCTATATTGAAATTAGTAATGGTATAGTTAAAGAAGATTATGTTATTAAAGATGGTGATGAAGCGTTATTAGCAACAAAATATATTTTTCCTAATCAAGAATCAACAAAATTTATAAATCGTAAAGAAGTTGAAGAATTATTAAATTCTGCTAATGGTGGAGTTTATTCTATAAATGGTGGGCATTATTTTAATATATCTTTACCTAGTGATGAATGTATTTTAGATTGTTATAAAAAGCAAATTATTGAAATAAATGATAATGAAGATAATACATATTTAGATGAATCCTTTTATAAAATTGTTGAAAAAATGACTATTGATGATGTTCCTAAAGAAATTATAATTGATAGCCCTATTTTATTTTTTGTTAAAGAAAATGAAATTAAGAGCATTAAAAATATTATTTTAAAATTTATGGGGCCTAATAAATATATGATAGAATTTTATGATTTACCTATTACTATTTATAATTTAAATTATATGAAACAATTAGAATGTACTAATTCAATAAAAATTTCAGAACCTAAATTCTCAAGATTTATAAGTCCTAAAATTGATTTCGAATATGTCAAGAAAGAAAAAAAACGTATACTAAGTTTAAAGCAATCCCAAAAAATAAGATGATTTTCACAATCATCTTATTTTTGTTTGTTATCATATAATTTCATTACTTTTATTTATAATAGCTATTATATAACAAATTTGTTGAAAAATTAAAGTTAACTTATTTTCTTTTTTTTACCAAATTATATATTTCATCATGAATATCATCTATTTCTCGCATTTTATTTCCATCATTACACTGAATCTTGTCCCAAGAAAGATAATTTGCAACAAACATAGCACTCTCATAAACTTTTTTCATAAAGTCTAAATTACTTTCGTGTATATCATTTGCTATACCTTCATTTTGTTTTCTTAAATTTCTTATTTTTGTAACCAAATCAAATGGTGCATGTAAAAATATAACATTATCCGGGTTTTTAATTCCTATTTTGTTATATTCAAAATCTATAACATAATCTATAAATTTTTTCTTTTCTTCTATATCTTCAATTAATGCAGATTGATAAATTATACTTGACGTTGTATATCTATCTAATAAAATTACTTTTCCTTGTTCATATAATTGTTTTAAATTAGTATACCAAGTAATCCCCCTATCATTAGCATATAAACTATTTACAAAATAAGGAGATAATTCATTTAGTTTGCCATATTCTCCTTTTAAATATTTTTCAACAGGTTTACCTTGATAAGTTCCATAAGACGGAAAATGATGATTTTCAATTTCTAATCCATCATCTTGTAAATGTTTACATAACACTTCATATTGAGTTGTCTTTCCAATTCCATCACAGGCACCCTCAATTACAATTAATTTTCCTTTTCCCATTTAAATTTTCCTTGTTAAATTTTTTCCTTCTATAAACTTACAATCATTATTACAATCAAAATCAGGGAAAGTACATCTCGCACCATGAGAATATTTTTCAATGTCTTTAGCAAGTGGACTATTTTTTTCTTCTAATGCTTTTTTATATTTTAAAAGAGTTTGTTTAGTTTGTAACATAATTTCAAGTTGTGCTGATGAACATAATCTTTCTTTGCATTTTAAAATAAAATCTTCATATTTGCCAGTTTCATTAATTCCAACAAGTTCTCCTTGCGGATTAACATTTTTAACTATTTGCATATCGCCAAGCCACTCATCGACTAACATTTTATCATCCGCAATAATTGGAGGAATAAAATATTCCTTATCTTTTAACATTTCCATTTGGTAATCAAGCGTTCTATGTCTGTGAGTTTGAGCTAATTGAGCAAAAGAGCCTTTATAATTTGTAGAATATACATCACCAAAATATTCTTCTTTTTTGTTTAATTCTTTGCCAAATATAGATAATTTTCTGAACTTTTCATTTTTCATAAGTCTTTCATCTAACACATTTAATTTATATATTTCATCTATAAATTGTCTCATACAATATGCTAATTTTAATTCGAATAAATCATTAAAATTCACTTCATTTATATAATCACGCATCCAAGAGACAATATAATTTATTTGTCTTAATGAAGTCGAATAAATCATTTGAGTTGGCATAAATACAGTTACTAAATATCTAGCATTTTCTTGAGCTAATTTTTGAATTTTAGCATCACTATATATATTCCCATATTGTTCTTTAATTTTAATTTTAAATATACCAATCCACTTATTATAAAGTTTTTCTTCATCTTCTGTAATTATTGATCCTTCTTGTCTTACTACTGGTGTATATCTTGCTGATTTTTCACTAGTTGTATATTGATGTTCATTATTAAGAACCATTGCTAAAATTTTAGGAATATTTTGTAAATTAAAAATAATTTGAATATGGTCATAAACACTATGATGACCATTATTTAATGTCATATACGCTCTACGCATAGTTTTTTCAATCGGTTCATTTTCAAGATGGTCAAAGCCTTCTTTATCATAACACACACCGGCTATTTTCCCAGCTAATTTAATTGCCTCATCTTTATCAAAAGTTCCATCTGATTTTAAAAATTGGTTAGGCAAAATACCAACTTTAATTTTTTGTCGTTTCATAATTCCTCCCTATAAATAATTGATATATGCCCTTTCTATTCTTTAACTTTACTAAAATTATTTTAACATATTTATTTTTTAAAGTCACCATTTATTTTTTAAATTATACTCATTGGTTAATTTCTCTTAATTATTCTAAGCATCTAATAATTTCTTTGATTATTCTATTTGTTAAAACTAGTTCTTTTATTTTTATTGTTTATTATATAAGCTTAATAAACTAAACTAAATATATTGAATTTTTTTTACATAAAAAAATCAATTCCTTTTTTAGAATTGATGTTAGTAAAGTTGCACTAATAATATTAAACAGATTACCCAATGATGCATTTGAAAAAGTGGTTACACCTTAAAGACATTAGATGAATTTTAAATTACTAAATTTAATATGATTATTAAAATTTATATTCCTTATCCGTTACTTCTTCTAACCAAACATTTTCTGTTTCTTCACCTAGTACCTCTACCGCAATGTAGCTAAGCCACGTTTTCTTGGCCAAATGACACAAAACAATACAACGCTCATTTGATGATTCAACTACATTATCAACAATATTTTTTGGAATAATATATTTAATTATATATATTTCTTTAAAATAATCAATTTATGAATTATTTACTTATTTAGCAATATATAATGCAAAGACAGAAACAGCAAAGTTGTTAGAGAAAAAATATAATAAAAAGAAAAAATAATCTTTTAGGCATTTTGTCGCGTTAGCAATGAAAATGGCGATAGTATTCTTTCTTTTTATTTAAACTTGCTTTAAATAAAAAGGCAACAATCACTTACGATTAGTTTATGATATGTTGCTTAAATAGGTCTCAAAAGGGGTTTATCCCTTTGCGCACATTTAAGTTGGTTTACCGACTCAGTAGTGTGTTATTACCTAGTTGCCTTAAACTAAGTTTATCGCCGAAATTCATTAGTTACGAAGTTTTTTTTGAATTTCGTTTTTTTATAATGTTTTATTTTTAAATAAATTAGGACATGTTGAAATTGCCCTTTGAGCTAGTCCACACTCATTATCATTATTATATCTTGCAACATAAACAAGATCATTTATAAACTTACAATTTAATGGCCGTCCCATTATCCATTTAAATATTATTGCTCCATCACTATCAGGTTGCCCAAACTTTTCAAAATACATACTGGCGATTTCTTTTGTCCAAGGCATAGGATTATATTGTGCAAATCCCATTCCAGCTGGTGTACTCGCATTATACAATGCTGCTAACACTTCATTCCTATCTTTATTTGAAATATCAATAACATCAGGTTCAATTTCAGTATATCCATAATCAACATCTGGTAATTCTTCTTGTGTTAGTCCTAATACTTCAGCATTATATTTCTTCCTAAATTCATGGGCAAACTCTGGAGATGTGTATTTTCTAACATATTGTGGAACAAGTGCAATAAATGAAAGAATATTTTCTCCTTTTCTTTCAGCATCTTGGAAAGCTATTTTAAAAGCCAAAACTAATGTATCTACATCTACTTTATCAGGGATCATGTTTGCAAAATTATGATAAAATTTACTTTCTTCATTGTATTTATCAATTGTTCCAATACAATAATACACCTGTAATGACACCGTGTCAATATATTTTGCTTTTTTAATTTCACAGAGAAAAGTTAATAGTTCTATGATAATTTTCGTAATTATTCACTTCAACCAATGAAAAAAGTCCATAACATCAAATGTTATGAACTTATATCTTTAAATCGCAAAATGTGCGGCTTTCAAGCTCTATGGTGCGTATAGAGAAGAAGTTGAATAACTTTTCTCATACTTAATAATAGGTAGTAATAACTACTAACTAATATAATTATACTATATTTTTTACATTTTGAAACAAAAAATGTCCAATTTGATTTTCAAATTTGAAAAAAGCAAAAAAATATGTTATAATTGCTATGAAAGGAAATGATTTTTATGAATGAAAAAATTGATTTAGAAACAGCATTTGAAATTATTCAAAATTATGCTATAAACTCTTTTAGTCCCAGTGTTTCATATGGATTTGAGCTTTCTGAAGGACCAGATGGTATTGCCAAATACTCTGATTTTAATACGTTACCACCTAGTATTTTTAATAAAATTCCAGAACCATTTTTGCTAGTATATGATGAAAAAACGGCAGCTTCCAAATGGAAAAATATTGCAGAAGCATATTTTATGTTGGTAGCAAATAAGGATACGAGAGTTCAAGTGGCTAGATTAATGCGTGCTCTTCTAGAGTTCTGGGATTTAGAACGCAAATTTATGTATAAAGGAAAAGACGGA
>CANQYE010000025.1 GCA_947627995.1 uncultured Bacilli bacterium
AATAGATTTATTAAAATGGAAGTAACATTCTTAATTTAAATTTTCCTAAAGACATATTGCTTGAAATATTAAGTCGCGGTATTTTGTAATTATTATCATCTCTACTACATTTTCTATGTTCTTTTCCAGGACCAAAAGTAAATGCCAAATCAAATCCATTATCTTTAAGTGCTTTAATATATTCTTCATTATATTCTCCATGTGGGTATGCAAAATATTTTGTTTTAATTATATTTTTCATAATTTTAATATCATTATCTATTTCTTCATATGTCTTAAAATTATGATTATGTAAATCATATGAGTGTGATGCAAATTCAATATTTGGAAATTTTTCTTTTGAAGAATTTATTTCTTTAAATGACATCATATTTCCTTCATAATTATTAGAATTTTGACCTACATAAAAAACTACTGCATTCATATTGTATTTTTTTAATAACGGAAAAGCATAATCATAATTATTTTTATATCCATCATCAAAAGTGATTAAAACCGCTTTATTAGGTTTTGAACATTTTTTATTTTTCCAACATAAAAATTCTTTTAAAGTTAATGTTTTATATTTATGCTTTTTTAAAAATTGTAGTTCCTTTTCTAATTTTTCTAAATCAATAACAAATTCACTTTTTTCAATATTAATTTTATTTGGTAAAGTTCCATGATAGCCTAATATTGTTACGTGTGTTTCATTATATAAATATAAGTATATGAATCCCCCACAAATAATTACTAAAAATAAAATTATTATAACTAAAGCTTTTTTCATAATTCCTCCATTACAAGTCATAATTTATTTTAATATATCATTTTTAAAAAAACATGTAAATTAAAATTACATGTTAAATTCACTATAATTATTATTTTTTTTAAAATCATTATCATATTCATTTATTATCAGACTTGTTGTAGTTAAAAGCATACTAGCAATTGATAAAGCATTAGTTAAAGAATTTATTACAACATCAGTAGAATCTAAAACTTTAGTTTTTGTAATATCTTCGAATGTATCATCTTTAATATTATAAATCTTCTTATATTTATATTTTTGAATAACATCTAATATATTTTTACTTTCTAGTCCTGCATTTGCCATTATTTGTTGAAACGGACACTTTAAAGCTTCTTTTAATATTAAATTACTATTTTTTTCTTTTTTATAAGTTTCAGAAATTTCATATAATATTAATCCAGATCCTGGCATAACTCCATTTAAAGCTGATGATATAGAACAAAGTGCATCATCAAAACGCATATTTTTTTCTCGTCTCTCAGTCTCAGTTTGAGCTCCAACTTTTATTTCAACAAGACCATTTGTGAACATAGATAATCTTTTACTTATAAAATTAAAATCATTATTTGAATTAATTTTTTTGTTTAATTCTTTTTTTAAAATCTCTATATTTCTTTTTATTTTTTCATTTATTGAAAAAATAAAAGCAGTATTTTCATTATCTATAATTACAGAACTTATTCTTCCTAAGTCATTTACATTTATTTCCTTTCCATTGCTAATTTTAGCATTTGAAATTATAGATAAATCATTTAATATATTTAATTTATTGCTTCCATAATCTGGCGATTTTAACAAATAAATATTTAAATTTTCTTGTGAACTCAAAGATAAAATTTCATTTACTAAATCATTACTATAATCCTCTGCAATAATTATAAAACTTTGTTTTGTCTCTAATATATAATTTAAAATGTTAGCAATTTGTTCAATATCATATAAATCGGTATTAATTAGCAAAATATTAGAATTATTAACAGTAATTTCTGTTTTATCTTTTAAAAAATATTTTGTTGCCAAGTTTGTTTCGATAGTATATCCTTTTTTATAAACTATTTCAGTAGAATTAGAATCATTTTCTTTAATAGTTATTGCATTTTTGTTTTTAACTTTTAAAAAAGCTTGACTTACAATATTGCCTATTTCTTGAGAATTAGAAGCATTAATAGCAATATATTTTAATTCTTTAGGTGTTGGTTTGTGACTTTTTCCTTGAATCTGTAAAACTATTTCTTCTAAAGATTTGCTTAATTCTTTTTTTAAAATAATTGGATTTTTTCCTCTTAAAATTAAATTTAATCCTAAATTATAAATAGATTGAAGTAAAACTAAGGTAGTTGTCGTCCCATCACCGACATTTTCATTTGTCTTTATAGATGCTTCTTTTGCCAATTCTAAAATAGTATTAATAACCTGATCTTCACTTTCTATATTATTAGCTATGGTTACCCCATCATTAGTAATAAAGGGACTAAAAGATGAATGATCTATAATAACATTGCTACCTTTAGGGCCTAAAGTTGTTTTTACGGTATTGCATAATATATCAAGCGCTTCTTTAATTTTATCTTGAAGTAATTTATCATTTATAATTTTCTTCATTATCATCTCTCATTTCAGTAATATATTGCCAATATTTTTTAGGCATAAAATTCATTTGACAACGTATGTTTTTTCTTTCATTTATACTTATATTTTTATAAAATGTCTTCCATAAGTTTCGAATATTTTTTTCTTCATTACTTACATTTTTTGTTAATAACTTATATTCATTTTCATTTATAAAGAAATAATCTTTTTTATTATACACACTTAGTATTCCTCTTTTAACATCTTTAATAATCCAAAATTCATTTTTAAGTCTTTTTTTAAAATGCATGGATAAAAATATTATGATATTATTTTCTGGCGCCATTTCAGCATATAAAACATTATTTTCAAGTTCTGAAAACCTTAAAAATCCCTTTAATCTATGAGCTTCTTTTCCAACATATTTAGATATTTTTAAAGCTTTATTGACAACTTTTAAATTTCTCATATATACAACTTTATTTTTATACTTTATACTATACAGCCAAAAATAATATATTATTAATTCTTTATACTGCTCATTTGAAAGAAATACTTTAAACATTATATTTAAAATATTTACACCAAAATGATTAATAATATCATTAATTACTTTTTCATCCTCAGGTACTTTTAAATTAATAGTATTATCAAATAAATTAGCTTGATAGTCATAATTTTTTATATCATTGGGTACAATTTTATTCTGTATTAATTTTTTAATTAAATTAAGAAGACTCAAGAAACTATAATTATATAAAAATATTGATTTACTTTTATTCATTAAATAAAGTTAATTGTTCAATATTTTCAGTAATATTTTTTTTGTCTTCTAAAATTAAATTTTTCTCAATAAATGAACTTTTAAAAAAATTAATATCCATAAAATATCTCCCATTGCATGTTAAAAAATACTTTGCTCTTTTTAATACTATTCCCATTTTTTTTAAATCTTTGAATGTAATATTAAACAAATTACGAGATTTAATAATTCTTTTTGCTGATACTATTCCGACTCCTGGGATTTTTAATAAATCTTGATAAGAGCATGTATTAACTTCTTTAGGAAACTCATTTAAATTTCTTAACGCCCAATCAGCCTTTGGATCCAATAGCAAATTGAAATTCGGATTTTTCTTATCTAAAATATCTTCTACTTTAAAATTGTAAAATCTTAATAACCAATCAGCCTGATATAACCTATTTTCTCTTGTTAGAGGGGGTATTTTAATCGTAGGTAATAATTTATCTTTATTAACTGGAACATATGCTGAATAAAAAACTCTTTTTAATTTGTATTTATTATACATAAACTCACTTTTTTTCATTACATCCAAATCTGTCTCTTTTGTAGCACCAATAATCATTTGAGTACTTTGACCGGCTGGTACAAATTTTTTACTTTTATTATTATTAATATAATTCATAATTTTATTAACATTAGAGCTATTTTTATTAGGTGCCAAAAGCTTTAAACCCTCATCAGTAGGCAATTCGATATTAGCGCTTAATCTATCAACAAGAAATCCTAATTTTTTTAGAAGATATTCTGAGCATTTAGGGATGGCTTTAGCATGAATATATCCACCAAAATGATATTTTTTGCGCAATAATTCAATTGTTTCTATCATTAATTCCATTGTATAATCTGGGCTTTTAATAATGCCAGAACTTAAAAATAATCCTTCAATATAGTTTCTCTTATAAAAATTTATAGTTATTTTGCAAACTTCTTCTGGAGTAAAAATAGCTCTTTTTATATCATTGCTCTTTCTATTTAAACAATATTTACAATCAAACATACAACAATTAGTCATTAAAATTTTTAAAAGAGAAATACATCTTCCATCAGATGAAAAGGAGTGACAAATTCCAGAAAAAGAAGTATTTCCAAAAGTATTTTTAGAAATTCTTCTACTTCCACTTGAGGAACAAGAAGCATCGTATTTTGCTCCATCTGCTAAAATTGCTAGCTTTTCTATAAGTTCCATTTCAATCACCATAATTATTATACAACAACTATGTTAAATAATCAAACATTTGTTTGCTTTTTTAACATTATCATTTATTTGTTAAACGATAAACTCCTTTTTTATCTTTATATTCTTGAAAACTTATTTCGCCATTTTCTAATAAATTAGATTTTAACGAAATACTTATAGCATAACAAGAGTCTTTTGTTATAATGTTTGATGATATGTTATTTTTTTCTCTTTTATTAAAAATACAAGATATTAAATATTCATAAAAAACATTTCTTTCATATAAGCCATTTATATTACCAAGATTTATTAAATATTTTTCCATAAATTTTATTTTTTTAATTATTAATCCAATTAAATCTTTTTTTTCCACTCCAAAATACTCTATTGCCTTATTTGTAGTTATTTCTTGGTGAAGAGTATCGAAAAAAAGATTCATATAGCCTTCTGGTCTTGCAATTAAATTTAATTCTAAGTCTAAACGTTCAATATATTCTTGAGAAAGCTCTATTAAAAATGGATATTGCTTTATTACTGACGAATGCTTAATAATAGGAGTAGTACCAAAATAAGCAGTTTTTAAGCCAAGCTGATTTGCAAATAAGTCTTTTAATGGGTCAATAAAATACCAACCTAAATTTCCTTCTACTATTAATGCATAATGAGGTACAAGTTTATTATTAGTCGTTATAATTTTACATTTTATACCAAATGTCTGATATATTTGTTGGTATTGATTACATATAGTCTTGCAAACAACTAAATTTGTATCTTTTTTAAATTCATTTTTATAGTACATAGAAAATTGATCTATATCATCAGCCAAAAAATAATCTAAATCACGTTGAAAATAAGGAGCTAATTTTACATAAAGAAATCTTATTATTTTATCCTTAGACCATTTTATATCTACTTTTTTTAATACTTCTTTTACCTCTACACTTGCTTTCATAATTTAAATATTTTACTATAGATATAATAATATGTCTAGTAGATTAATTACTATTATTATTTTTAAAATCCTCATCTTTTTCTTTAAAAAAATTATAATATAGTCTAACATTAGGCAGCTGTGTCCACTTTTTAACATCAACTGGGACTGAATCTAAATCATATATTTTAGCAGAATGTAAATTTAATAAAAAGGGACTATGAGTTGAAATAATAAATTGACAATTATAGAATCTTACAGAATCTTCAATATATTTTTTTAATTTCAATTGATTTTCAGCAGATAAACTATTTTCTGGTTCATCTAAAATATAAATACCATTTTCTGTTATTTCTCTTTCCCAAAATAACAAAGCTGATTCACCATTAGATTGTTCTATAATATTATTATTACCAAGTCTTTCTCTTACATATTGAGATAAACTTTTAGTTTTAGAAGCAAAATCTTTTTTTAAATTATCATAATCACTAAAAGAAATATGATCTTTATTATATTTATTATTTAAATATTCTTTACTTAAAGCCTCTTTTTTTCTATTTACATGCATATTAATTGATCTAATATCAAGAAGAGAATCAAATACGTCATCACTAATAATTGTTTTAATAGCAATTGGGTCCCTACTCATATAATATTGACACATCTCTACATAATAGTCAAAATAAGCCCCTTTATCTATATTACTTTTTCTTATAGAGTTTAATTTTTCAGAAATTATATTTATTAAAGTTGTTTTCCCCGAACCATTACCACCATAAAAAATTGTTATATCATCAAAATCGATATTTTCAAACTCTTTGCTGCTAAAAATGTGCAATGGGTAACTACTATTAAATATTCTTCTTTCTTCAGAATTAAGTATAGAATGTTCTTCGTAAGCACTTAGTAGCTTAAAAGATTTCAAATAAATCATAAAAACCTCCTTAACCAAGTTACTATATAGTTTTTAATGTTATTTATTAATATTAATTTTTTCTCAAATTTTGAAACAAGTATTAATAATACTTTATATCTTTATATTTTATCATATATTTATTTATAAAAAAAGAATTCTAACAGAATTCTTTTAATCACTTTCTACAGCCTCTAATTTGAAAATTACAGGTCGCGTTCCATCATTACAACTTGATATATGTATTGTTTTATCACCATAAACTTTACCACCTGAAGCTAATATTGCTGCTTCTTTACCTATGGCATCCCAAGCAGCCGGACAAAAACCATGTGGCATATCTGTCCCAAGTGAGCCCCTTGTATAATACACATCTCCTTCTTTAAATATATCACATGTTCCATAATTGGGATAAGGTATGTATTTATCAACTAAATCTTTATGGTATAATTTTCTTAATATTGTAATTTTGCATTTTTTCATAATTTCACCTAATTATAAATTGTGCAATATTTTATTTTTTATTCATATAATTAATTGTGATGATTATGAAAAAAATTTTTATTTCTATATTTCTATTATTTATGCCAATTTGCATAGGCTTTTTAATCGGTATTAATAGTAATATATCTGCTTATCAAGTTATTAATAAGCCATTTTTATCGCCACCGGGAATTGTGTTTCCTATTGTTTGGAGCATTTTATATATTTTACTAGGTATATCTAGTGTTATTATTTATAATTCTAATAATAAATATAAAAATAACGCATTATTAGTATACTTTTTAGGATTATTCTTTAACTTTATTTGGTCATTAATATTTTTTAACTTAAAAGGTTATTTACTAGCTTATATTGATTTAATATTAATAATTATTTTTACTATTAGAACAATTTTATTATTTAATAAAATAAATAAATTATCAGCTTATTTATTATTGCCTTATTTTTTCTGGTTAATATTTGCGATGTATTTAAACCTAGGCGTATATTTATTAAACTAATTAGGAATAATTAATTTTTGATTAATACTTAAAGTGTTACTTGTTAAATTATTTGCTCTTTTTAATTCATCTACTGTTATTCCATATCTTTTGGCAATACTATATAATGTATCTCCTTTTTTTACTACATATATGTTTTCTCCTGTAGTTGCTGGTATAACTAGTTTTTGATTAATACTTAAAGTGTTACTTGTTAAATTATTTGCTCTTTTTAATTCATCTACTGTTATTCCATATCTTT
>CANQYE010000026.1 GCA_947627995.1 uncultured Bacilli bacterium
AAAAGGAAAAATCAAACATATGGTATACTAAATGTAAAATAACAAATATAATTTGTTATTTTTTTTGTTATGTATATCATTATTTATTGATTTACTTTAAAGAAACCTTTCCAAGGATCTTCTTTCTTAATTCTTTTAATTGCTTCATTAATTGTGATATCATTTGGTTTAACTATATCAAGTTCTTCCCATGAAATTGGCATTGATACGGTCGGCTTTTTTCTTAATCTTATTGAATAAGGAGCTACACTTGTTGCACCTCTTGTATTTCTTATCCAATCTATAAATATTTTCTTTTTTCTTTTATCTTTTCTCATGTTAATTACATATTTATTAGGCCATTTTGTTTCCATAAGTAGGGCAATATTTTTGGCGGTTTGACAAAAATTTTCCCAGTTACTAATGGAATTAATTGGAACTACTATATGATAACCTTTACCACCGCTTGTTTTTAAAAATGAACTTAAAGAAAAATCATCTAATATACTTTTTAAGTCTTTAACTCCTTGACGCACTTTTTTTAAATTCATATTTTCATCTGGATCTAAATCAAATACCATTATATTAGGATGTTCTAAATTATCAATAGTACTACCCCATATATGAAATTCAAAACTATTCATTTGTACTTCTGATATTAATCCTTCAACATTTTTAATATAATAATAATTTTCCTCTTTTGCGTTATTAGAAATATTAATTTTACCTAAAAGATTATCTATATTTTCTAAATGTTTTTTAAAAAACTTGCTTTCATTAATCCCATTTGGACATCTAATTGTACTTATAATTCTTTTTTCTAAATATGGCAACATTCTTTTAGCTACCTTTTTATAATAATCAACTAAATCTTTTTTTGTTATTTTAGGATTTTTAAATATTACTTTATTTGGATTAGTTATTTTAATTACTTTTTTTCTTTTCTTTTTATTTTCTATTTCTTCCATAGTCTTTCCACTTTTTATACTAGTTATAAATTCATTTATGTTTTTATAACCAATAACTGAATCTTTTTCTTTTATTAACAACCAATTATTTTCATTTAATCTGATTAATGCCCATTTACCTTTAAGTCTTTTGCCTTTTAAAATGAATTTAATGTTACCATTTTCAAAATCTTTTTTAGGATTATCTAATGGTTCCCAATAACCTTCATCCCAAATCATTACTGTTCCACCGCCATATTGTCCTTTTGGTATTGTTCCTTCAAATTTACGATATTCTAATGGATGATCTTCAACTTGTATTGCAAGCCTTTTGTCTTTAGGGTTGTATGATGGTCCCTTAGGAACTGCCCAACTTTTTAAAGTGCCATTCCACTCTAAACGAAAATCGTAGTGATCTTTACTTGCAATATGATGTTGAACTACAAATCTTAATTTTTTAGCAATTTTCTCTTTTTTTCCTATGGGTTCATCCGTTATATTAAAATTTCTTTTTGTGTTATATTTTTTTAAATTATTTTTCATTTTATTCCTCTTTTAATTATTATTTTGGTTTAGTTTTTTTTAATTATTCAAAAAGAAACTTTTATTAAAGCAATTAAAATATGATATTATTATAGTGTATAAGTTATATAAGGAGTTAAAATGGAAAATTTAGAATATGGAGATATAATTGATATACTTGGGAATTGGCATTTAATAAAAAATATTGAAAATAAAAAAGAAGTAAAAAAAATAACATTAAAAGATATGAAAAACGGAAAAATTAAAGAAGAATTAATAAACGAAGATTTATATAGAAAATTAAAAATAAAAAAAATTAATTTAAAATTTATTAAACAAGACGAAAAATATTATTATTTTCAAAATCAAGATGACTTCGAGATTGTGAAATATCTAATTAATTTTATTGGAACTGATTTTGATTATATTATCAAAAAAAAGAAAAAAGAATTTATGCCAATTGTTGCACCTGTTTATATCGATTATTGTTTTGATAATATAAAAAAAGGAACTAAAATATATTTGCATACTGATACTAAAGATGCTTCTATTTTTTATACTACGGATGGAAGTGTCCCAGATAAAAATTCTATTTGCTTTAAGGATGAAATTATTATTGAAAGTGACTGCTTAATTAGAGCTATAGCGATTAAAAAGGGTTACAAAGACTCATATGTAGTTGATTTCCCATTTTATTTAAAAAACCATAAAACAAGAATTTTTTTAAGTCCATCTAGGCAAAAATATAATGTAGGAGTTAGCGGCAGTGGTTATACAAATGAAATGATTGAAATGAATAATTTATGTGATGAGATTGAAAAAATATTAAAAAATTACAATGTTTTAATTTATAGAAACTCTTATAAAACTTTTATCGAAAATTGGTCAGAAACTAATCATGAAGAATGTATCGACTTGCATTTAGCAATTCATTCTAATGCATCATATAAAAGTTGGAAAAAAGGAGTTGAGGTCTGGATACATGATTCATATAGTAAAACTTATTCATTAGCTAAAAAAATTTATGATGAAATTTATTCTATTTATCCCTATAAAAAAAACAAATTGACAAATCGTGGCATTAAATATGCTAAAGGTTTTTTAGCTGAAACAAATCCAGCTTATTTCTCTTTTGGAATTAATTTAGAAGTAGCATACCATGATAATTTAGAAGATGCTTTATGGATAATAAATCATCGGAAAGATATCGCTTTGGCTATATCTAACGCTTTAATAAGTTATTATCAACTTGAAAAAAATATTTAGACCTCTAATAAAAAACAATAGACCTTATAATAACATTATTCAATGAATATATTTTATTAGGTGTTTAAAATAAACAAAACCATTTTATAAAATTAATTTTTTCTATAATTGTAAAAAGAACTAACAATCATTTATGTTAGTTCTTTTCTATGGGTAAATTATACAAAGTACGACACCCACTTATATGAGACAATAAGAATTACTTTACTTATATTCGTATTTATTTATGGTTCTTTTCCATATAATTTTTTATAAACATTTTTAATTAATTCTTTCTCCTTAATCAATTCGATTCAAATAATTTATAATCATTTCATACCATTTTTTTAATCTTAATCCGCTAGCTTCTTTAGTAAACCAACCATATTCACTTGTTACCATTACATTTCCCTTATAATCATCTAGTGGTATATCTGAAGATTCAAATGCAAAGCCAAATAAATTATTGTTTTTTACTTTTTCTTCAATTAATTTGGAATTAAATAATTGCTTCCCTGTTCCACTAATCAAAATACAAGAATTTTTCATACTATTTAATAATTCATCAGTAATTAATCTTTTAGTTTCATCATTTATTGATAAACAAATAAATATAACATCACAATCTTCAAATAGTTTATCTAAAGAAATATAATTATATTTACATTGCTTTTCTGATCGATTCCAATAGTAAACTTGCATACCAATACCAGAACAAATCTCTGCTATTCTTGATCCAATATTACCTAAACCAACGATACCAACCTTTTTATCACTTAATTCTATTTGCATAAATTCATTTGTAAACGTTTGCTTGTTTTCATTTTTTATTTGAAGAGGAATTTTTTTTGCCAAAGCAAACATATACATTACTAAATATTCTGCAACACTATTTGTTGCATATTTCGGAATGTTTATTACATCAATATTTTTTCTAGAACAAATTTCTAAGTCTATATAACTTTTATCAGTTGTTCCTAAGAAAACTGCTTTTAAGTTAGTAATACTATTTAAAATATTATTTGGAAAATGCCAACCTGCATAATCAGGATCATATACAATAACTTTTTGCATTGTATCTTTAGTCAGAATTTTATAATTTTCTTCATTGTTTTTACTCATAAATATTATATTACCAAATTTAGAAATATTTTTAAGATAGTTTGGATTAAATAAATTTTTTTCTAATATAAAATAAATATTCATATTTATTCACTCACCTCAATATAATTTTATCATATTTCAAACATTTATTGATATTATTGTAGATTTTTTTAACCTAGTTGCTATTTATTAGAAAATCAAAAAAGACTGAAAAAGCATTTTCGTCAGTCTTCATATACAATTCTAACAACTTTAAAGTTGTTAGAAGTTTCCTAAAATTTGGGGCGAAATATGATAAGATTTTGAGAGCCCTTATTTTTTAAAACTAGACCATTGTGAAGCCTAGTAAACGACTAA
>CANQYE010000027.1 GCA_947627995.1 uncultured Bacilli bacterium
AACTTTTTATATCAAAACTGCAATTTTTTCTCATGTAACTTATCTAAAAACGTATCTAAATTAATAAATACTAATTTATTATTAGTAGTAATTCTAATTTTTATATTAACTAATAATTTCTTTTTCTTTTTCTTTTTCTTTTTTTATAATTACCATTATAATTACTATTGGGGATAGCATTATTAAAGCAATCAATCCATATATAAGGAAAGAATATATAATGGAAGCATTTTTAACTGTTATCTCATATACATTTTCATTATCATTTTCATCAACAACAACTAATTTTATTATATCATTTTCTTTTAATAACTTAAATTCTGTAGTTTCTTCTCCGTTTAAATACATTATTAATTTTGCATTCTTATCACTTAATACATATGAATAATCTAAAGAAGATTCATTCTTTAATTTAGTTATAGTAGCTTTATTATCTCTAAAATCAACCTCACCGGCACCTAATACAAAATTTTTAATTACTGCTGATCCTTTACTTTTTATTTTATTAATTGTTAAAGTATAATCCTTTTTATCGCCGTTTTCAGCAGTAACAATTATACTTATGATGTTTTCGCCTGATATTAAATCTTTGTTTTCATAATTAACTTTTGCATTTAAATCTGTTGTCTCAATTTCAATCGAAACTTTTTTCTTATTTGTTTCAAACCTCATATTATCAGAAATCTCAATTTCTTCATCATCTATAATAATTCTTTTTAAAGAATTATCTTTGCTTTTTTCTAATATAGATTCTTTTCCGGAATTACTCTGTACACTATTATTATTCACAGAATTATTAGTCGATGTATTGTTATTACCATCAGTAGATCCAGCAGTCCCTTGGTTTTTATCATATCCTGGACATGGATCACTATAAATTGCATCTCCATCTGCAAAATAATTATTTTCATTTGTAACAGCAACATGCCAATGTGTTCCTCCATGGCCATCACTATGCATTCCATAAGTGATTCCATTAGGACATGTTTTTAATGAATTTTTTCTCAATCCTCCACCAGTAGCATTGACGTTTATTGGTAGTAGCATTACTAATAACAAATAAATAATTACTGTTGATTTTCTTTCCATTTTTACACCTCTTAAACAGATTATATCACAATATTTAATATTATAAAATTGCTCCAAATTTAACACTTAATTCTCTTTCAAAACCTTATCTAAAACTTATCTAATCGTTATTTTTCATTAAAAAATACCTAAAAATGGGAACAAAAAAACTCGTTTTACCCTTATTTTATAAGGGCTTGCGAGTTTATTTACCACAACAATTTTTATATTTCTTTCCCGAACCACAAGGGCAAGGTTCATTTCTTCCAATTTTTTTTGATGTTCTGGTCTTAGTTGTGGTTATTTTACCTTTTGGTTCATTAATTCTTTCAAACTTTGCTTTTAATAGAAACATAGTAATTTTATAGTCTATATTATTAAGCATTTCTTCAAAAATTTCAAAACCTTCTTTTGTATATGCTTGAAGTGGATTAATTTGTCCATATCCACGCAATCCGATGCCTTCACGTAAATGATCCATTGTACTTAAATGTTCAGTCCAATCCTCATCAATTATTTGTAAAGGTATTGACCTTTCAAACTCTGAAATTAATTCTACTGGAATATCTTTCGTTTTTTCCTCATAATCTGCAATTATTTTATTATAAATGTTTTCTTTAACTTCCTCAATTTTTTTGCTTTTTAAATCTTTTTTTTCAAGCTTTTTTTCATTTAAGAAATTATTATTTACAAACTCAATAATATCTTCGTTATCTTTATCTGTTAAATATCCCTCTGGGGCGATATGAGAATCAACAAAATTATCTATAGTATTTTTAAAAATTCCATAAATAAGTTCTTGAATATTTTCCTCATTTAAAATATTGTTTCTCTTTAAATAAATTACCTCTCTTTGTTCGTTATTAATATCATCGTACTCTAATAAACTTTTACGAGAATCAAAATTATTGCCTTCAACCTTTTTTTGCGCGGTTTCTATACTTCTAGTAAACATTTTAGATCTGATAGCTTGATCATCAACAACTCCTATACTTTGAACAAGTCCTTTGATTCTATCCGTACCAAATCTTCTCATTAATTCATCTTCAAAAGATACAAAAAATTGTGTTGTACCAGGATCTCCTTGTCGTCCAGCACGACCTCTAAGCTGATTATCAATACGACGTGATTCATGTCTTTCTGTTCCAATTACATATAACCCGCCTAATTCTCTAACACCAGCTGCTAGTTTAATGTCCGTTCCACGTCCTGCCATATTTGTAGCAATTGTTACAGCATTTTTTTCTCCAGCTTTTGCTATTATTTCTGCTTCTCTAGCATGATTTTTTGCATTTAATACTTCATGCGGTATTTTCTCTGCTTTTAAAAGCTTACTTAAATGTTCATTAGCTTCTACTGAAATAGTTCCAACTAATATTGGACGTCCAGTTTTATGTATCTCTTTAATAGTTTTTACAATGGCTTTATATTTTCCAGCTTCAGTTGAATATACTAAATCTGCTAAATCTTCACGAATTACTGGTTTATTAGTAGGTATTTGTATTACATACATATTATAAATATTTCTAAATTCTTCTTCTTCTGTTTTTGCTGTTCCTGTCATTCCTGAAATTTTATTATACATTCTAAATAGATTTTGGAAAGTAATAGTTGCTAAAGTTTTGGTTTCTTCATTAATTTTTACATTTTCTTTAGCTTCAATAGCTTGATGTAAGCCCTCACTAAATTGTCGTCCTTTCATTAAACGACCTGTAAATTGATCAACAATAACAATTTCTCCATCAGCAACAACATAATCTACATCTTTTTTCATTCCATAATTAGCTTTTAAAGCTTGATTAATATGATGTAATAACGCAGAGTTGCTCAAATCATATAAATCATCTAATCGTAATATTTTTTCTAATTTTTCACTTCCATTTTCAGTCAAAAAGACACTTTTTGTTTTTGCATCAATTGAGTAATCTTTTTCTTCTTCCAATTTTTTTACAGCTTTATCAGCTTCTTTATATAATGAAGCTGAATTAAATTTTCCACCTGAAATGATTAATGGTGTTCGAGCTTCATCAATTAAAATTGAATCGACTTCATCTACAATAACATAATTTAACTCTCTTTGGACTTTATGTTCCTTTTTAGTAACCATGTTATCTCTTAAATAGTCAAATCCGATTTCATTATTTGTTGAATAAACAATATCACATTTGTAAACTTCTTGTTTTTCTTTTGATGATAAATCTCTTTTATTTTTACCAACAGTTAAACCCAAAAATCTAAAAATGTCTCCTACCATGACATCTGCAGCAACATCTATTAAATAATCATTAACCGTAATTATATGTACACCTTTTCCAGTTAAAGCATTTAGATATGCAGGCATTGTTGCAACTAAAGTTTTACCTTCACCTGTTTTCATCTCAGCAATATTACCATAATGCAAAGCTAAAGCACCAAGAATTTGTACGTAAAAAGGCTTTTGATTTATTACTCTTGAAGCCGCTTCACGTACTGTTGCAAATGCTGGAACTATCAATTCATCGATATCTATTCCTTTTGCAATCATTTCTTTAAATTCATTTGTTTTATTCTTTAATTCTGCATCTGATAAATTTTGCATTTCATCATCTAATGCAACAATTTCGTTAGCAATTGCCTCAAATTTTTTTAATTCTTTGTATTCTGAATCAACTAATCTTCTTAAAAAATTCATAATGTTTCTCCTCATCTTTATATTTAATATTTTACCACGAGAACAATAAAAAAAAAAGGGAATTTATTTATTTTCCCTTGTTTTTAATTGAGCCGTTAATTCTTTTATTTTTTTCTAACACTAATTAAATTTAAATATAAAGAAAAATTCACTCATTAATTTTTACATTATAATTAAATAATAATATACATAACAAAAAAAATAACAAATTATATTTGTTATTTTACATTTAGTATACCATATGTTTGATTTTTCCTTTT